>JAJDHV010000099.1 GCA_030266365.1 Synergistaceae bacterium OttesenSCG-928-I11 | reverse complement strand
CGAATACCTGCGTGCCAAAGGAAACGATATCGTGACCGAGCTGTTACCGGCTGAAATTTTTTATCCCGCGGAGGATTATCATCAGAAATATTTCGAGAAACACCCGGAAAAGCACTGCCACACCTGCCACTTTCACGTTCCGATCAAGTGGTAGCGCCATTGCGGAGTCATTTGCAGAATCATTAGTTCGCGACCGAAGAGTCGGTCGTTGGAGGCTTGGGAATGCCTGTATGGGGGTTCGTTCTAGCGTTTTTTACGGCGACGGCGTGGGCGCTCAGCCCGATCTTCATCAAAGAGGGAATGAAAGGGGCGGGGCCTTATGAGGTGAACCCGATCCGTTCGGCCGCCGCCTTCGTGACGATGCTGATCGTGATGATCGCGATGCAGCCGACGAAGCTGCCTACGCTCACGCCATATCTCGTTTTCGGCCTCTTCTTCACCGCTGCGACGAGTACCATCATTGGCGATCAGCTCTACATCTACTCCATCGATAAAATCGGTCCCAGTTTGGCCGTGTCCGTGAGCAGCGGTTACCCGCTCGTCACGACGCTCTGTTCGATCTGGATGCTGGGCGAAAAAATAACCGCCCTCGTCTGGGGCGGCACATTCGTGATTATCCTGGGGCTTTTGATCATTCGCTACGACGCCTCCCGAAAACGGAGCGAAAACGTCGAACAAGAGTACGACCTCCACTTCATCGAGACGCGCAAGGAAAAAATGAAGGGGTTCGCGCTCGCGATCGCAGCTGCGATTATCTGGGGGGGCGAACATTCCGTTTCTCAAAACCCTGATGATTCGCGGCAACTGGAGCGGCCCCGAGACCTATTTCCTGCGAAACGCCGTGTTCATGATCATCGCCTGGGCGCTCCGCTTCGTACAAAACCGCAAATTCAAAAACAGCGTCGTCCCTCTTCGGAATCTGCCCCTGCGATCGTGGTTGGCCTTCATCGGAAACGGCACCGTCGGGGTCGCTTTGGGCGGTGTGGCGTTCGCAATGTGTATCCGTGTGCTGCCCGTCTCCGTCGTTACGCCGATTACCGCATCGAGCCCGTTCATCACGGTGCTTCTCGCACGCGTCTTTATGAAGGAAAAACTGACGGCGACACAGGGCGCAGGCATCGCGCTCGTCATCGCGGGATCGATCGCCGTCAGCCTGTAAGGTCGACCTTGTGCTTTGGGCCTTTCTTCGCCTGCGGCAGTACTTCGGACCGCTCCTCCCCCGTCACGCGCGGCATGCGCGAACTCGAAACGGCGATGGCGCGTTCCGTCGTTTGCGAGGTACCGGCGATCGACTCGACCGGCAACCCCTGAAGGATGCTCACCACCGTGTTGTGAATCTCCTCGAGCGTCTCGGGGGGAGATGTCCTCCTGATCCGCGGGCGGTCGTGTCTCCCCGCGCAATTCGTACCAATCGTCCAGGATCGACTCGACTCCGTCCATGAATTCGACCGACGCCTCGGTAAACTGGTTCTCGTAATATTGTACGAGTTCCTCGTTTTGATTCACCCTGGCGGTATCGATGCGGTTCGTCAGCGTATCGAGCTTAGCGATGAGCGTGTCCGTGTTCTTCGCGGCGTGTTTGATGCGTTCGACAACTTCGGTTCGATCCACCGTCGTCACCTCTTTCCTCCGTTCTTGGCCCATTGGGCGATTTTTTCCGCAAACTTCAGGGCGGCTCCCCGCTCGTGCGTGAGCTCCCAAAAAGCGCGCGACATTTCCTGCAAACGCGTCGGGTTCTCGAGGAGTTCAACGGCACATTTCGCCACATCCTCCTCGCGGAAGATCCCGCGGATCTCCGGCGCGATCATCCGCCCGGCCATCCGGTTGGGCAGCGAGATGAACTCGACTTTCTCGTTGAGCTTCTGGATATATTTTTTCTTCAAGTAACGCATGCCGGGAATCCAAAGCGGCAGGACGCCGGGCAGTCCGTCCAGCGGATACTCGTCCGCGCGGTCGAGCGGAAGCACCATGATGAACGGAGTGAAGAGCGCCGCTGCCTGGAGGTTGTTCGTCCCCGGTACCGCCACGGCGAGTTTTGCACAGTTCAGCACCTCGAGCGTTCGCCCGCGCACGACGTTCGCCCACTTGCCATCCCCGATATGGATCGCGTGGACGCGGGATTCTCCCTTCCACTCGACACCCGCCGATGCGAGGGCGGCGCAGAGCCGGTCCTCGTCCACCGTCGGGGCGAGCGGGAAAAAAATGCGATGATCGCCGAATTTTCGGGCGATCAAGGCGGCGATGCGCGCAAAATAGGGGATGCCCACCAGATACTCGATCGGCCGGCTCCCCGTCAGAAAGGCAAGGACCGGCTCATCCGATGCGAGCCCCAAGACACTGCGCGTCTCCTCCTCCGACTCGGCGAGAAGCACACTGTCGAGCGCCAGATGACCGACGCGTTCATACCGATCGCGCGAAAAATCCAGAATTGCGAAACGGCGCTCGGCTTTTTCGTCCGGTACGAAAAAACGCTCCACGAAACGTCCCCACCTTGGCCGCGAGCTGTACGCCCAGAGTGGGCAGTGAAGGCGCTTCGAGAGATAGGTGGAGAAGAAAAAATCCCCGCCGAGGTGCAGAACCATCTTTCGGGCATTTCGCCTGAGGCGTACGCCCGATGCCGCGTCTGCGCGCAGCATCTCCCCGACCCCTCCGATCCGGACGGTGCGGTCGACGCCGACCTCCGCCCCCATGGCGAGCTCCGCCCCGCTCGCGTACTGACACGGGACGATCACCAGCGTGATCCGTGCGTTCCAGAGGCGAGGGCGCAGCTCCCGAACGAGCGGAGCGACCCAGCCCGCAATTTCGCCGGGAGAGTTGGCCGTTATATATAGATCGAAAGAAAGTTCGGCGTTGTTCTCCAATTTTGCCCTGCTTTCCGAGACGGACAAACGCGCCGTCCGCTAACGCGGCCAGAATGGATTGAGGCTGCGCTCCTCACCGATGGTCGTCGAGGGTCCGTGCCCCGGGTATACCTTGAGTGAATCGGGGAACCCGGTCAATTTTCCGAGCGAAGCGAGCAGCGTGGCCTCATCGCCTCCAGGCAGGTCCGAGCGCCCGATGCTGCGCGCGAACAGCGTGTCGCCGGAGAGCAGGACTGCCTCGTCTCCCTCGGAGGTATAGTAGCAACAGCCGCCCCGCGTGTGCCCCGGGGTCGCGATGACTTCGATCTTCATGTCGCCGACTGTGAGCACGTCGCCGTCTTTCAGGAGGCGGTCCGCCGGTTCCAGTTCGACTTTCTGTCCCATGTGGCGCGAGAGATTTTCTCCGGAGCTGACGAGGCAGGGGGCATCCTCCTCGCAGATGGCGACGCCGCGAGACGCAAGCGTCCGCAGCTCCCCCACTCCGAAGATGTGATCCCCATGGCCGTGCGTCAGAAGAACCCACTGCAATCTCAGGTTCTCTTCATTCAAATATTGCCGAACCTCCTCCGTCGGACCTCCCGGGTCCACCACAACGGCGTCCCCCGTGCGACTCGACAGGACATAGCAGTTCGTCCACAGCATTCCAAGCGCAAAGCGATCCAGTTTCATTTATGCATCCTCCGATCAGGCAGGCAGGTCGGCGCTGTCCATGACGATCGTCACCGGTCCTTCGTTTGCGATTTCGACCTTCATCTCTGCGCCGAAGACGCCTGTTGCCACCTCGATATTCATATCCCTGAGCCGATCCACAAAATGTTCGTATCGCGCGTTGCCGACCTCCGGGGGCGCTGCCTTGACGAACGAAGGCCGCCTCCCCTTCCGGCAGTCGGCATACAGCGTAAATTGCGAAATTGCCAGGACCGCTCCGCCGATGTCCAGCAGCGAGCGGTTCATCTTCCCCTCCTCGTCGCCGAAGATGCGCAAGTTCGCGATCTTGTCCGCCAAACGTTCCGCATCGTGCGCCGTATCGTCCGGTGCAACGCCGACCAGGACACAGAGGCCCGGTCCGATTTCCCCGACGACGACGCCGTCCACCGTGACCTTCGAAGCGGAAACGCGCTGTATCACCACTCTCATGGTCGATCCTATCCCCTCATGATCTCGATCAAACCCTTGATCGTGTTGATTCGGGCGATAATTCGATACAGGTGCTCGAGGTCCCAGACCTGGAGCTCGATGACGAAGCGCGACCGCGTCCCGTTGACGACGTTGCCGCGAATGTTGACGATCAGACCGTCCGTCTGGCTGATCGCCTGGCCGAGGTCGGCGAACACGCCGACACGGTCCGCCGCCTCGACCTTGATCCTCGCCGTGTAGCGGATGTCGCGCTTCTTGCCCCAGCGAACCGCAACGTGCTTCTCCTCCGCCGTCCGTTCGAGGTTCGCGCAGTCGCTCCGGTGGATCGTGATACCGCGGCTTTGCGTGACGGCGCCCGTGATCTTATCGC
>JAJDHV010000098.1 GCA_030266365.1 Synergistaceae bacterium OttesenSCG-928-I11 | reverse complement strand
TCGCGATTAAAAAAAACGTGTAAATCTGGTATCATTAAGGGCGTTTCACAAATTCCGCGGAGGTGTACTCATGAAAAAATTTTTTTTGATATTGGCGTTTGCCCTGTTCAGCTCCTCTTGTCTTTTTGCCGCCGATACGGCCGAAGTGCCGGCCGAGCGCTTCAAGCATTCGTTCGATGCGAAGAATTTCAAGCTCAATCAGGACGGCATGAAGTACGAAGTGCCGGAGAACGCCGCATATAAAATCATCCCACGTCTCAAGAACACGGAAATTTGGACGAATTTCCCCGTCCCTTCCGAGGCAAAATCGTATCTGGAGTGGGTCGTCACCGCCATCGTGCGCGGTTCGGACGGGCCGGGGGCGGGTGTCGCGCTCTGGGGGGAAAGCGACGGTTTTGCGCTCTACGTCTATCCCGACGGTCGCGGTCTCCTGCGCCAGTACGAGGGCAAGAAACCCGTCTGGACGAAGGAGTTTTCGGTCAAGAATTTCGCGTATCCCGCAAACCTGACGATCTGGCGCGACGCGAACGGCAGTATCGTCGCGAAGGTCGACGGCATTGTCGTCGCGACGAAGCTGCTCGACGTGGATGTGCGCAAACCGCAGACGACCGAGGTGACATCCGTCTCGTTCGCCACGCGCGCAACGGGCGGCAAGAGCGGAGCGTCGGCGTCGTACGAGAAACTCGACGTCGAAGGCTGGGGAACGCGCGACACCTCGCACCTCTTCAAGGATCGATGATCGCGGGGCATTCGTGTTACCGCAATATTTTTTTGAAAATAAACTGAGGAGTTGGGTTCGAAAATGAAAAGCGACAGCGTCAAACACGGCATACAGCGGGCACCGCATCGTTCTTTGCTCTACGCGAACGGTTTTGCGGATTGGGAAATCGAGCGTCCCTGGATCGGTGTCGTCAACGCCTACAACTCGATCGTCCCCGGGCACAACCATCTGGGCAAACTGGTCGAGGCAGTCAAGGCGGGTGTCTATGCGTCGGGCGGATTTCCCATCGACTTCCCGACGATCGGCGTCTGCGACGGCATCGCGATGAACCACGCCGGGATGAAATACTCGCTGCCGAGCCGGGAGCTTGTCAAGGACACGATCGAGACGATGACCGTCGCGCACGGTTTCGACGCGCTCGTCATGGTGACGAACTGCGACAAGATCATCCCGGGCATGGCGATGGCGGCGCTCGAGCTGAATCTGCCAGCCGTCATCCTGAGCGGCGGCCCGATGCTCCCTGGAAATTACCGTGGCCGGAAGAGCGATCTCTCCACGATCTTCGAGGGCGTCGGCAAGAGCATCGCTGGCACGATGTCGCCCGAGGAGATGGCCGAGATGGAGCGCTCCGTCTGTCCGACGTGCGGCTCGTGCGCGGGGATGTTCACCGCCAATACCATGAACTGCGTTATGGAGGCGATCGGGCTCGCCCTGCCCGGGAACGGCACCATCCCCGCCGTGTACTCCGACAGGGTACGGCTCGCCAAGGAGGCGGGGCGCGCGATCATGCACCTCGTCCAGAAAAACATCCGGCCCCGCGACATCGTCACGAAGGAGGCGGTCGACAACGCGCTCGCCGTTGACGTGGCGCTCGGCGGATCGACGAACACCTGTCTGCACATCCCGGCAATCGCGCATTGTGCCGGTTTCGAGGTGCCGCTCTCCCATATCGACGAGATCAGCAGAAAAACGCCGCACCTTTGCAGCATGAGCCCGGGCGGAAAGTACTTCATCGCCGACCTTCATCACGCGGGCGGCATTCCCGCACTGATGTCGCGGCTCGCCGCGGGCGAGCTCCTCGACACAAAGCAAATGACCGCGACGGGCAAAACGGTCGGCGAAAACATCGCGGAAGCCGAGGTTCGCGACGAAGAGATCATTCGCCCGCTCGAGGCTCCTGTCCATGCGGAGGGTGGGCTTGCGATTCTCACGGGGAATATCGCACCGCTCGGCTGTGTCGTAAAGCAGAGCGCGGTGCTGCCCGAGATGATGCGCCACGAGGGGCCGGCGCGCGTTTTCGACGGAGAGGACGCCGCGTTCGAGGCGATCGCCGAAGGACGCATCAAATCCGGCGACGTTGTGGTCATCGTGGGTGAGGGGCCGAAAGGCGGCCCCGGCATGCGCGAGATGCTGACGCCGACGTCGGCGTTGGCGGGGATGGGTCTCGATTCGTCCGTCGCGCTCCTGACCGACGGGCGATTCTCCGGCGCGTCGCGCGGTGCGTCGATCGGGCACGTCTCACCCGAGGCGGTCTCGGGAGGACCGATTGGTATCGTCCGCGAAGGGGATGTGATCAAGATAGATATTCCGGCCCGTTCGATTCGCCTCGAACTCTCCGACGAGGAAATTGCGCGCAGGCAGAAAGAGTACAAACCGGCTCTGAAACCGACCGGCAGCCAATTCCTGGAACGCTACCGCCAGTATGTGACCTCCGGTGCCGAGGGCGCCGTTTTCAAGGAAGTCAAACCGGGTGAATGATGGGGAAGGGGATTGCGGATGAAGTATACCGACAGAAGAAATAGAGCCCCGAACGTGTTGGAGACATGTGTCGCGATCATGACGATCATCGGCATCGGTTTTGTGCTGAGCAAGGCTGCGACTGTCGCCATCCCCTTCATGCTCTCCTTCCTTTTGTCGATGCTCTTCTTTCCGCTCATCAAATGGGGCGCAAAAAAACGCATCCCGACGCTCGTGATGGTCTTCGTCGTTATGGCCAGCCTCGTCGCCGTCCTGTTACCGCTCGGAATCTTCCTCAACTCGAGGGTGCAGGGGATGGTGGATATTCTGCCGGTGTATTACATGAAGCTCGTCGACATCGGGCGGACGCTTCTCATCCAATTCGACCTGCCGAGGGATTTCTGGGTGACCATCAACTGGTACAACACGATCGGCAGGTATGTTTCCGGCATGACGGGGTTCATGCTCAACTGGCTCGGGACGATGGTCATGATGCTCGTCTTTCTCGTCTTCATGCTGCTCGAATCCCCGACCGCGGAAAATCGGCTGCGCCTCGCGTTTCGCGGGGAAAATGGGCGAAAGATGGCTATGATCGCCGGAAAGATCGTGACGCAGATTTCGAAATACCTCCGAACGCTCGCCGTGATCAGCTTTGCGACCGGTTGCTGCGTGTGGGCGTCGCTCACGCTCATCGGCGTGGATTTTGCGTTGACGTGGGGGGTACTCGCGTTCTTCCTGAACTTCATTCCGACGATCGGATCGATCGCGGCGTCGATCCCGCCGATCCTTGTCGCGATCGTGCAGTTTTACCCGAACTGGGTGCCCGCCATCCTGGCGTTTCTCTCTCTTCTCACCATCCAGTTCACCATCGGGAACATCATGACACCGAAGATCATGGGAGACGCACTTGATCTGAGCCCCGTCGTAATTCTGATCTCGCTCATGTACTGGGGGTTGATCTGGGGTTTCTCGGGCGCGCTGCTCTCCGTTCCGATCGCCGTCATGATCAAGATCATCTGCGAGAATGTGCCTCAACTGCATTTCATCGCGATGATGATGTGCTCCGCGAAGGAGGAGCGATACGCCGAACTGCTGGACGACTGATTATTCGGTCGTCCGCCCGGACCTTCCCAGCACCTTGACGGACGTTGCCTTGCGAATTTTTTTGTAGTCGATCTCTTCGATGTGCGAGCTGCGCGTACTGCGCGAAGCGAAGCCGCTGACGGAGAATCCGGCGAGATATTTGCCATTGTTGTCGTAAAAGGAAAAATTCGCGCTGAACGAGACGCCGGTGGTTGTCGGGTTGTAGATCGTGACGGCGGCGACTCCGTGCTTGTTGACGACGAGATTCTGATAGAGAAGCGGTGTGCCGGAGATGGTGCCGTTCTGTTCGTATTCCGGCTCGGCGCTTTTCGAGGCCGCCTCAGAGACGGCAGACAGCGCGAGAAACATAACGACGCAGACGAGCAGAGCGTGGGTCATGGCGATTTTGCGGAATTTCACTTGTGTTCACCTCTTCGCAAAAAATGGTTCGTGTATTATAATTATCGGCGTTTTCTCGGACGTTTCGAGGACGAGATAGTTGTTCGGAGGAGACTTCTGTGCTATATTACCTTGGTTGTTTTAGCAAGATCGGGCTCAGGAGGTGTTAGAGCATGAAGAGGACGTATCAGCCTCACAATACACGCAGAAAGCGTAAGATGGGCTTTCTGGTCCGTTCGGAGTCCCCGAGCGGTCGCAGAATCATCCGTAATCGCAGGCGCAAGGGCAGAAAACGTCTTGCCGTCTAATCGACTCTACGCTCTCTCGGTCTGACGGGGCCGTATCGTGAAATGCCCCTACCCTTCGTCCATAAGGCTTAAAAAGAGATGGGAGTTCGACGCAGTTTTCCGCACCGGTCGCCATCAGAAGGGCGAGCTGGTGCGGATTGTTTTTTTGTGTCGCCCGGGAGAGCGAACGAGGTTCGG
>JAJDHV010000097.1 GCA_030266365.1 Synergistaceae bacterium OttesenSCG-928-I11 | reverse complement strand
GATGCCCCTTTCCACGCCGAGCAGTTTGAGGATATCCAGGTGCTCACGCGTCTGGGGCATGACACCTTCGTCTGCCGCGACAACGAGCATGACAGCGTCGATGCCCGCCACGCCGGCGACCATCTGTCGGATAAAACGCTCGTGTCCCGGAACGTCGATGATGCTCACGGTCTTTCCGGACACCAGACGGAGTGGGGCAAAGCCCAGCTCGATCGTGATGCCTCGCTTCTTCTCTTCGTAAAGCCTGTCGCAGTCCACGCCGGTCATGGCGCGGACGAGCGCGGTCTTGCCATGGTCGATGTGACCGGCCGTGCCCAGGATGAACGGGTACTCCATACGGGATCTCTCCTTCAACGGAAGCGTTGAATGTGCTTCTATTTAGAATATTTGTTCCATTGCGCCCGAGATGCGTTCGATATCTCCTTTCTGAAGCGTTCGCACATGGAAGACAATTTTGCCCTCTCTGATTCCCGGCACCACCGGCACACGACACGCCCGCAGTCTTGCCGCAAACTTTTCGGCAGACACGCCACCAGGCATCGAAAGAGAGACCCCCCACCCAGGCAGACGGCTCGTCGGGTACGACCCACCGCCCACCGCATCATCGGTCGCGGTCGATTCGACGTCGACCGATGCAATCGATTTTTTGTCCAGGACGCTTCGAATCGCGCCGCACAGGGCTTCCGCCCTCTCTCGCAGCGTTCGATCATCCGCGCGCAGCATCGCGACGGTCGGGATGTCGTCGCTTTTCCCCTTGAGATACAGGCGCAGAATTACCTCGAACGCGGCAAGCGTCATCTTGTCGACGCGAAGTGCCCGGAGGAGCTGGTTGCCGCGCATCCTGCCGATCAGCTCGGCGGATCCCGCCACGCACCCCATCTGCGGGCCTCCCAGCAGTTTGTCGCCGGAGAACGTCACGATATCGACGCCCGCCTCGATGCAGTCGCGCACGGTCGGCTCGCTGCCGAGATCCCGCACGTTCAGCGGTTCGAGCAAACCGCTCCCCAAATCCTCCATGAAAATCAAGCCGCGCTCATGCGCGAGTGCAGCCAAATCCTCGCGCGACACGGACTCCGTAAACCCCTCGATCTTGTAGTTCGAAGGGTGGACCTTGAGGATGACCGCGGTCTCCTCCGTGATCGCATCGCGATAGTCGCGCAGGTGCGTGCAGTTCGTGCAGCCGACCGCGACCATTTTGGCCCCCGAAAACGCGAGGATATCCGGGATGCGGAACGAACCGCCGATCTCGACCAGTTCGCCTGTGGAAACGACGACCTCGCGCGCCCGTGCCGTGGCGGCAAGCGAGAGCAACACGGCCCCGGCGTTGTTGTTGACGACGAGCGCCGCCTGCGCACCCGTCAGTTGCTTGACGAGCCATTCGACGTGCGCGTTGCGGTGGCCGCGCATGCCGTCTTCCAGCGAATATTCGAGCGTGCTGTACCCGGCTGCCGCACTCACGACCGCCTCCAGCGCCACGTCCGGGAGGGGCGAGCGGCCGAGGTTCGTATGCACGACGACGCCCGTCGCGTTCACGACGCGCGTCAGGCTCGCGGAAGCGCGGCGGCTCATGAGGCGCTTCGCCTGCTCGCAGACGAGGTCGAGCACGGGGGACGACAAATCTGCGCCGCCGTCTCTTGCCATCCGGCGAACGTCGGTGAGCACCTCGTTGAACATGCTCTTGACCGCTTCTCTTCCCATTTCGATCTCCAACTGCTCTACCCACGGAAGCGAAAGCAGTTCATCCATGGAGGGGATCGCTCTCAGAAAATGCTGTAAATCGTCCTTCATTGCCCAGAACCCCATTTATGAAAAGTGAGGATAGTATATATTTTTATTTCGAAAAATGCACGAAAAAACGGCTGAAAAACTTCTTTATCGCCGCAAGGTGGGACAGAAAAAATAGAGGAAAAAAATGAGCGATGACGAAAGAGATCGCGGAGAAAAAAGAAAAAGGGTTTGTATTTTCTGTTTGAACTTTCCGCATCACCGGAACGGCCAAATGGATCGTTGATTCTCGATGCCAGTCGTCTGAAAATAAAAACGCACGCATAACACCTCCGTGCCATGCGTGCGTGCGTTTTGGTTTGTCTTGGTTTACGGGCTGCGGATTACGCAACCCCGGCGGCCCGTCTCAGTCGATCGCACACAGCGCACCCCAACCCGGTATTGGGGGGCAGTTGCGCGACGATCGTATCGGCTCCACCCTTTTCCAGTGCGCGAAGCGCGGCAAAAAGTCCGTGGCCGTACTCGGGCACGGACTCGAACAAAATTTTCTCGATCGGCTCGCTGATGTCGCAGGGGAAATCGCTCATGCCGACATACGACCATTTTCGGCCCATGACCGCTTCACTGAGCGCTTCGTCGGGCACCCCTCCCCCCCAAAGCCATACGGGCACGGAAGGCGCATAGTGGCGATGATGAGTGCCGGGCGAGCGAAATTTCAGCTCGTCGTGTTCATCCTCCATCACGTCCACGAAAGGCGCGAGCATCTCCCGCGTAACGCCTCCGGGGCGAAGAATCGCCACGGCGTCCGCGGTCGCGTCGACGACCGTGGACTCGAGCCCGACATTCGTCTCGCCACCGTCGATGATCAGGTCAATATTGTCCCCCAGATCGTCGAAGACGGCCTGCGCGGTCGTCGGACTGGGGCGGCCACTGCGGTTCGCGGAGGGGGCGGCGATGGGCACGCCTGCCGCGCGGATCAACTCCATCGCGACGGTGTTCAGGGGGAATCGGATCCCCACCGTGTCGAGCCCCGCGCGCGTTTCGCGCGGCACGTTTGGATACGAGGCGAGCACGATCGTGAGCGGCCCCGGCCAGAAGTTCAGCATCAGCGTCTCCGCCGCGTGGTTGATCTCGGCGTATTTCGCGGCGTCCGAGATGCTCCCCACGTGCATGATCAGTGGGTTATCGCCGGGACGCCCTTTTGCCAAAAAGATTTTCCGTACCGCCTCCGGGGAGAGCGCGTTCGCCCCGAGGCCATAGACCGTCTCGGTCGGAAACGCGACGAGCCCTCCGTCGCGAATGATCTCCGCCGCTTCCCGGATCGTATCCGGCGTCGGCTGCACGATTCGCCCCCGAACATCGACACTCATTGCGCAATTCCCTCCGGCTGCAACATTTTCATCGTCTCCTCGCGAAACGCAGAAAACGCTCCTTTTAATATCGACGCGCGAGCGCGCCGCATCAGGTGCACGAGAAAATGGATGTTGTGCCAACTGCAAAGCCGCGCCGAGAGCATCTCCCCCGCGCGGTACAGGTGCCGCACGTACGCGCGCGTGAAATTGCGGCACGTGTAACAGTCGCACATTTCGTCGATCGGGCCAAAGTCGCGCTCGAAGCGTGCGTTCTTGATGTTGATCCGCCCCCGGCTCGTCAGCAGGTTACCGTTGCGCCCGTTGCGCGTCGGCAGAACGCAGTCGAACATGTCCACACCGCGCGCGACGCCCTCGATCAGGTTCTCCGGCATGCCAACGCCCATCAGATAGCGCGGCTTACTCTGCGGCAGGACCGGGTGCAGCACGTCCAGAATCCGATACATCTCGTCGTGCGACTCCCCCACCGACAATCCACCGATCGCGTATCCCGGAAAATCCAGTTCCATCAACCTTCCCGCACATTCAATGCGTTGATCCTCGAAAAGCGCGCCCTGCACGATACCGAAGAGCGCCTGATCCGAGCGGCTGTGGAAATCGTGGCAACGCGCCGCCCACGCAATCGTGCGCTCCATGGCTGCACGCGACTTCTCCTCCGTCGTCGGCAGCGCGACGCACTCGTCGAAACACATGGCGATGTCGCTGCCCAATTTCTGCTGCACGTCGACCGACAACTCCGGCGTCATGAAGTGCCTGCTTCCGTCGATGTGCGACTGGAAATGGACGCCCTCGTCTGTAACCTTACGCAGCCCGTCGAGTGAGAAGACCTGAAAACCGCCGCTGTCGGTGAGGATCGAGTGCTGCCACCCCATGAAGCGGTGCAGTCCGCCCGCCTCCGCAATCAGGTCCGCGCCGGGGCGAAGATACAGGTGGTACGTGTTCGACAGAACAATTTGCGCACCAATCTCCTCCAGCTCCGGCGGCGACATGGCCTTGACCGTGGCCTGCGTGCCGACCGGCATAAAGAGCGGCGTCTCGACGACACCGTGCCTTGTAACAAACTCTCCTGCGCGCGCGCCCGTATCCGGGCACTCCGCGACGACCCTGAACTCGAACATCTTGCAACCACCCGTCCAATCCCAATCTTCCTTGTATTATACCTGATACACCTATCGGGAACAAAGAGTCGACGAAAATGCGTTACAATAAATGGATGGAGAAGAACGAGATCAACGACATCCTGTACGGCAAGCTGAAAATGCGTCAACCGGACGAGTGCGCAGGACCGCGCGTAAACGTGGACACCGTGTTGCTCTCGGATTTCGCGCGCACGCCCGCACGGGCGCGTATCGTCGAGATGGGGTGCGCGCACGGCGCGATCGCGCTCATTATTGCGAAGCGAAGAAAAACTCTCTTCCCCGGC
>JAJDHV010000096.1 GCA_030266365.1 Synergistaceae bacterium OttesenSCG-928-I11 | reverse complement strand
CTCGGGGGATCATGGCGGAGTGACACTTGCAGCCGAATCGGCGCGGCGGGTGTGATATAATGTTGCGTGTCTGACGATTCTCTCGGGAA
The DNA here is from genome assembly GCA_030266365.1 of Synergistaceae bacterium OttesenSCG-928-I11. Classification (GTDB taxonomy): domain Bacteria; phylum Synergistota; class Synergistia; order Synergistales; family Synergistaceae; genus JAJDHV01. The sequence continues at coordinate 4,513 of JAJDHV010000096.1, read as the reverse complement.
TCGCAGTTGTTTTGGTCGTTTTTGGTATTGCAGAAAAGATTTGTACAAGATGAAATTCGAATGACCGCGCAACCGTGGTCGTTTGCGAAGGAGCAGTGTGGAGATTTGACAAGTCTGCCCAAACTCAGAATAGGCAAACATTCACCGAAGTACCCGATCGTGCAGGGGGGCATGGGGGTCAAGATTTCGAGCTCGCGTCTGGCGGGCGCGGTTGCCGCGTGCGGCGGGATCGGGACCATTGCGAGCGTCGGTCTCGCCTGCGACCACCCCGCTTTCACCGGAAGAAACTACTTTGACGTCAATGAAATCGCCATGGCGGACGCCGTGAAGGCGGCGCGCGAGATCGCGCCCGACGGGGTCCTCGCGGTCAACTGCATGGTGGCGCTGACCGACTACGACCGGCAGGTCCGCAGCGCCTGCGAGGCGGGGATCGACGCGATCATCTCCGGTGCGGGCCTCCCCATGAAGCTGCCGGAGTACACGAAAGGCTTCCCCGACGTTGCGCTTATCCCGATCGTCAGCTCGGTCAAGGCGGCGGACCTCATCATTCGCAAGTGGGGCAAACTGTACGACCGGCTGCCCGACGCGATCGTCGTCGAGACGCCACTCTACGCGGGCGGGCACCTCGGCGCGACGAAGATGGAGCACGTCACGGACGCGGCCTTCTCGCTCGAGGCGGTCGTGCCGGAGCTCGTCAAATACCTCGCGGAGACGGTGAAGGCGGACATCCCGGTGATCGCCGCCGGCGGGATCTGGGATCGCGCCGACATGCTGGGCGCGTTCGAACTCGGTGCGCGCGGCGTGCAGATGGGCACGCGTTTCGCCTGCACGGTCGAGGGCGACGCGGACGACCGCTACAAACAGGCGTTTATCGACGCGACGGAGGACGACGTCGTCCTCATCATGAGCCCGGTCGGAATCCCCGGGCGCGCGCTGCGCAACCCGTTCGTCGAAAAGTACATCGCGGGCGACGTCGAGAGCAAGCCGTGTATGGCGGCCTGTCTGTCGCACTGCTCGTACCTCAAGGACCGTTCGACGTTCTGCATCGCGGGTGCGCTCGTCGACGCCTACATGGGCGACTGGGAGACGGGCCTCTTCTTTGCCGGCAGCAACGTCACGAAGTGCACGAAGCTCGAGACGGTGCCGGAGATTTTCAAGGACCTGTTGGGCGAGTAGCGCAAAAATTTCTCAAATTTCAGATCGAACAGACAAGCGGCCGGGCATGACCCGAGCCGCTTTTTCATTCTATTTTTTCTTCGGTTTTCGTCGCCCTTTGGGCGTTTGTCAAAGCGAGAATAATGCCTTACACTGGCCGCAGTCAAGTTTTGCACCAGGCGGGAGTTGAATGGTTTGACAGAACGAAAAGACGCCGGCCGTGCGCGCAAGAGTCAGTTCGCGCTCTTCCGCTCGCGCAATTTCATGCCCCTCTTCGCGACGATGTTCCTCGGCGCGTTCAACGACAACTTCTACAAGAGCGCGCTCGTCATCCTGATCACGTACCGCCTGGCGGACGCCTCCGGCATCGACGCGCGCATCCTCGTCCCGCTCGCGAGCGGCGTGTTGATCCTCCCCTTTCTGCTCTTCTCGGCCCTCGCCCGGCAGATGGCGGACAAGTACGAGCGCTCCGCGCTGATCCAGAAGATCAAGATCGCGGAGATCGTCGTCATGTCCCTCGGCGTCGTCGGCTTCTACACGGCGAGCGTCTCGCTCCTGATGACGGTCCTCTTCCTCATGGGCGCGCAGTCGGCGTTTTTCGGCCCGCTCAAGTACAGCGTCCTGCCGCAGCACGTCGCGCCGGACGAACTGCTCGCGGCGAACGGCCTCGTCGAGATGGGGACGTTCCTCGCCATCCTCTTCGGGACGATCTTCGGCGGGCTCTTCGTGCTGCGCGAGGCGGGGATCCTGTTCGTCAGCCTGCTGGTCGTCGGGATCGCGACGATCGGCTGGATCGCGAGCCGGTACATCCCGCCGACCCGGCCGATCGACCCCTTTCTGGAATTTCGCTTCAACGTCTTTCGTGAGACCGCGGCATTGATCAACGAGGTCCGGCCGCGGCGGGAAATTTTTCTGACGATCCTGGGCATCTCGTGGTTCTACTTCGTCGGCGGGACCTTTCTCTCGCAGTTCCCCCTTTACGCGAAGAACGTGGTCGGCGCGGACGAGCAGGTGGCGACGTTCTTCCTTGCCGTCTTCTCCATCGGCATTGCCGTGGGCTCGGTCGCCTGCAACGTCCTCCTCAAAGGGGAGGTGAGCGGGAAATACGTATCGTACGCCGCGCTCGGCATGTCGATCGCGGGCGTGCTCCTCTACTTCGCGTCTCTCCGCCCGCCGCTCTCCACGGACGTTCCGCTCGCCACGATCGGGGAGTTTCTTGTCTCCGCCCCGAACCTCGCGGTGTCGGCCTGCCTCTTTGTGATCTCGTTTTTCGGCGGGCTGTACATCGTGCCCCTGTACGCCATCGTCCAGAGCCGGAGCGACGAGGCGTTCCTCGCGAGTGCGACGGCGTGCATCAACGTGACGGACTCGTTCTTCATGGTCCTCTCCAGCCTTTCGGTGAGCGGCATGCTGTGGGCGGGCGTCTCGATACCCGGCATCTTTTTGTTGATTTCCGGTCTCACCCTCGTCGCCGCCTGGGGAATTCGAGGCGCGATGCGCGAATGCTGAACGCCGGTTGAATTTCAGTTACCCAACTTCTCCACAAAGTTATCCACAAAATGGGCATAACTTCGGGTTTGACCGCTTTTGTATCGCCTGCATTACGAATGTCACCTCGGGAAAAAGAAAACCCGAGTGCACATCTGGAAAGAATAACCATTCCAGAGTATACTCGAGTCAAGATTTTTGCGTTCGGGAGGGATACTGAATGGGCGAGGTCCGGGACGGCAAGGGTTTTTCGACGGCGGCAGCAGCAGTTGCCGCGTCCGTCGCCGCGTTGCGCTTTCTCCAGGGGAAGGGCTGCGCGGAGATAGACCTTGTCCTCCAGGGAGGCGCCGTCGTTCAGGTCCCGATTACCGGCTGTCTCCGGATGGAGTCGGGCGCCGATGCCTGGGTCACGAAGGACGCCGGCGACGACCCGGACGTCACGCACGGCGCCGTCATCGTCTCCTCGGTCAAGCCGACGAAGGAGCCGGGTATCACGATCCTTGGAGGCCGCGGCATCGGTGTGGTCACGAAGCCGGGGCTGCTCGTCGCGCCCGGCAAGGTCGCCATCAACCCGGGGCCGATGGCCCTGATCCGCCGCTCCGTCGAGGAGGAGCTCCCGCAGGGCATGGGCGCCACGGTGACCATCTCCATCCCCAACGGCGAGGAGCTCGCCAAACGAACCTACAACCCCCGCCTCGGCATCGTCGGGGGCCTCTCCATCCTCGACGCGCCCTACACCCCGTCCACCCTCGACTCCGACTCGATCGTCGACGCGATCAAGTCCAAACTCTCCGCCCTCGAGGCGGCGGGCGCACGGACGGTCTGCCTCGTGCCGGGCAACTACGGGCGCCGCATGGCGATCATCCTGGGCGTGCCGGACGACCGGATCGTCAACATCAGCAACTTCGCCGGCGACGCCCTCACCATCGCCAGCAACCTCGGCTTCGAGAAGCTGATCCTGATCGGGCAGGTGGGCAAGTTCGCCAAGCTCTCCGCGGGCTCGTTCGACACCCACAACGCCCGGAGCGGCGGCAGGCTCGAGGCGATCGCCGCCTACTCCGCCCTGCACGGCGCGTGCAGCGACGAGGTCCGCGAGATCCTCGAGGGGACGATGGCGGACGAGGTCGCAACGCGCATCTCGCGCACCGACTGGGGCAAGGCCGCGCTGAAAGAGCTGACCGACCGCATCGTGAAAACCGCCATGAGTACGGCGACAGGCATCTCCGAGTGCGCCTGCATGACGTTTTCCCTGCCGGACCGCGAGCTCTCCCGGACGGAGAACCTCGAGGCGCTGATCGCGGAGATCAAAAACGACGGAAAGCAACGAGAGAAAAAACGCGAACGACAATAAACGAAGGAGGAATTCCGATGCAGGGTATCGACCCCAAAGCGCTCTTCAACCTCAGCTACGGCATGTACATCGTCGGCTCCAGGCGCGGCGAAAAACTGAACGCCCAGGTGGCGAACGCCGTCATGCAGCTCACCGGCGACCCGATCACCATGGCGGTCTGCCTCAACAAGCAGAACTTCACCGAGGAATGCCTGCTCTCGCACGGCGCGTTCTCCGTCTCCGTCCTCGAGGAGGACGTCCCCATGACCTTCATCGGTCAGTTCGGCTTCAAGAGCGGGCGCGACATCGACAAGTTCGAGGGCGTGAACTACGCCACCGGATCGCTCGACGTCCCCGTCGTCAAGGACTGGTGCCTCTCCGGTTTCGAAGCGAAAATCATCGACCGGATCGAGGTCCACACCCACGTCCTCTTCGTCGGCGAGGTCGTCTCCTCCGAGGTCTTCAAGCAGGGCATCCCCCTCACCTACGCGAACTACCACCTCGTCAAAAAGGGCAAGTCCCCAAAGACCGCCCCGACCT
>JAJDHV010000095.1 GCA_030266365.1 Synergistaceae bacterium OttesenSCG-928-I11 | reverse complement strand
TTTGCCGAAAAATTCACCAATGTTGTGGGATTTGATGAAAATGAAGAAAAAATAAATCTATTGAAAAATTGTTCATGTAATGATCGATTATTGGGCGAAGATACTCCAGATGTATCTAAATTATTGCTTACCAATTCTATTGGAGATATAAAGAATGCGGATTTTTATATTGTGGCAGTCCCAACCCCCATTAACTCCGCTCATGTCCCCAATTTAGCATGCGTTGTAAAGGCATCAGAAACCATCGGTAGGGTTATGTGCAAAGGCGCCATAATTTGTTATGAATCAACTGTATATCCGGGTGTCACAGAAGAGATTTGTGGCCCCATTTTGGAAAAATTTTCGGGGCTTAAAAGAGGCATGGATTTTAAAATAGGCTATTCCCCGGAAAGAATTAATCCGGGTGATAAGAAAAACACACTTGAAAATATAGTTAAAATCGTGAGTGCAGAAGATAATGAAACTAGGAAAAATTTATCCTGTCTGTATGGCGCAATAATTAAAGCTGGAATTCACAATGTCCCTTCCATAAAAATTGCGGAAGCATCTAAAATTGTAGAAAACGCTCAGCGTGACATGAATATAGCTTTGATGAATGAGCTTGCTCTTATATTTGATCGCATGAATATCTCAACACATGATGTTTTGGAGGCGGCATGCACTAAATGGAATTTTATGCCGTTTCAACCAGGCCTTGTTGGAGGTCATTGTATTGGAGTGGATCCATATTATCTGACCTACAAGTCAGAGGAACTTGGATACATACCGCAAGTGCTTCACGCAGGCAGAAGGATCAATGATAATATGGGTAGATTCATAGCACAAAAAACAATAAAATTGCTGTGCAAAAATGGCTATCATAGCCCATTGCGCGTAGGGATATTAGGCATAACATTTAAAGAAGACATTCCTGATATTCGCAACAGCAAAGTAGTTGATATTGTGTATGAATTGCTGGATTATGGAATTGATGTAATTGTTCATGATCCTGTCGCAGATCATGATGAAGTAAAGAAAGAATATGGTGTTACAATTAATGATTGGAGTAATTTCCTCGATTTGGATGCAATGATTTTGGCAGTCGCGCATGATGAATATAAAGTGAAGGGTTTATCAGAAATTTTAAAATGCCTTAAATCGGGAAACGCCATTTTTGTTGATGTTAAATCTCTTTTTATTCGTGAGGCCAGAGAAAAGCGACTGCTAAATTATTGGAGTTTATAGGTTTGCAGTAAGGAGTGTCTTAATTGAGTAATGTCAGCAGTTTAGCTCCTGTCGTTTTATTTGTATACAATCGCATTGATTGTTTGAAATCGACTATACGCGCATTAGCGAATAACGAACTCGCTTGCCAAAGCGATTTGTTTATTTTTTCCGATGGTCCCAAAAGCGACAGCGACGCTCTCAAAGTGAATCAAGTTCGAGAGTACATTAGAAATATTGAGGGATTTGCTTCGCTTTCTCTTGTATTGAGAGAACAAAATTTGGGGCTAGCAAATTCAATAATTTCTGGTGTGACTCAAATTATTGACCAATACGGAAAAATAATTATTTTAGAGGATGATTTGGTTACCAGTAGATTTTTTTTAAATTATATGAATGATGGCTTGGATATATACGAGAACGATTCGCGCGTGGCGACAATACAAGGATGTCGAATGCCTTGGGATAATACCTGTCTGCCAGAAACATATTTTTTACCGTCCGAAGGTTGTTTGGGGTGGGGAACCTGGAAGAGAGCTTGGAAAGATTTCGAGCCAGATGCGCGCTATCTTTACGAAAAAATAAAGCATGGAAAGCATAAAAAAGAGTTCGATTTCGATCTTTCATACCCTTTTACTCGTTTATTAAAACACCAAGTGGACGGAAAGGTTGATTCATGGGCTATTCGATGGTATGCATCGAACTTTCTATTAAAAAGGGTGGGGTTATATCCTAGGGAAAATTTTGTGCAGCATATTGGTTATGAAAATGAAAGTACTCATTGTTCCAGAGTGAACGATATTGAGAAGTTCGTGGCTCCATTAACGGAATCATATGAGAAGATCAGAAAAATCCCGATTAATATTCATGACGGCGCATTTCATGCAATAAAAAATTATTATAAGCGTGCGTACCCCCAGAGGCACCCGATGCTTGAAGTATTCGTGCATTGTGTAAAGATAATTATCCCCCAAGCTCTATTACTCAAAATTAGAAGTCATTATAAATACTAACTCAACTTTCGCACATTGAGAAAACAATAACCGGCAAGTCAAAACAAGATATTTACTGCGGCCCCAGTGCTTCTTTGACCTTGTAGATATGCGGCGCGGATATCATCTGTCCGCAGTAGTAATAATGCACCTTCGGTTCCTTCTTGATGACGTCCAGGCCCTTGTCTTTGAGCACCATAACATGGGGCGGGAACGAGAACCACGAATCAAACAGCACGTATGGTGCGCGTATCCTAAATGTCATCGCCTAGTCGATCATCTTCATCATGGTAGCAGGAGCAAAGAACTTTCAGCGGGCTTTTTAGACCGAAAGCGACTTTCAGTTGCAAAAGAATTCTACCGACTTTAGCCGGTAGTCATTCAATGTTTTTCACGAAATTTTAAGACATAGGGGTTATTTATAAAATGCATGAAAATGGTTTTTTCACAATTTGCTCCGATGAAATTATTCTTGCGATTGTTATCAAGGCGACCTTTACGATTGAAGGTGTCAATTTTTTCACGCCGCAAGAATTTTCGCAACAATTAGCATATATGCAACATCCCGCAGGTAAAGTGATCGAACCTCACGTTCATAACCACCTAAGCAGAACTGTTCTTTATACACAAGAAGTCCTTTTCATTCGCAAGGGACGATTGAAAGTGAATTTTTATAGTGACAATCGTGACTATATCAAAAGCTGCGAAATTTCGTCTGGGGATGTTATTTTGTTGGCAGCAGGCGGTCATGGTTTTGAAGTCTTGGAAGATGTAGAGATGATCGAAGTTAAGCAGGGACCTTATGCTGGGGAAGCGGATAAAACTAGGTTTGTGGGGATTGAAACCAAGCGTCACAACACGGAAAAGAGTGATACATGATGTTTGTTCCTGTGAACGAACCGGATTTGTCCGGGAACGAGAAAAAATATTTACAAGAATGTATCGATACGGGCTGGATTTCTTCTGAAGGTCCTTTTGTCGAGCGCTTCGAACAAGGAATGGCTGATTTATGCAAACGCAGACATGCCATTTCTGTTGCGAATGGCAGTGTTGCTCTTGATTTGGCGATGCAAGCTCTAGAACTTGAGCTGGGTAGCGAGGTTATTATGCCAACCTTTACAATAATATCATGTGCATCGGCGATAGTCAGAGCTGGGTGTATTCCGGTTTTGGTTGATAGCGATCCACTTACATGGAATATGGATGTATCGCAGATTGAATCTAAAATATCTTCGAAAACAAGCGCCATCATGGTCGTTCACATATACGGATTGCCTGTGGACATGCGACCGATTTTGAATTTGGCAAAAAAATATGGTCTGAAGGTTATTGAAGATGCGGCGGAAGCCATTGGGCAAACCTATTATGGAGAACCTTGTGGTTCTTTTGGTGACATCAGTTGTTTTAGTTTTTATCCAAACAAGCATATAACTACAGGCGAAGGAGGCATGGTCCTTTGTAATGATGACAAGTTGAGCGAGCGCTGTCGTTCTCTGAGGAATCTTTGTTTTCTCCCTGCCCGCAGGTTTATGCACGAGCGTTTAGGGTATAATTTTAGGATGTCCAATTTGCAGGCTGCCGTAGGTATGGCACAGTTGGAAAGACTCGAAGAGACGATAAATAAAAAGCGAGATATTGGCAGGAAGTATCAGGGTTTATTCGCAAGTGTGTCTAATTTGCAATTGCCAATTGAAAAAACGTCTTATGCCGAGAATATTTATTGGGTTTTCGGTTTGATTTTAAAAGATTGCCTTCATGTGGATGCAGACGATTTTGCCCAGCGTTTGAAAGCGCTGGGTGTCGCTACTAGGCCGTTTTTTTGGCCGATGCATGAGCAACCCGTTTTTTTAAATCAGAAATTGTTCGAAAAAGAAAATCATCCCGTTTCCGAAGCAATCTCACGAAAGGGATTCTATCTTCCAAGTGGTGTTGGCATAACGGAAGACCAGATCGTGTATGCCACATCTGAAGTGAAGAAGGTTTTGATGGTAATTCAATGATTACCTTTGATGCATATAGCAAATATTACGATCTTCTTTATAAAGATAAAAACTATGTTGCTGAAGCAAATTATGTAGATTCGATTGTGCGAGATTATGTGGAGAACCCTGAAAGTATGCTTGAATTGGGGTGCGGTACAGGGCGCTTTTCACGAGAATTCGCAAAATTGGGATATCTTGTTCATGGTGTCGATCTTAGTTCGAAAATGATAAACGAGGCAGAGAAAAATAAAGATGATAACCTTTCTTTTTCTTGCGGTGACCTAAGAACTTTGCGTTTGGGAGAAACATATGATGTCGTGGTTGCGCTTTTTCACGTGTTAAGTTATCAAAATTCTAATAAAGATGTTTTGAAAATGCTCGCTACAATTAAAGAGCATCTGTCCCCGAAGGGAATTGCGCTATTTGACTTTTGGTATGGTCCTGCTGTTTTGACACAACGCCCTTCTGTCAAGTTTAAAGAAGTTGAGAATGGAGAG
>JAJDHV010000094.1 GCA_030266365.1 Synergistaceae bacterium OttesenSCG-928-I11 | reverse complement strand
TCCTCCTCTACCCCGACGACTCGGCGGGCAGCATCATGACGGCGGAGTTCACCGACCTGCGCGCCGACATGACCGTCGGGGAGGCCATCGACCACCTGCGCGCGGTCGGCGAGAACCGCGAGACGATCTACACCTGCTACGTCATCGATGCGCTGGGACGGCTCGAAGGGGTCGTCTCCGTCAAGGACCTGCTCCTCTCGCACGACGCGGAAATCGTGCAGGAGATCATGAGCCCGGACGTCATCTCCGTCTTCACGACGTCGGGGCGCGAGGAGGCGGCGCAGCTCGTCGCCAAATACGACCTCATCTCGCTCCCCGTCATGGACGCCGAGCGGCACCTGGTCGGCATCGTCACGATCGACGACGCGATGGACGCCATGCAGGAGGAGGCGACGGAGGACTTCGAAAAGATGGCCGCCATCACCCCGAGCGAGCGCCCATACCTCAAGACGGGGATCGCGACGCTCGCGCGCAACCGCCTGCCGTGGCTGCTCCTCCTGATGCTCTCCGGCATGCTGACCGGCACGATCCTGGGTTTCTACGAGCCGGTCTACGCCGCCGTCCCGGTGCTCGTGACGTTCATCCCGATGTTGACCGGCACCGGGGGCAACGCGGGCAGTCAGGCGAGCACGATGGTCATCCGCGGCATCGCGCTGGGCGAGATCGATACGGGCGACGCCCTCAAGGTCGTCTGGAAGGAAGCGCGGGTCAGCGTCGTGGTCGGTGCGGCGCTCGCCACCATGAACTACGTCCGCCTCACCGTCACGCATCCGGACGGCGGTTTTGTTCAGCTCGTCCCGCTCGTCGTCTCGCTCGCCCAGTTCGGGGCCATCGTCGTCGCACAGACGCTGGGCGGCCTGTTGCCGATCGCGGCGAGCGCGCTCCGGGTGGACCCCGCCATCATGGCAGCCCCCCTCATCACGTCGATTGCGGACGCGCTGACGCTCGTCCTCTACTTCTCGGTCGCGGCCTCGATGCTGTTCTAGGGAAGGGGGAGAGGCGATGCTGAATCAGGTCAAGGCGGTCGAACTGGCGCTCCTCGTCGGCGGGAAGGACTACAGAGCCCTCCGCGACGCCCTCTCCGAGATGCACGAGGTCGACGTCGCGCAGTTCATCGAGGAGCTGCCGAAGAAGCAATCCGTCGTCCTCTTCCGCCTGCTCCCCAAGGACCAGGCGATGGAGGTCTTCGCCGAGCTGTCTGTGGAGACGCAGGAGCGCATCGCCAGCGCCGTGACGGACGACGAGCTGTCGGACCTCGTCGAGGAGCTCGCCGTCGACGACGCGGTCGACATGCTCGAGGAGATGCCTGCGGCGCTCGTCAAACGCGTGCTCAAGACATCGTCGCACGAGACGCGCAGCCTCATCAACCAGTTCCTGCACTACCCGGACGACTCGGCGGGGAGCATCATGACGGCGGAGTACACGAACCTGCGGCGCGACATGACCGTCGAGGCCGCGATCAAGCGCATCCGCCGCACCGGCGAGGACCGCGAGACGATCTACAACTGCTATGTCACAGACGACAGCCGGCTGCTGGTCGGCGTCGTCACGGTCAAGGACATTCTTCTGGCGCGCGACGACGAGACCGTCGAATCGCTGATGGAGACGAACATCATCTCGGTCGCGACGACCGAGGACCGGGAGACCGCCGTCAACCTGATGGCCAAATACGACCTGATGTCCCTGCCCGTCGTCGATGCGGAGGGGCGGCTCGTCGGCATCGTCACGATCGACGACGCGATGGACGCCATGCAGGAGGAGGCGACGGAGGACTTCCAGCGCATGTCTGCCATGGCCCCGAGCGAGCGCCCCTACCTGCGCACGGGCGTGCTGTCGATGGCGCGCAACCGCGTGCTCTGGCTCACGGTCCTCATGGTGAGCGCCATGATCACGGGCTACATCCTGGGCCTGTATGAGGAGGCGTTCATCGCGCTCCCGTTGCTGGTCACATTCATCCCGATGCTGACCGACACGGGGGGCAACGCGGGCAGCCAGTCGAGCACGATGGTCATCCGCGGCATGGCGCTGGGCGAGATCTCGACGAAGGACGCCCCCGCCATCGTGGCGAAGGAGCTGGGCGTGTCGCTATTGGTCGGCGTGCCGCTCGCGGTCGTCAACTACGCGCGCGTGCTGATCGGCTATCCGGGACAGGCCGCGGTCGGCCTCACCGTCTCGCTCGCGATGCTGATCACGGTGGGGCTCGCCAACACGATCGGCGGCATCCTGCCGATACTCGCCAAACTCTTCCGCGCAGACCCGGCCCTCATGGCCTCCCCCCTCATCGCCACGCTCGTCGACGCCATGTCGCTCGTCGTCTACTTCACCGTCGCGACGCTGCTGCTGCCGGTGTGATCCAGGTTCTCGTTCGTTTGCCCATGTTCCGTTATCACAATTATGATAAAATGGGACGATCATCGGATATGGAGGATCGAGACATGCCGCAAATCAGACCCGTGTCGGACCTGCGCAACAAGTTCGCCGAGATATCCCGCATCGTCCACGAAGAGGGGGAACCCGTTTTCCTGACAAAAAACGGCTACGGCGATATGGTCGTCATGAGCATCGAAGATTACAGGGGGAAAAAATTTCTGCACGACCTCGACGCGGCCCTTCTCGTGGCCCGCAACGAAGCGGAGAGCACGGAAAAACGCCGGACGCACGGCGAGGTGATGGCTCGAATGAGAGAGATCGTGAAGAATGCCCCGAGCGAAATATGAGATCTCCTATCTGCCCGTCGCCGAAAACGATCTCGCCGATATCGTCGCCTACATCGCGGTGGAGCTCGCCGCGCCGGAGGCGGCAAACCGTCTGCTGGACAAGATCGGGGCGGCAGTCGAACGATTGGGGATCTTTCCATTCGCCCATCCCGTCTATCATTCAAACGTCGATACCCGCCCCTTCGAGTTCCGCGTGCGCGTCGTTGACTCGTATATCGTCCTGTATTACGTGACGGATCGGACGGTTACCGTCGCCCGCATCCTATATGCGGGAAGAGACATCGGCGCAATTCTCGAAAAAAACGACACTCGCCCTCTTTAGGCATCCGCCGTCCCACCCTTCGTCCGCCCCCGCTGGCTTCCCTCGGAGAGGAAAAGGCCTGCAAGGGTCAGGGCGGTGCCGAGTGCGGCGAGTTTCGTGATGTGTTCGTTCAGCACGATCATCGCCGCGACGATGTTGATGACGGGCACGGCGTAGATGTAGACGCTGGTGCGGACCGCACCCAGAATTTTGACCGACAGGTTCCACGTCGCGAAGCAGAGCGCCGACGCACCGAGCCCCAGAAAGACGATGTTGAAGACGTTCACCGGCGCGGCGAAGCGCTCGAGCCCGAGGCGGAAGCCGAGCGGGTAGAGCGCGGGCAGCATGAAGACGAGACCGTAGAAAAAAATCCGCCGCGTGCAACGGACGTTGTCGTAGCCGAACGTTCCGATTTTTTTCATTAAGTTCGAGTAGATGGCCCAGGTGAGCGCGGCCAAAAGCGCCAGAACGTCGCCGATGGGGTTCGCTTCGAGCACCGCGTCACCGCCGAACGCGATCAGGGCGATGCCGCACATCGCCGCCGCAAACCCCGCGACGAACATCGCATTGAGCCGTTCCGTCCCACCGAAAAAGCGCGCCAGCACCGCCGTGAAGAGGGGCGACACCGCGAGAATCACGCCGACGTTCGACGCGAGCGAGTAGGTCAGCGCGATGTTCTCCAGCAGAAAATAGAGCGTCACGCCGCTCAAACCGGCCGCAGCGAAACAGAGCTCCTCCCGCCGCCCGGACGCCTTGAGCATTCGCGGCGCGACGATCCAGAGCGCCGCATAACCGAGGGTGAAGCGGAAAAATAAAATTTCGACCGGCGTAAAGCTCCGCAGCAGCACCTTCGTCGCGACGAACGTCGTCCCCCAGATCCCCACCGTCAAGATCGCCGTCAGATGCCCGATTGTCGTCCTCTCGCCCATATTCATCACTCTCTTCTCTCTCCCAAATAAAGAACCCGCAAACTCTATCACATCGTGTCGCACGCGGTCCATACAAAATAAGAGAGGGTTTTTCAGGTTTGCGCCCTCAAAAACCTTCTCCTCATTATGAGTATTGTGATTTTTTTACGATCCATTTTTTCTTCCTCTGCCTCAAGGCCCTACACCAGCATCGCGGACAATGCCCTCGCGGCGGAATGGCCAAACGCGCTATCCGTAGTATAATTACCGCGTAAAAATTTTTTTCGGAGGCCCGACCATTGCTTGCAATAACGATAAACGAAAAGACCATCGAGACGCCCGGTGGCGCCACGATCCTTGATGTGGCGCGCGTGGCGGGAATTTATATTCCGACGCTCTGCGACTATCCGGGCGTTTCGCCTGACGGCTGCTGTCGGGTCTGCCTCGTCGAGGTCGAGGGCTCTCCCAAACTCGTCGCCGCCTGCACGACGCCCGTGGTGAACGGCATGCGGATTCTCACGCACTCGAAAAAAGTTCTGGAGACGCGGCGGACGATCGTCGAGCTGATGCTCGTCCGCCACCCGCTCGAGTGCACGACGTGCACGTCGCACGGCGACTGCGAGCTGGCGCGCCTCTGCCGCGAGCTCGACATCCGGACGTCGCGGTACGCCTCGGAGCTTGACGAGGCGCACCGATATCCCATCGACGACAAAAACCCCTTCATCCTGCGCGACCGAAACAAGTGCGTGCTCTGCGGGCGATGCGTCCGCGTCTGCGACGCCTTCGCGCAGTATCATGCCATCGACCTTCAGGGGCGGAGCAGTCGCGTCATCGTCGACACCGCGC
>JAJDHV010000093.1 GCA_030266365.1 Synergistaceae bacterium OttesenSCG-928-I11 | reverse complement strand
TGGTTTGAGGCCGGCGCGTGGCTCTTGACTTTCGTCGCTTTGTGTTTTATAACGGTCTGCTGATTCGGAATTTTTGAAAAAAATGCAAAGGGGATGTTTCCTTGGTCGCTCTCAAAACCGTGTTGCTGCTTTCGACCTCGAACGTGTTCATGCTCTTCGCGTGGTACGGACACCTGCGGACGCTCGGCGCGAAGCCCGTGTACGTCGCGGTGCTCGTGAGCTGGGGGATCGCGCTGCTCGAGTACATGTTCCAGGTGCCCGCGAACCGCCTCGGGGCGACCGTCTTCAACCTCGGCCAGCTCAAGATCATGCAGGAGGTGATCACGCTCGCCGTGTTCATCCCGTTCTCGGTGCTGTACATGAAGCAGCCGCTGAAAACGGGCTACCTGTGGGCGGCGCTCTGCATGTGCGGCGCCGTATACTTCGTCTTCAGGGAGGCGTGACGATGATCGAGAAAAACAGTTGGACGGCGGAACTTTTGAAAAAACTGCGTGAGGCGTTCGGCCCCCGGCTGCTCTTCATGGGGTTGCAGGGGAGCTATCGGCGAAACGAGGCGACGGAGACGAGCGACATCGACGTCGTCACGGTTCTGGACGCGCTCTCGCTGGACGACCTCGACACCTATCGGAAAATCGTCAAGACGATGCCGGAGGGGGAGAAGGCCTGCGGCTTCATCGCCGGTCGCGAGGAATTGCGGCACTGGCCGAAGTTCGAAATTTTTCAGCTCGTGAACGAGACGGAGGCGCTGCACGGCAGGCTGGACGGCCTCGTGCCCGACGTCACGGACGCGGACGTCGCAGAGAGCGTCAAGATCGGCGCATCCGCCCTCTACCACGCGCTCTGCCACACGTACCTGTACGGCGACGCCGAGGCGCGCGCGGAGGTCGTGCGCGGCGCGTACAAGGGGGCGTTCTTTCTGCTCCAGACGCAAAACTACCTGCGCACCGGGGTCTACGCGGACACGCGGAAAAAACTCCTGCCAAAGCTCGAAGGGGACGAACGCCGCATCCTCGAAACCCGCGTCGCCCTGAAGGACGGGGCGCAGCAAATCGACTCGTCCGATACGGACGCGCACTTCGACCTTCTCATCCGCTGGTGCGGGGTGTTGCTGGTCGAGGTGTAGTTCCGGTTCTCTACTCGACCCCGACCGTCCGGCTCCGGCGCTCCATGATCGTGACGTCGCGCCAGTTTCCCCGGATGTCGCGCGCGACGCGCTCGTAATGTCCGACGACACGGAAGCCGCATCGCTTGTGCAGCGCGATGCTCGCCTCGTTCTCCGAGAGGATGGCTGCGCGCAGGCTCCAGCAGCCGTTTCTTTCCGACTCGTTCACGAGCGCCGAGAGGAGCGCCCTGCCGACGCCCTTCCCCTGCGCGGCTTCCGCGACGTAGACGGTCACCTCCGCCACGCCCGCGTAGGCGCGCCGCGCGCTCACGGGGGAGAGCGCGGCCCACCCGACGACCTCGCCGTCCGTTGTCGCGACGAGGCGGCTGTGTGGATGGTGCGCGCGGTTCCACGTCTCGAACGGCGGCACCATCGTCTCGAACGTCGCATTCCCGGTCCCGATGCCCTGCCAATAGATCTCCGCCACGGCTGGCCAGTCCCGTTCCTCCATCGCTCGAATCTCAACCGTCATCGCATCACGCCCCTTCATCCGCAATTTTACGATAAAACGCCATATAGAAAACCGGTGATCGGAGCAAGTGTCCAATCACCGGTTTCTCATTTTCCATCCCGCTTGTCCGTGCGGATTTATTTGATTTTTTTCTCGACGTACCCTGCGTCCCGGATCGCGTCCTCCATGTAGGTCCCGTACGACCCCGCGTTCAGGAATTCTGCGTACACGAGGGTGGGGACGGGGCTGTACTGGTAGATTTCACCGTTCCGGAATTCTACCTCGAGGATCTGTGCGACGGGTTCGTATCCGATGGACCGGATCGTTTTCGATTCGACATCCCTTCTCTCCACCGTTGCGGTTTTTTTTGCGGCAGAGGGGGAATCTTCCGCGCTGGAGCAGGTTTCGCCTCCGCGGTCTTTGCGCCGCTCGACCTTCATCAGGGCGCTGTCCGCGTCGTGTCCGAGCCAGTCCGAAACCGTCTCGGCGACGTCCAGAATTTTTTCGAGGTCGTAGCCGGTCTCGATGCCCATCTCGCGCATCATGTAGACGACGTCCTCCGTCGCGATGTTGCCGGACGCGCCCGGCGCGAAGGGGCAGCCGCCGATGCCCGCGAACGACGAGTCGAAGCGCGTCACGCCCGCCTGCATCGCGGCGAAAATATTCGCCATCGCCATGCCGCGCGTGTTGTGCGTGTGCAGCGTCCAGCGCACCTGCGGATACCGTTCGAGGAGGTACGACATATATTCGTACACCTGTTTTGGGTTGGCGAACCCCGTGGAGTCGGACATCGAGAGCTCCTCGACGCCGATCTCGAGGTATTTGTCCACGATCGGCGTGATGAGGTCGAGGCCGATGACGCCCTCGGCATAGTAGCCGAACGCCGTCGCGATCGCGCCCGACATCGTGATGCCGTGCTCGCGCGCGTAGTCGGCGCAGTCCCTGAAGCTCGCGACGATCTCCTCGGGGGACGCATTGCTGTTCTGTCGGGAGTGGGTCGGGCTCGCGGAGACCGTGAGCTTCGCCTTCGTGACGCCTGCTTCATATGCGCGCTCGATGCCCTTTTTGTTCAGGGCGAGGGCGCGGTATTCGACGCCGTCCTTTTTTTTGATGCCGCGCGCGACGTCCGCGGTGTCCGCCATCGCGGGGACCGCCTTCGGGTGCACGAACGAGCCGATCTCGATCACCCGCGCGCCGGCGTCGACCATCCGCTCGATCAGCTCGATTTTTTGCTGCGTGGAGAGGATCGTCTTCTCGTTCTGCAAACCGTCGCGGGGACCGACCTCGCACAGTGTTACGCGCTCTGGGAGCTTCAGGTTCGTCATGTTCGCACCTCCGGTGTCGTCGATTTATTCCGTTAAATGGGAATAAAATATTTTTTTTGGAATCTGGTGCCATTTTATTAAAGACGCCCCACTCTGTCAATGCGGGAGGGAGAAATTGTTTCATGAATTTTATTGACAAGCGGTAAAATGATCTATAAAATAGTGATTAATTTCAAATAAAGGAATTTTATGCCGTTCTGTGGAATTTATCTCGATCAAATCGAACTGAGGTGTTTCATGTGGCAGAGACGAAAGGCAAGAGCGAGCACAGGTACTCCCTGGCGCATCTGACGGTGATCGGCTGTCCGCCCCCCGAGATGACGTACATCGCGGCGCGCGCGGGTTACGACTACGTCAGTTTCCGTCCCATCGCGCTCGGCACCGCGGGCGAGCCGAAATATCTCCTCGCGGAGGACAGGAAGATGATGGCGGAGACGAAGCGCGCCCTCGCGGACACGGGCCTGAAGCTCATGGACGTCGAGCTCGCGCGCATCGTTCGAGAGAAGACGCCCAGGGACTATCTGCCGGCGATGGAGGTCGCGGCGGAGCTGGGCGGCACGCGTCTCCTTTCGAGCGCGTGGACGCCGGAGCGCGGCTACATCGTCGAATTCTACGCCGAACTCTGCGATCTCGCCAAGGGCTACGGTCTGACCGTCGACTTCGAGTTCGTCACCTGGTCCGCCGTACGGACGCTCGCGGAAGCGATGAGCATCCTGAAGGAGGCGAACCGCGACAACTGCGGCATCATGATCGACACGCTGCACTTCTATCGTTCGAAGGTCAAACTGGAGGAGCTGGACGCGGTGCCGCGCGAGTGGTTCCACTCCTTGAGCGCGTCGAGAAAGCCGATGACCGTGTGGCCGCAGAGACCGAAAATTTTCTCCACGCCGCGTTTTTCGAGGAAGTCGACCAGTTGGAACGCAACCAAATCCTTCTTCAATACCAACACCTCCAAATGATACAATCCGATGAATGCTTTCACTCTGAGAATGATAAGTTCCGCTTAATGGAAAATATGACCGACATTTGGAATCTAATACCAGTTTAATGAACGATCTTCCATCTGTCAATACCATGTGTCATTTTTGAGGGCTGCATCATTTTGTTTTGACTATAGATGATGATTCGCATTTTGAGGGAATGGAGGGGAAATAAAAATAGATGTCGCAGATTCGGAAATATTCCGACTATTAACGCAAATTTTTTGTGCGTCCGATGAATGAAAGAAAAGGCCGCGTCTGACGCGGGTGGGTGCGCGAAAGAAACTTTTTCATGCGCCCGTCCCGGCATCTCATGATATGATTTCGTCGTTGCAAGAATTTTTTTAAAGGAGTGTATACGAGGGATGAAAAACGTCGAGCCGGAAGAAATTTTCGAACTGGCGGCGCTTGTCGACTACCAGGACGGCCAGGTGGTGAGCCGGACGATCGTCCAGAGCGACGCGGGGAGTGTGACGCTCTTTTCGTTCGCGCAGGGGGAGGCCATCTCCACGCACGAAAACGTGAACGACGCGCTCGTCACGATTCTGGACGGGAAGGGCAAAATCACGATCGGCGGCCGCGATCGCGTGGTGGAGAAGGGGAGCAGCATCCTCATGCCCGCGAACGTCCCCCACGCGCTGGAGGCGGTCGAGCCGTTCAAGATGCTCCTGATCGTCGGCTGATTCTATTTTCAATTCAAATCGCCTGTTCTTCGTAGGGGCGATCAGTGATCGCCCGCCAGGAATCGTGATTCTTTCTGGGGCAGACGGGCGATCGATGATCGCCGTTGCTACGAAAACAATGGTCGCCGCAGGCAGGCGCAAAAAAACCGCCGGGTTCCCGTGAGGGAATCCGGCGGTTTTTGTCGGTGCGTCTGTTCGTCCCGCTG
>JAJDHV010000092.1 GCA_030266365.1 Synergistaceae bacterium OttesenSCG-928-I11 | reverse complement strand
TTCATGCCGATCGACCGCGCGTTCAGCATGCGTGGGTTTGGCAGCGTCGTGACCGGGACGACCTATCAGGGCACGCTGGCAGAGGGGGAAGAGGTCGACCTGCTTCCCTCGATGCTGCGCACGAAGGTGCGCTCCATTCAGATTCACGGCGCGTCGGAAAAAGCGGCGATCGCGGGACAGCGGACTGCGATCAACCTCTCGTCCATCGGCCTCGAGCAGTTGAAGCGGGGGGATGTGGTTTGTGCGAAGGGGCGCTTCACACCGACGACCTGTATCGACGCCGTGGTCGAAATGCTCCCCGAGGCGACTGAGCCCCTCACGCACTGGCAGCGCGTCCGCCTCCACGTGGGGACCGTCGATGCCGTTGCGCGGGTGTCGTTCCTGCGGAACAAGGTGGACGGCGCACAGGCCGTCATCAACCCCGGCGAGCGCGGCGTCGTGCAACTGCTCCCCGAGTCGCCGATCGGCGTCGCCACGGGACAGCGTTTTGTGATTCGCTTCTACAGCCCCCTCGTGACGATCGGCGGTGGAAAAGCCCTGACGGCGAATGCGACCCGCCCGCACAGCAAGGACGAGCGCGAGCAGCGAGAGGAAATTTTGCGCGACCTCGACGCCGACTGGAGCCCGAAAACACTGCTCGAGTCCCTCGTGCGCGTGCACGGCATTCTGACGGAACCGCAGCTATTCTCCCTCTCTCAGATGGAGCGGGAGATGTTTGCGAAATCCACGGACCAGCTGAAAAAGAAAAAAGGGCAGCACGTCATGGTCTTCGGGCCGGAGAAAACCCTGTTCATCTCGGTCCGCATGATCGATCGCGTCTCCGCGCTCTTCCAGGACGCGCTCGGCGAGTTCCACCGCAGCCACCCGGAGCTCTCCGGGATCGACGCGGACGAAATGCGCTCTGTCCTCGCGAACGAGCCGGACGTTCCGCACGTCGAGATGCGCGATTTCCACGCATTGCTGGACTTGCTGGTGTCGCGTAAGAAAATTTCCAAAATATCGATCGGTGGTGCGACAAAATATGCCGCAATCGGATTCAAGCCGACTGGCGACGACAAGTTCGCGAATCTGGTCGACCGGCTCCGCGAGGCTGCGATGGAAGCCGGCTTTGAACTTGTCGAAACGTCCGAGATGACGACGCGCCTCGGCGCAGCACCTGCGGAAATCGCCCGTGCGGTCGGTTACCTGCGCGAGAACGAGGACCTGCGGATCGCCGGTGAAAATCTGATCTTCCCGCGCGAGACGAGGGATCGCGCGCTGAAAATATTGAAGAGCATCGACGGCGACATTACGATCGCGAGCTTCCGCGACGCGATTGGGACGAGCAGAAAATATGCGCTCGCCATGCTTGAATTTTTCGATTCGAATGAAATTACGAGGAGGGTTGGAGACAAGCGCGTCTTGTTGAAAAGCGCCGCAGTGAGCCGTTAGACCCTTAATCCTTTAGGTTCGGCGTGGCTTTTTAAGGGAGGAAAACGTGAAAAATTGGGGGTTGAATTAGAAAGGCAACGGTATTCTTGAATTTTGTTTCAAAATGTGGTATCATGATTCAAGAATCGACTTACGATGTGGAGTGATCGTTTTGGCGGACAATCTGAGTGCAATCAGGGAGCAGGTCTATCAGCACAGGGGCTCCCGTGTATTCTATCGTGCTGCGAATGGACGCAGGAAGGCGGAGGCTCGCCAGGGCGTGATCATTGAGGCATACCCCAGCCTCTTTACGTTGTTTGTGGAGTCGCAGAACAGTACCGTATCGTTCAGCTATGCGGATCTTCTGACCAAAGAGGTCGAACTTCGACTTCTTCCGCCCGAAAAAAACAGCCACTGACACGTCGATCGACCTCGTCGCATTCCGATCTCTCTTTCGTCACACCTTTACGACATGCTTTTTCACGAGACGTGCTCGATTAAAATCAATCTGACGCTCCGCGTATTGGATAAGCGTCCGGATGGTTATCACGATATCCGGACGCTTTTTTGGCGTCTGCCTTCACCGGAGACCGTCGAAATCAGGACGGACGGTGCGGGGGATCGGGTTGCGTGTGTCGGTACGGAGATCCCCGGCGAGAACATCGTGTCGAAGGGTTGTGTGTACCTGCGGCAACGACACGGAAACTTGATGCCGGAGGGGCTGGACATCCGGATTTTCAAGCACCTGCCACAGGGCAGCGGTGTGGGAGCGGGCAGCGGCAACGTCGCTGCACTTCTGCGTTGGTTTCGCCACGCCGTCGGCGGGAACACTCTGGACGTCGCCTCGCTCTCCTCTCTGGGGGCGGATGTGGCGTTTCTCGCGACGGACGACGATCTTGCGTTTGCAAGCGGAGTAGGGGAACGACTGGAGGGTGTGGGCGAATCGCTCGACCTCGCGGTCGTTCTTTTTTTTCCCACATGGCCGAGCGACACGGGACGCGCGTATCGTTCACTCGACGAGAGCCGGGCGGGTACGCCCTCGAAAATCCTTACCCCGGACGAAGCGCGGGCGGAGTCCTTCGCGATCCTTGACGGTTTGCGGCGGGGCGATTGCATCGGCCTTCTGCCGAACGATTTTATCCCCTGTATGGGCGAGCACCGGGTGTGCTACAATGCACTATACGAGGCGATCCGCGACTTCGGCGCGATTGCGTGGGGTTTGAGCGGAAGCGGGTCGTCCTGTTTCGGGCTCTTTCGTCGTGCAGAAGCAAACGGTGCGATTCCCGCGCTCGCGCGAGCGCTTCGCGACAATTCCCGATTCGACTGGTTGACGCAAACGTTGATCCTGGAGTGATGACCGTTGAGAGGTAAAAGAACAGAGCGTCTGATTCGTATCGCTTCCCGGATGCTGCTGCACCCGTCGCGACAGCTTTCGCTGACCGACACCGCGTCGGGCTTCGAGGTCTCGAAGACGCTCATCAGCGACGCCATCGAAATCATCTCCGAAGCCCTCTCGGCGGAGGGCGTCGGCACGATCGTCACCGACAGGGGGCGCAGCGGCGGCGCGTACTTCATGCCGTCGCCGAGTGGCGAGTTTCGCCGCGGGAAGCTGCGCGAACTTTCGGAGATCCTCTCCGTTCGCGAGCGCCTGCTTCCGGGGGACCTCGTCTACTACACGGACCTTCTCTTCGAGCCGGACTGGGCTTCCTTTCTCGGTTTCGCGATGGCGTCGATGTTCGACGAGAACAAACCGACCGTCGTCATGACCTCCGAGGTCAAGGGCATCCCGGTCGCGTTTTTCACCGCGTACGCGCTCGGCGTGCCGCTCGCCGTCTGCCGCTTTCGCAACCGCCCGAGCGACGGGCCTGCGGTCGGCGTCCACTTTCCGACGAGCAGCGGCGACGTGCGGACGATGTACCTCGGCACGCGCTTTTTGGGCGCGTCGAGCCGCGTCCTGATCGTCGACGATTTCATGCGTGGGGGGAGTACCGCCTCCGGTATGCTGCTGATGGCGGGCGAGTTTTCTGCCGAGGTCGTCGGCGTGGGTACCTTCATCTCCTCGGTCGAGCCGAAGAAAAAAGCCCTCACGGACTATCGCTCGCTGCTGGAGCTGTCCGTCGAGGGCGGGGTGCCGAAACTGTCCGTCTCCGAATCGTTTTCCGATTTCGCCGGGTCCAGGTGACCCGGTTTTTTTATTCCCTTTCTACTTCAGCTTTCTGATGTCGAACGCGGCGGCGCTGACGAGCTCCATGATCGCCATGATGTCGTTCGTCGGTATGATGGAGAGAATTTTCTCGCACGAGGGGCAGTAGTAGACGCGTTCTTTGTACGACGCGATCGGATTTTGCAACTCCGTCTCGAAGTGCTCTACACGGTTTTTGTAGAGCACTTTTTTTGTGGAGTCGAGGTTGCGGTTGCTCTCCATCTCGTCCTGCATGCGCGCGATCTCGTGCTTCATGTCTTCGATCTGGGTGCGCGTGAATCGCTCCTCGTGCGTCTCGATCATCTTGAAGGAAAGGTGCGCGATGCGCGCCTCGCAGTGCGGGCATTTTACGCATGTGTCGGTCGTGTCGTTCATATCGAGCCCTCCCGATTCGGAATAATCCTGATAAAATAATCGTATGGCAAATACGCGCGAAACAGGCGAATCAAAAAAGCGCGCCGTTCGAACGGTCGCGCTTTGCGTCGCTCTTGCGATGATTATAACCGTTGGAGTCCTCGCATGCAAAATGCGAACGCTCGCCTCCGAGGTGGAACGGCTCGATGCCGCGTACCAAAAAGCGATGGAGAGCCTCCGCGAAACGACGGTCCTCCTTGAAGCGATCCTCGACGACCTCGAGCCCGGCGACTAATTCCCCCTGCTGCCCGGTTTCCGGATCGGCACACCCTCCTTGCAGAGCGGGCAATCCGCTTCCTCCCACGACTGCACGTCCACGGACATCAGCGGATGGAACGGCACGCCGAAGTCGACCGCGCCGTTCGACCGGTCGACGACGGACCCGACGCCCACGACCACGCCGCCCCGTTCCTTCACCAGATCGACCACTTCTTTCGCCGATCCTCCCGTCGTCACCACGTCCTCGACGACCAACACCCGCTCGCCCGGCTCCACGGCAAACCCTCGGCGAAGCGTCATGACGCCGTTCTCCCGTTCCGCGAAAATATTGCGCACGCCCAATGCACGCGCCACCTCGTATGCCATGATGATGCCTCCGATGGCTGGCCCCGCCACCACGTCGATCTTCTCCTCCTCGAACGACTCCGCGAGGTCGGCGCACAATTCCTCGCTCTCCATGGAGTGCTCGAACAATTTTGCGCACTGCATGTAACGATCGCTGTGACGCCCCGACGTCAACTTGAAATGCCCCTTGTGCAACACCCCAAGCTGCTCCAAAATCTTCGCCGTCTTCTCCTGCGTATGTTCCATATCAAAACACCTCC
>JAJDHV010000091.1 GCA_030266365.1 Synergistaceae bacterium OttesenSCG-928-I11 | reverse complement strand
CGCCGCGCGCGCCTACATGGTCGTTACGCTGATCGGGGACCACGGCGATATCATCAAAGCGGTGCCGTCGGTGGAGGATCTTGAAAAAGAAGCGTTTGAGAGAGATTTTACCATTTATGTCGCAACGCGGGATCCTCTCGACACACTGATTTACCAAATCAAGAAGGTCGGCGAGGTCGCAGATGCCGTCGGCAAGGAGCTTTCGCTCTCCGAAGACGACTCTTCCTCGTCGGATGCAGACAAACCGGAGGAAGAAGAGGAAACCGCCGCCGAACAGCCGAAGCAGGAACAAGCGGCAGCCCCGGTCGCCGCAGCAACTGAGCAAAAGAAAGCGCCGGAGAAACCAAACAAAGGCGGCGGCAGCAGAACGGTTCGTGTGGACATTGGTCGTCTCGACAAGTTGATGAACCTCGTCGGAGAGCTTGTTATCGGTAGGGCGCGTATCGAGCGCCTTGTGCAGGAATCCCGCCTCAAGGCGTTTGAAGAACCGCTTTCGCAGCTCGGCCGCATTTCCGGGGACATTCAGGAACTCGTCACAAAGTTGCGAATGGTTCCCGTTTCGATGGTTTTCGACCGTCTCCCGCGTCTCGTGCGCGACCTTTCCAGGCAGATGGGCAAGGATATTCAGCTCCAGGTGGAAGGGGCGGAGACGGAACTCGATCGTACCGTCATCGACGAGATCGGCGATCCAATGGTCCATATCATCCGCAACTCGCTCGACCACGGTATCGAGAACCCCGATGTGCGCGAGGCGCATGGCAAGCCCCGTTTGGGCACGATCGTCGTCGCGGCATACCAGGAAGGAAACAACGTCATCATCGAAGTGCGCGACGACGGTGCGGGAATCGACCCTGAGCGCGTCAAGAAAAAGGCGCTCGAGCGCGGGATCATCTCGCCCGAGCAGGCTGCGACGATGTCGGAAAACGAGCTGGTGCAGCTCGTGATGCTGCCGGGTTTCAGCACGGCGGAACAGGTTACGGACCTTTCCGGCAGAGGCGTCGGTACCGACGCGGTGAAGAGCAAGGTCGAGTCGCTTGGAGGACAGTTCATGATCTACTCCAAGTTCGGTGAAGGGACAAGGGTTGTGATCCGTTTGCCGTTGACGCTTGCGATCGTGCTGGCTCTTTTGATTCGCGTGGGCGACGAAACATATGCCATCTCCCTGGAAAATGTCGAAGAAACTTTGCTCGTACACAAAAAGGATATAAAATATGTCCACGGTACTCCGGTGACGACCGTACGCGGGGAAATTCTTCCGCTCTCAGATCTCTCCGCAATTATCGGAACGCCCGGGGAACGCCCGGACAATGAAGAAAACCCGGTGGTCGTCGTCAGAGTCGGACGGGATCGTCTTCGTATCGGCTTCCTCGTCGACGCGTTCGTCGGACAGCAGGAAATCGTCATCAAACCCCTCGGCAAGCTGCTCCTCAAGGTGAAGGGCATTGCCGGTGCGACGATATTGGGAGACGGAAATGTTGCGTTGATCCTGGACGCATCGTCACTATAAATTACTCGAAAGGCCGTTGGACGCCATGGAAAATACTTCTGGTTTTACGAATCTTCACATGGATGCAATTCGCGAGGTCGGCAACATCGGCACGGGCAATGCCGCCACCGCGCTCTCCCGCTTGATTGGGCGGATGGTCGATATGGATGTGCCGGTGGCGGAGTTGGTGCCGATCTACGAAGTCGCGGCGCACTACGGCTCGCCGGAGACCCCAGTGTGCGCGGTTCTGGTGCGCACCGAAGAGGAATTTTCATGCAGCCTGATCTTCATGATCGAGGAGGAGAAGGCCAACCTCATGGCCGACCTGATCATCCCGATGGACATCTCCGGGATGGACGAGGAGATGCAGTTGCAGATTCGGAACAGCGCACTGTCCGAGCAGGGCAACATCATCCTCGGCGCTTTCCTCAACGCGCTCGCCCAGATTACCGGGTGGGTGCTTCCTACGACGACGCCAGCCGTCGCAAGGGACATGCTGGGATCGATCATGGACCTCGTCTCCTCGATGTTCGGAGTGATCGGAGACTCCGCAATGCTGGTGAAGACGAACCTGCGCATCAAGGATTTGGAATATGATCTGAGCGGTAACGTGATTATGATTCCCGATCCTGGTTCGCTCGAAACGCTGCTCTCCAAATTGGGGGTGCTTTAGTCGATGGCACAGCCAATACACGTCGGCATGGCGGATCTTGTTGTGTCCAAACATCCCGCTACACTCGTAACGTTGGGGCTTGGCTCGTGCATCGGACTCGTCATCTACGACCAAGTTTCCAAGGCGGTTGGCATGGTGCATATCATGTTGCCGGACAGCAGAGAGACGAAGAATATTCCGAAGCCCGGCAAGTTTGCCGATACGGCCGTCCCATTATTGCTGGAGGAGCTTGCAAAGCTCGGCGTGAACAAGTCGCAGTTGCGCGCGAAGATGGCCGGTGGCGCGCAAATGTTTACGATGCCGGGAAAGGACAGTGCGATTTTCTCCGTTGGAACCCGTAATGTCGAGGCGACGACGAAGATGCTTGCGGAGGCCGGGATTCGCGTTGTGGCGTCGGACACCGGCGGCAGCAAAGGGCGCAGTGTTGAGTTCAACACGGAGACGATGAAATTTACCGTCAAAACCCTTGGCTCCAGCACAAAGGAGATTTGAGAGGAAAAAAATGGAAGAGGCGATCCCGTTTCAGATGAAGGGGTGACAGTTTGGTTCTCGACAATGAAAAGCTTTGGGAGGCGTATATCGACTCTCCCGAACCACATTTAAAAGATGAAATCGTAAAACGCTTCCTTCCATTGGTGCGTTACGTTGCGTCCAGGATGTCCGTGAAGTTCCCCACCGGGTTGGACTTCGAGGATATCCTGAGTTTTGGCGTTCTGGGATTGTTGGATGCGATCGACCGTTTCGAGCCGGATCGCGGTTTTGTTTTTCAGACATTTGCGGTGCCGCGCATTCGCGGGGCGATTCTCGATGAACTGCGGCGTTTCGACTGGATTTCCAGAAGCGGTCGCGAAAAGCTTCAAAAGTTCGAACGCACACTTGAAAATATTGCCAAGGAAAACGGCAGTGCGGACGACGCGTCGCTAATGAAAGCGATGGACATGGACGAAAAATCGTATAAGGACCTGCTTGAAATCGCGAGTCGGTCTTATGTGGTTTCGTTGGACGATGTCCTCGCTCTCGAAGATGGCGATATGCAGCGAGAGGAGACGATTGAGGACGACGCTCCGAGCGCGCTGGATATTATGGAGCAAAACGAAGAGGTCGAACTGGTTGCGGAGGCATTGAAGCGTTTGCCCGAAAGAGAACGCCTGTTACTGTCCTTGTATTACTACGAAGGACTCACACTCAAAGAGATCGGGCAGGTGCTTGGCGTTACCGAGTCGCGGGTGTCGCAGCTTCACGGCAGGGCATTGTCGCTTTTGCGCGCCGATCTCAAAGCATCGGCGTAAGAGAAGGGGGAGAACGGGGAATGACTCAGAAATTTGAAATAAACCTCTTGGAAGAGGGCGTTTTTCTCATCGTCTCTCCCGATAGTTCGGATTCTCTTGCCGATGTTGTCTCCGTGATTGGGGAAAAAGGGATCAAACAGTATGATGGGACGGCTGTGAAAGCGGCTCTGGAGGAAAAAACCGGCCTGCCGGTCAGGATCGCCGAACCGCACGCGGAAGAGGCGATTGAGGCCGATTTCCGGTTGCGGGTTTCCGAAGACGGTTTGACGTGTGAAATGTGGTATATCCCCGAATCGGGCGGCGCGGCTCCGCCGACGCTCGAAAAAGTCCTGGGATATATGAACTCGCGAAGCGTGACGTACGGTCACGACGAAGACGCGATCAAGAAAATGTTGGAGACCCCTATTTACAGACAGTGGGTTGTCACCGCAAAAGGGGTTGCTCCGGTCAACGGCAAGGACGCCTCCATCGAGTACAAGGTGGATTTGAATGTTCTCAAGCCGCGTGCCGTCGGCGACAAGGTCGACATGAAAGAACTCGGCTCTGTCATCAATGTCGTGCAGGGCCAGGAGATTGCTGTAAAAACCCCGGCCATCCAGGGGAACGACGGCGTGACCCTTGCGGGAAAGCGGGTTCCAGCCTATGTCGGGAAGGACAAGAACCTTCCCACGGGAAAGGGAACGACGACCTCGGAGGACAAGCTGCATCTCTATGCCGAATACGACGGAAACCTGTATATCAAGGACGGGAAGCTCGGCGTCAACCCGGTGTTCGAGGTGCAGGGCGACGTCGATTACAGCGTGGGTAACATCGACTTCATCGGCCCGGTCACCGTGCATGGTGCAGTGCGCGAGGGATTCGAGGTGCGTTCCGGCAATAACCTGGCGATCGAGGGCGTGGTCGAGGGTGCCACGCTCGAGTCGAAGGGCAACATCACGATCAGCGTCGGCGTTCGCGGAACGGGGAAGGCGAAGATCAAAGCGGTAGGGGACATCAGCGCGAACTATATCGACCAGGCATATGTCAGGTCCGAAGGCAATGTCTCCATTTCCGAGGCGATTTTGCACAGCGACGTGGGGGCGCGCGGTGAAGTTTCGGTGATGGGGAGCAAAAAGGGGCAGATTGTTGGGGGAAAGATCCACGCGGGCAGCGAGGTGGTCTGCGAAGTTTTGGGCAGCGAGATGGGGACGAAGACGGAGGTGCTCGTCGGCGAGCTTCCGGAGGTTGTGGAAGAGCGGAAACGCGCCGAGGAAAACCTGAAACAGTTCGAGGATCAGCTGCAAAAAATCAACGCAAACGTGGAATTTCTCAAGGACCTTCAACAAAAAGGAGCGCTTACGCCGGACAAGCAAGACTTGTTGGCGAAGATCACGAAGGCGAAATTCCAACTCAAGGCGCAACTCGACGCCACGGTGAAGAAGCTTGCCGAGCTCGAGGAACAGAGAGAAAAAAACAGGACGGACGGCAGGGTGCGGGTGAAAAACGTCTGCCATCCGGGTGTGGCTGTGACGATTCGCGGCGTCAAATATCTCG
>JAJDHV010000090.1 GCA_030266365.1 Synergistaceae bacterium OttesenSCG-928-I11 | reverse complement strand
ACTCCGATATTTTGCCGGAACCACTGCTGTCGATGGTACACACGGAAAAAATAAGAATTCGCGAATCTGGCGGAGTGATAAGCATTTTGCCTGTGGACGAGAGCAGCGATCGAATCGCCAAAGTCCGCGGAAGTTGCTCGGACGGGAAACTGACCCTGGACAGGTTCCTGAAGTGGAAACGCGAGGAGAAAAAAATCGAATCGTGACTGCTAAGTACGTCCTGGATGCATGCGCAATAATCGCTCTTTTGACCGACGAGGCAGGAGCCGACGTAGTCGAATCTCTGCTTGTGGATTCTTATTCAGGTAAAGTTGTTGTGTATATGAATAAATTGAATCTGCTGGAAGTTTACTATGGACTGTACCGCGAATATGGAAAAGCGTTTGCGCACGAAAAGCTGGAAGACATAAAGAGGCTCCCTTTGACAATCGTCTCTGGAATCGAGGATGACGTCTTTTTCGAAGCGGCAGAACTTAAAGCAAAATACAGGATGTCCTTAGCGGATTCCATCGCACTTGCGGAAGCTTCAACAGCCGGTGCGTCATTAGTGACTGCCGATCATCATGAATTGGATGCCGTCGACCGCAACGAAAAAATCAGTTTTCTTTGGATTCGGTAATATTGCAGTAACATGGATAAACGGTGAGGTCGAATGCTTGAAGCAAGGCGGCCGCGCAGTGCTCGCCCAGGCCAACCAACTCCCACAAAATATATTGTCGCTGCTGCGGTAGGGCGCGCGTAAAAAATAAAAATGCAGCACGGCAAATCAAAAAATCAAAACCCCGGCTCGACGAGCCGGGGTTTTGATTTTTTGATTTGCCGTCGCGCGATGCTGGGTCGCTTTGCAGACCCCGAAAAATTTTTCAAAAAATTTTTTACAGCGGACGCAAAAAGTCGTATAATCGCACCACCGTTTCGTCTTTTTTTCGGAACGGACATGTGAGAGAAAAAAATTCATAAGCCCGACGGGCGGGAAGGACGTGAGACCGGGTTGAAAGACAAGATCCAGCTCTACGGATTTAACAACCTGACGAAGACACTGAGCTTCAACATCTACGATATCAGCTATGCGAAGACGGACAGGGAAAAAAAGGAATACATCGACTACATCGACGAGCAGTACAACTCCGAACGGCTCACGAACATTTTGATACACGTGACGGAGAGCATCGGTGCGTGCGCGCTGAACATTTCGAAACAGGACTACGACCCGCAGGGCGCGAGCGTCACGATCCTCATCTCCGAGGATGTCATTGACCCGGAGCAGATGGACGTGACGTGCAACCAGAGCGCGCTCGCGCGGCACATTCTGGCGAGCCACGCGATGCGCGACGACGTCGTCGCCCACCTGGATAAAAGCCACATCACGGTCCACACGTATCCCGAGTTTCACCCATACAACGATATCAGCTCGTTCCGAGTGGATATCGACGTCTCGACATGCGGAAAGATATCTCCGTTGGTTGCGCTGGATTACCTGATCGGTTCTTTCGACTCCGACATCATCACGATGGACTACCGCGTCCGCGGCTTCACCCGCGACGTCGACGGCAAAAAATTCTACAAGGACCACGAGATCAACTCGATCCAGAACTTCATCGACCCCAAGACCCTCACTCGCTACGACGCGATCGACGTCAACGTCTACCAGTCGAACATCTTCCACACGAAGATGATGCTGAAGGAGATCGTGCTGGCGGACTACCTCTTCAACGTCGACCCGAGGGAGCTCTCCCCGGAGACGCGGCTCTCCATCAAGGACCAGATCCAGAAGGAGATGCTCGAGATCTACTACGGCATGAACGTCTACTAGGGTCGATGAAAACCTGTCAACTCGACCAGAACCGCGCGCCGCTCCACCGGGCGCTCGAAGACTATCGCTCCCGGCGGGTCGTCCCCTTCGACGTGCCGGGCCATAAACAGGGGAGAGGCACGCCGGAGCTGACCGCCTTCCTGGGCAAGCCGTGCCTGTCGGTGGACGTCAACTCGATGAAGCCGCTCGACAACCTGGCGCACCCGACGTCGGTCATCTGCGAGGCCGAGGCGCTCGCAGCCGACGCGTTCGGCGCGGACGCGGCGTTTTTCATGATCGGCGGCACGACGTCCGGCGTGCAGGCGATGATCATGAGCGTCTGCAAGGCGGGCGACGCCATCATTCTTCCGCGCAACGTCCACCGGTCCGCGATCAACGCGCTCATCGTCACCGGCATCCGGCCGATCTACGTCGACCCCGGCACGCACGCACGGCTCGGCATCTCGCTCGGCATGGCGGCGGACGACGTGGTGCGCGCGATCCGGGAGAACCCGGACGCCAAGGCGGTCTTCGTCAACAACCCGACGTACTACGGCATCTGCCCCGACCTGCGGGCGATCGTCGAGGCCGCGCACGAAGCGGGGATGGCGGCCCTGATCGACGAGGCGCACGGCACGCACTTCTATTTCGGAGAAAACCTGCCGGTCACGGCGATGGAGGTCGGCGCGGACATGTCCGCGGTGAGCATGCACAAGACCGGCGGCTCGCTGACGCAGAGCTCGCTCCTCCTCATGAAGCGCGGGCGGATCGATCCGTCGTACGTCCGTACGATCATCAACCTGACGCAGACGACGAGCGCGTCGTACCTGCTGATGAGCTCGATCGACATCGCGCGCAAGGCGCTCGCCACAAAGGGGCGCGAGACGTTCGAGACGGTCTGCGAACTCGCCGAGTACGGGCGGCGCGAGATCAACGACATCGGCGGTTTCTACGCGTTCTCGCGCGAGATCGTCAACGGTCGGGACGTCTGCGACTTCGACATCACGAAGCTCTCGGTGCACACGCTCGGGATCGGGCGCGCGGGCGTCGAGGTCTACGACCTGCTGCGCGATGACTACGAGATCCAGATCGAGTTCGGCGACATGGGCAACCTGCTCGCCATCGTCTCGGTCGGCGACACGCGCGCCAATATCGAGCGCCTCGTCTCGGCGCTGTCCGAGATCAAGCGGCTCCACAGCCGCGAGGGGCTTGACCTGCTCGACCACGAGTACATCCCGCCGGTCGTCCGGCTCTCGCCACAGGAGGCGTTCTACGCGCCGCGAACGAGCGTCCCGATCCGGTCGGCGCTGGGCCGCGTCACGGCGGAGTTCGTCATGTGCTACCCCCCCGGTATCCCGATCCTCGCCCCCGGCGAACTCGTCACGCAGGACGCGCTCGACTACATCCTGTACGCGAAGGAGAAAGGCAGCCTCGTGATGGGCCCACAGGACATGAACATCGACTATCTGAACGTGGTCGAGTAAGGAGGAATTTTTGATGGAGCTCTGGTACACGGAGGAGCACACCCCGACGGTGCGCTTTTCGATAAAGGTGAAAGAACAACTCGTCTCGAAGCGCAGCCCCTTTCAGCAGATCGACGTCTTCGACTCGGAGGAGTTCGGCCGTTTTCTGACGCTCGACGGGCTTATGATGGTGACGGAGAAAGACGAGTTCATCTATCACGACATGATCGTCCACGTCCCGATGGCGACGAACCCCGGCATCCGCAAGGTTCTGGTCATCGGCGGCGGCGACGGCGGCACGGTGCGCGAGCTCACGCGCTACGACTCGCTCGAGCGCATCGACATGGTCGACATCGACGAGATGGTCGTCGACGTCTGCCGCGAGTACATCCCCCAGACGTCGAACCGGCTGGACGACCCGCGCGTCAACCTCTACTTCGAGGACGGCCTCAAGTTCGTCCGCCGATACGAGAACGAGTACGACCTGATCATCGTCGACTCGACCGATCCGTTCGGACCGGGGGAGGGGCTCTTCACGCGCGAGTTCTACGGCAACTGCTTCAAGGCGCTCACCGTGGAGGGGATTCTGGTCAATCAGCACGAAAACCCGTACTACGAGTACTACACGGAGGCGATGAAGCGCGCCCACCGGCGGATCAGGGACTCGTTCCCCATCTGCCGCGTCTATCAGGCGCACATCCCGACGTATCCGTCCGGGCACTGGCTCTTCGGGTTTGCGTCCAAAAAATACGACCCGGCGACCGACCTCGACGCCGCCGCGTGGAACGCGCGCGGCATCGAGACGAAATACTACAACACCGACCTGCACCGCGGGGCCTTCATGCTGCCGACGTACGTCCGGCGCGCCCTCGAGGGGGCAGAGTAGCGCGCATGCCCGAACCCATCCGGCCGAACGTGCAGACCTTCATCGGCTGCGACGCCGAATACGACGCCGCGCGCGTCGTCCTCTTCGGCGCGCCGTTCGACTCGACGACCTCGTTCCGCCCCGGCGCGCGCTTTGGCCCGCAGGCGATGCGCGCCGAGTCCGTCGGCATCGAGACCTACAGCCCCTATCAGGACGCGGATCTCGAAAATGTTTCTATCATGGATGCGGGCGACCTCGACCTGCCGTTCGGCAACGCAGCAAGCGCGCTCGACAAAATCGAGCGGTTCGCCGCGCGCGTCCTGGGCGACGGCAAGAAACCCTGCCTCATCGGCGGCGAGCACCTGGTCACGCTCGGCGCGGTGCGGGCCGCCTTCAAGGCGCACCCCGATCTGCGCATTCTGCACTTCGACGCGCACGCGGATCTGCGCGACGACTACATGGGCGAAAAATTATCGCACGCAACGGTCATCCGTAGAATTTGGGAGATGACCGGCGACGGGAAAATTTTCCAGTTCGGCATCCGCTCCGGCAGCGCGGACGAAATGCACTGGTCGCGCGAACACGTGCAACGCGAGTTGTTCACAGCGGACACCATCGCGGACGCTGTGTCCAAAATCGGCGACGCGCCGGTCTACGTCACCGTCGACCTGGACGTCGTCGACCCCGCCGAATTCCCCGGCACCGGCACGCCGGAGGCGGGCGGCCTCTCCTTCACCCAGCTGCACCGCGCCCTCATGGCGACGAAAAAATGCAACGTCGTCGCCTTCGACGTCTGCGAACTCGCCCCCCATTACGACCACTCCGGTCAGTCGACCGCACTCGCCTGCAAGGCCCTGCGCGAGATGCTGCTCGCGTACGCGGGGTCGGCGTAGGTCAGGACCGCGGGGCGCTGCCCCGCACCCCGCAAGGGGGCGGCGCTCCCTTGACCCTCATTCGAAA
>JAJDHV010000009.1 GCA_030266365.1 Synergistaceae bacterium OttesenSCG-928-I11 | reverse complement strand
GCACATGCTCGAGCGGCAGCGGGCGGGCGAGATCTACAAGGCCCGGGTCGACAGCGTGCTGCCGGGCATGAACGCGGCGTTCCTGAGCCTCGGCGACGGGCGGAACGGGTTTCTGTACTTGAACGACGTCCGCGACACGACGGTCAAGCCCGGCATGGACATGGTCGTGCAGGTCATGAAGACCGCGCGCAAGGGGAAGGGCGCGCGCGTCTCGCCGCGCGTGTCGCTCGCCGGGCGCTATCTCGTGCTCGTCCCCTCGAACAACGACGTCGGCGTGTCGAAGCGCATCGAGGACGACGAGGAGCGGACGAGGCTGCGCAACATCGCGCGCAGTATCCGCCCCGAGAACTACGGCCTCATCGTGCGTACCGTTGCGGAGTTCTGCGACGAGGAGAGCTTGGCACGCGACGTGAACGACCTCATGGAGAGCTGGGCGGAGGTCGAGCGCAAGGCGAAAAAAAATTCGGCGCCCTGTCTGCTGCATCGCGACATCGGGCTCGTCGAGCGTATCCTGCGCGACGAGTTGACGGGCAACACCGGCGAGATCGTCGTCGACTCGCCCGACGAGTACGAGACGATCTCCGCCTTCATCCAGAAATTCAGCGACGAGTCGCGCCCCGAGCTCTCGCTCTACCGGGGGAGCATGCCGATCTTCGACGTCTACGGCGTCGAGCGCGCCATCGAGGAGATGCACGACCGCAAGGTCTGGCTGCCGAGCGGCGCGTACCTCGTCATTGACCAGACGGAGGCGTTGACCGTCATCGACGTCAACACGGGCAAGTACATCGGGTCGAAGGACTTGCAGGACACCGTCTACCACACGAACTTCGAGGCGGCGGAGGAGATCGCGCGGCAGCTGCGGCTCCGCGCCATCGGCGGCATCGTCGTCATCGACTTCATCGACATGGAGAACCAGGAGGACCGCAACAAGCTCGTCGCGCAGTTGCAGGAGCTCTTCAAGAACGATCGCTGCAAGGCGCGCGTCTACGGCGTGACGGCACTGGGGCTCGTCGAGATCACGCGCAAGCGGGCGCGGCTCGACATGCGCACGGTCATGAGCCGCGGCTGTCCGTTCTGCGGCGGCCTCGGTTGGGTCGACAAGGAGGAGACCGTCGCTATGAAGGTGAAGCGCTTCCTCCGCAAGGCGGTACACGGCTCGCTCTCCGAGGCGTTCATCGTCGAGCTGCACCCGACGATCGCGCGCTACATCGCGGAGACGTACCTCTCGATGTGGGAGGAGGAGTTCGACCGCAGGTTCTACCTCGTCGAGTGCCCCGAGTTCGCGTGGGACAAGTACCGCATCGACTTTCAGGGGACGCTGACCCGCGTCGTGCACCGGGTCGAACTGATGGAACGGCGGGAGGACCGCGTCGTTGTACATAGCACGACTTCAGCTTAAGGGGTTCAAGAGTTTCGGCGGGTCTCACGACCTGCCGCTGGGCCCCGGGATGACGGCGATCGTCGGGCCCAACGGCAGCGGCAAGAGCAATCTGCTCGACGCGCTGCGCTGGGTGCTGGGCGACTCGCACGCGTCGAAACTGCGCGTGACGAAACAGGGTGGCCTGATCTTCCACGGCTCGGCCTCGCGGCCGCAGGCGACGGAGGGCGAGGTCGCCATCCAGATGCGCGAAGGGACGCGCGTCTGCACGATCCGACGGCGCGTGTCGGAGGCGGGGGCGGTCGTCACCGTCGACGGATCGCGCGTGACGCTCGCCGAGCTCGACGAGGTCAAGCGCCTCTGGCAGCTCGCGGGCGACAAGTTCGCGTTCATCGGCCAGGGGGATGTGGCGGAGGTCATTCAGCAACGGCCCTCCGCGCGCAGGATGCTGCTCGAGTCGCTCTTCGGGATCGACGTCTATCGCAAGCGCCGCACCGATGCGGCGGACCGTCTGGCGGAGGCGCGGGAGGAGTACGACCGCCTGCGCACGTTCTCGGCGGAGCTGTCGTCGCGGCGCGCGGAAATCGCGCCGCAGGTCGAGCGCGCGGAGGCGGCGCGCGCCGTGTTGGACGCGCTCGAGGAGGAGCGCCGCCTGCTCTATTGGGTTCGGCGGGCGCGGAATGAGTGTGCGCTCCGCGAGGTGGACATTGAAAAAAAACGCATCGCGAGCCTCGTGCAGAGGAAAGAAATCTGGCGCTATCGCTGGGAGCGGGCGCTCGCGTTTCTCGAGGGCAATATCTCCGAACTCTCCCAGACGAGGCAAAACCAGATTCGCGAGCTCGACGAGGCGAAGAGCGCGCTCTCGAACTTCACGCGCACGGCGTACACCTACGGTTCGACGCTCTCGAACGCGCGTCGGCGGGCGACACAGATCGCCTCCGACCGCGAGGAGTTGCAGGCGAAAATCGAGGCACTGCGCGCCGACCGCGACCGCTCGGCGGACGAGAGCCGGTCGCTCGAGCGGGAGCTCGGCGCAGCGAGAACTTCCCTCGCGGACGCCGAGGGGCGTTACGCCGCGACTCTGGCGGCGATCGAGGACGCGCGTGCCGCACGGGAAACCCGCAACCGCATGTTGGGCGAGGTCGACGGCGAGATCGCGGCCCTCAAAGGACGCATGAAGTCGATCGCAGCCACCGTGCGCGCGCTCGAGGAACAGAGCGAGAAAAAAAATCAGCCGGGTCGCGACGATCCGGTTCGGGCGATCAAAAAGGAGATGGACGCCCTCGAGAAGCGCCATGCCGCGCTTCTGGAGGAGCAGGAGAACGTGGCAAGCCGGCACCGGGACGTCTATGCGAAGCTGCAAAGCGTCTCGGCGGATTTGCAGAAGAACCGGCGCGAGTCGTCGCGCCTCTCTTCGCGCCTCTCCGAGGTGCAGGAGCAGGCGGCGGCGGAGATGTACCCGCGCCCCGTGCAGCACGTGCTCTCCGCGTCGCGCCTCGGGCGGACGAAGGTGAAGCCCGTGGCGGTCATCGACGCCTTCTCGTGCGACGGAGAGCTCGCGTCGGCGATGGAGGCGTTTCTCGGCGGTCGCCAGTTCTGGCTCCTCGTCGAGACGATGGACGAGGCGGGCGAGTGCATCGACCTGCTCAAAAAAAATCAGATGGGGCGCGCGACATTCCTGCCGCTTGAGCGGAGCAGGCCGCGAACGCCCGACTACTCGCACAAACTGCCGACGGAGGGCATCGTCGGCTGGGCGATGGAACTCGTGAAACCGGAAAAACACTGGAGACCGGCGCTCGAACACCTCATGGGCGACCTGCTGATCGTCGAGAGCTACGAGGTCGGGCAGCGCCTCGTCCGGGGCGGCTTCCGCGGGCCGATCGCAACGCTCGACGGCGACGTCTTCCAGCCCGGCGGCAGCATCTCCGGCGGACGCGCGCAGAAGTCCGGCAAGGCGATCGAGATCAAGTCGGCGCTCTCGAAGCTCGAGGCGGAGGCGCGGGCGGCACGGAGTCTCGTCGATTCGTTGTCCGTGGAGTTCGCGCGCCCCGAGGAGGAAGAACTCGCGGCGGCGGGGCGAAAGGAAACCGTCTCTGCCGAGATTCGCGAACTGTCGTCGAAGCGCAGCGAGCTCGACGCGCGCCGCGAGGAAATTTTGCGCGAGCGGGCGAGGATGAAAACGGAGCGCGACGCCATGACCGCCTCTTTGAAGGAGGGTGCCGCGGCGTATGCCGCGCTCGCGAGGAAAAAGCGCGAACTTGCCGAGACGGAGTCCGGCGCGGATGCGGCCGACCTCGACGCGGAACTCTTCCGCGAGGTCGAGCGCCTCAAGAGCGCCGTTGCCCTGATGGAGGAAAAGCAGCGCTCGGGTTTCGTCCTCTCCGAGCGCGTGATCGCCGAGCTGCGGTCCCTCGAAAAAAACCTTGCGGACTTCGATGAGGAGATGTCGTCCTGCGAGCAGGAGATCATCACGAACCGGGCGAACCTCGTCCGGCTCGGGCGACGCTACGCGGAGGTCGCGTCGCGCCGTCGCGTGGTCGCGGCTGAGATGGCCGAGTTCTCGGACCGCTACGAGCTGATTTCACATCGGCGCGACCGGCGGGAGGCCCGCATGGAGGCGGCGAAGGCGGCCTCGCACGAGGCGGCGGAGCGTGCGCGCACGTTCGACCTTCGCGCGGCGGAACTCGCGCGCGAACACGACGAACTCGTGCAGACGTGGGAGGAGCAGTATCCGTACCCGGGCGAGGACGCGTTCGAGGGCGCGGCAAAGGATACCGACCCCGACGCGCTGCGTCGCAGCATTCGCGAGCGCGACCGGCAGTTGAAATCGCTCGGGGAGGTCGACATGGGCGTCCTCTCGGAGGACCGCAACCTGCGCGACCGCCTGGCGTTTCTGGGCGAGCAGCTCGACGACGTCCGGGGCGGGATGATCGAGCTGGAGCGCCTCATCGCAGATGCGGACGAACAGGCGCGGACGGTTTTTACCGGCGCGCTCGAGGAGATCGACAAAAAATTCAACGACCTCTTCCAGCGCCTCTTCACTGGCGGCGACGCGCGGCTCGAGATGATCGAGGGCGACTCGCTCTGGGAGAGCGGCGTCGACGTCGTCGCGCGCCCGCCCGGCAAACACCCGCAGAGCATCGCGCAGCTCTCCGGCGGCGAGCAGTCGCTGTCGGCGATCGCGCTGCTCTTCGCCTCGCTCGAGGTGGCGCAGTGCCCGATCGCGGTGCTGGACGAGGTCGACGCGGCGCTGGACGAGGTCAACCTGCGGCGTTTCGCGGACCTCGCGAAGGACGCGTCGCGCGAACGCCAGATCTTCGTCATGACGCACCGCCGCGTGACGATGGAGCGCGCCGACGTGCTGTATGGCGTGACGCTCGCCGAGCCCGGCCTGTCGCAGGTGATCGGCGTCCGGGTCGAGGATTGGGCGTAGGGAAAACGATGAGGCGCGCCACGAAAAATCGAGAACCCTCAAAAAAATTTCCGCACTTCGACCCTGAAGTGCGGAAATTTTTTTGTGATTTCGCGTTTTTAACGAGCAAGGTGATTTCTCGCTATCCGGCTTTTTTCATCGCCGTCGCCGCTTCGGAGGCGACCTCGTTTGCGATCGCTCTCCCTCGCGCGATGCCGCTGCGCAGGGCGGATTCGAGCGAAGCGCCGTCGGCGAGCCGGCGCAGCATCGTCTCTGTGACACCGCCTTTCGTCGCGACGTTGCCCGGTTCCTCGACGTCCGAGGGAAGTTTGTCCAGCCACCCCGCGAGTGGGCCGTAGATCGGGTAGTCGCGGCGCATGGCCTCCATCGCGGCGGCGACGTCGCCTCGCGGGATGCGAAGCGCGCGAATCAGCGCGGGGATGCAGATGCCGACGGTGAACGAGTCCAACTCCTCGTCGCTGGACGAGGGGAATACGTCGAAGCCGATCCGCCGGAGCAATGCGCAGACGGCGGCATCGTGCGGGTAGAGCGTTGCCGTGCCGATGCCCATCTTGATCGTCCCGGGGCCGCTGCACATGATCCGGCGCGTGCCGAAACCAAAGGCCGACGAGAGGAAGTCCGTTTGCAGCCCCGCCATGCACGACGCGACGACAGTCCCCGGTTTCGCACGAAAAGGGGCGAGTGCGAGCGCGTCCTGGGGCCTGACGGCCAGTACGACGATGTCTGCCGACGCTGTCAGTTGCTCCGCCCGGACGACGCGCGCCGTCAATCCAAGTTTCGCCGCGGCCTGGACGGAGGCATTGCTGCCTCTATGGGAGACGTATAGATTTTTTGCTGCGATGCCGTTTTTCAGGGCGGCGAAGGCGAGCGACGCGCCGAGGTGGCCGAGGCCGAGAATGCCGATTGTCGTTTTTTTCATATCGAATATCATGATCTATCCATCCTTTCGGAAACAGAAAATAGTCCACAGAATCGCCCATGCGCATAGGCACGACGTTCTGCGGCGCTTCGTTCGTGTCGTTAAAAAACGATAAAAAGAATCAGAGTGAAAAATATGGTCGGGCGCGCAGAAGTGCGACGGCCCGTTCGAGGTGCGTTACCGGGTAGGTCGAGGTCGTGCGGATACCGTATGGGTGGAGGAGCGTATTCTGTCGTTTCGTCGTATGGACGTTGTTTGAAGCGTCACTGCGGGTCACCTCTTTCAGCGGAACTGAGCTGCCAACGATACAATCCCGTGCGGCGATTGTCAATGTTGCGATGCTATAATTTTTCAATTGGCTTTCGACAGTATCTTTCAGGGAGGGGTTCTCATGTACGAACTGATACAGGTCGGCGAGAACACGTTTTATATCGAGTGCCCGTCGCGAATGGGGCTCTACCGTTATGACGGGAACAAAATCTGCCTCGTCGACAGCGGCAACGACAAGGAGGCCGGGCGGCGGATTTTGAAGCGCATCAACGAGAGCGGGTGGGAGCTCGGCATGATCCTGAACACGCACTCCAACTGCGACCACATCGGCGGCAATGCGTTTCTCCAAAAGCGCACGGGCGCGCCCGCCTACTCCGTCGGGCTGGAGGCGGTGCTCTCTGTGTCGACGTTCATGGAGCCCGCGTTTCTGTACGGCGGGTACCCGCCGCGCGATCTGCGCCACAAATTTCTGGTTGCGGAACCGAGCGACGTGCGCGATCTTTCGGAGGCCGTCCTGCCGGAGGGGATCGAGCCGATCCGCCTCGACGGGCACATGTTCCAGATGGTCGGCTTCCATACGTCGGACGACGTCTGGTTTCTGGCGGACGCGCTGACGAGCCCGCATATCCTCGAAAAATATCACATTCCCTTCCTCTTTGACACGCGCGAATATCTGCGCACGCTCGACACGATCGAGGGGCTGGAGGGGAAGCTGTTTATCCCGTCGCACGCGGCACCAGTAGAGAACATCCGACCGCTCGTCGCGGTCAATCGGGAAAAAATCCACGAAATTCTGGCGAGGCTGGAGGAAATCTGCGCGTCGCCCACGCCGTTCGAGGAAATTTTGAAGCGCGTCTTTGACGGCTACGGCCTGTCGATGAACTTCGACCAGTACGTGCTCGTCGGCAGTACGGTGCGCTCGATGCTCGCCTACCTGCGCGACGAGGGCCGCATGGACGTCTCGTTCGAGGAGAACCGCCTGCTCTGGATGACCTGCGCATAGAGGCAAAAAAAATTTGGGCAAAGAAAACGGACCGCGTCGCGAATTTGCGATGCGGCCCGTTTGACGTTGGCGTGATTCGTTTTTGACGTATCAGCCCTTGCTTATACGACGAAACTGTTTTATCTTATTGAAGAAGCATTCTACAAGATGCCGTTTTTTGTAACACGTCACTCGGGGTGGTCTTTGAGGGGTTTTACATCCAGACCACAGTCATAGGGGCCTTTGGCTAGAAAGGAAAAATGATGAACATGCAAAACGCTCTGTACAAAATTGTCACCGTCTTTTTCGTCATCCTTACACTCTGCCGCGCGTCTCATGCCGGCGAAAGCGAGCAGGGTACCATCTTTAACGACGCAATTGACAAGTTGCGTTTGGGTGCGCAGGCTTCGGTGAGGCGCTTCGTCGGTTCCGAGACGGTTCCGCCTTATGACGTCACCGTGCGTTCGGAAGCTGTCGGCCTCAAACTGAAGAACGTATATACGCTTGAAGGTATAAACGATCTTTTGGAAGCAACCCGTGCCGCCCGGAAAATCGATGTCGTCGTCCGTCCGTGGGGGACGTTTGTCCAAGCGGCGTCATTCGAGTCGGCTGACATGGGCGAGGCGACGAATTACGATGCAATTTGGGTTCGGGACAGCGTCTGGGCGTACTTTGCCCTGGCGGCAGAGGAGGAGACGCGCGCCGACGCGAAGGCGGTTCTTCTTACTCTGCTCGATTATATGGCGACGAGTGCGCAGTTGCAGCGAATGCGTCTGGTTGTTTCGAACCCGGCTCTTGTCGATGGGGATGCGGGCGATATGAATGCCGTGCATATCCGTTTCGATTCCAAGTCCAGGGAATTCCTGGACGTTCAGGAGAACGGCCAGCCGCAGCCGTGGAAACACAAGCAGAACGATGCCCTTGGGCTTCTTCTCGACGCCGCCCTGAGCGCATATCGGGACGGCCTTGTCACCCTGGCGGAGTTGAAGGAGAACGATCGTCTGGTCGCGATGGCTGGGCTGTTCGCATATTTGGACGCGGTAGATTTTCATTTGATGGAAGACTCGGGCGCTTGGGAGGAAATTGCCCGTCGAAACACGTCGTCGATTGGCCTGGTGACATCCGCTGTGACCAATTTGTTCGCCGCTCTTAAGTCGGATGAGGACGGGACATTTGCAAAATCGTTTGAGAATGCGGCGAAAACGTTTGGTAAGGCGGAGATTGCGCACCCTTTTACGTTGGCGAAAATGTTGCTCAACGGCTACGGCGTCATCCACTCCCAACTGGCGTTGGGGGGCGAGTCGCCGGATTATGAACCGGACGACGAGCATTTCCGTACTGCGGATGCCGCTTTGTTGAATCTGATTTATCCGGCGCGCCTGGAGCGTTTGCGTGCGGAGGACAAGTTGTCCGCGTTGGCGTTGGTTGCGACGTTGACCGGCGATTTCGGGATTGCCCGTTATGCCGGCGACAATTACCAGTCTGCGAATTTTTGGTTCAAGGGTATCAGAACCGATACCGATGTGGCGAGTCATGAGGAGCGTCGGCGGAATTTCATTCCGGGCACCGAGGCAGAGTGGTTTTTCGATTCGTGGTTGGCAAATTGCGCACTTCACTTGTATGACGAGACGGGCGATCGGGAGTTGCTTTCCCTTGCGACCAAGCATTTGAATCGGGCCCTTGGGCAGATAACGGGCGAGGCAACTCTTCAGGCCGATGGTCGATTGGCCCGAAAGTTCGCACTTCCGGAGAGCTACAATTTTTTAGAGCGTGACGGGGAATTGTTTGCTGCGGCGAGTCCGATTTGTCCGTTAAATTGGGCAAAGGCGTCGTTGACCTTGGGGCTTCGTCATTTTCAGCGGATACTGAGCGAGCAACCCGATAAGTGATGATTCACAATATGCGTTCATGATTTTTATTTTTTATTGAGAATTTTTCATTACCCCCACAGGGTAAAGCAAGCCAAGGGATACAACGAAATTGGTGGGATACGGCGTCGTCTACCTGATCGTCTTCCTGACGCAGCTTCTCGTTTGGTGTGCCATCGGGTTGCCGCTTGGCTCCGGCACGCCGGTGCACATGTAGTTTTCGGGTTGATTTCGCCGAAAGAGCGGCTATACTTGTGAATACCCAAAATTTTTTATGACGGCAGGAGGAATTTGCTGTGAAGAGTCTCAAAGGGACAAAAACACAAGTGAACCTGATGAACGCGTTTATCGGCGAGTCCGCGGCGCGCAACCGCTACACATACTACGCAAGCGTCGCGAAGAACGAGGGCTACAAGCAGATCGAGGCGATTTTCGCCGAGACCGCCGACCAGGAGAAGGAGCACGCCAAACGGCTCTTCCGTTTTATGGGCGAGGCCGGGGCTGAGATCACCGGGACGATGACGCTGCCGGCGGGGCCGGAGCGCGACACGATGCAGAACCTGAAGGACGCGGCGGCGGGCGAGAACCACGAGTGGGGGCACATGTACCCCGAGTATGCCGATGTCGCCGATGCCGAAGGCTTCCCCGAGATCGCGACGGTCATGCGCAACATTGCAATTGCCGAGAAGGCGCACGAGGAGCGCTTCCTCGCGTTCGCGAAGAACATTGCGGACGGCAAGGTGTTCAAGAAGGACGCGAAGGTCACGTGGCGCTGCCGCAACTGCGGCTATACGTGCGAAGGGGCGTCCGCGCCGGACAAATGCCCCGCGTGCGACCACCCGCAGGCCCACTTCGAGCTCAAGGCGACGAACTGGTAGAAAAACGCCTGACGACACAAAGAAACAAGGGCGGAGGATCCTGTTACGGATTCCCCGCCCTTGTTGTTGTGACGCATCGCCGACTCGCGCGAATATTTTCGGCAAGGGGCGATGTTGATTATTTAACGATGTTAAATTATAATCATTTTAGTTAATCGTCTCTTGACAATCACACGAGGAGGCAGGGCCATGTTTTGGAGCAGTTCTTTGGAAACTGGAATCGCAAGCATTGACGAGCAGCACAAGGAACTTTTCAACCAGATCGATATTCTCGTAGACACCAGTAACGGCGAGAGGATCAAATCAACGCTTGATTTTCTCGATAACTACATCGTGAAGCACTTTACGGACGAACAGCGCCTGCACAAGGAGAAAAAATATCCGAAGGCGGTGGAGCACAAGAAGTATCACGACAACTACATCGTCGTTTTTCGCAAGCTCAAGGAAAAATATATCGCGGAAGGGCCCACGCTGAGCAACAATATGGCGCTCAACAAGACGGTGTTGGGT
Organism: Synergistaceae bacterium OttesenSCG-928-I11; assembly: GCA_030266365.1. GTDB lineage: Bacteria > Synergistota > Synergistia > Synergistales > Synergistaceae > JAJDHV01. The sequence goes on along the minus strand of JAJDHV010000009.1, from coordinate 25,403 downwards.
TGGCTCAAGGAACATATTCTCGTTCACGACAGGGCGTTTGCCGCATACTGCAAGACGCTGTAAAGAGGGGCGCTCTCCGGACACGCTTTGTGCGTACCCACTGCGCGGTGTGCGAGGCGGCTGCGTTCGTGCGCCGACGGAATCGTTGCCGAAAATTCGCCCGATTCTTTGGGTCCATGCGTGATATGATTTTCGGCGAAATGATTTCTCCGGAGGTGTTACGGTGAAGGTTGCTGGGCAATTTGCGATTTTGTTCGTCGTCTGCATGGCAGGAGTATTTCTGTCGGGACTTTTTCCCTTCCCGCTCCCCGCGAGCGTGACCGCCATGATGTTGATGTTTTTTCTGCTTCTGGCGGGGGCGATTCGGCCGGAGGCGTTGCGAGAGGTTTCGGATTTCATGCTGGGAAATATGGCGCTCTTCTTCGTGCCGCCGGGCGTGGCGATCCTCGAGCACATCGACCTGATACGCGGAGACGGGCCAAAGCTCCTCGTCGTCTGTGCCGTCTCGATGGTTCTCACGTTCGCCGCGACCCTCGTGGCCGTTCGGCTCACCGTGCGGATGCTTGCCGCGCGGCGGCGGGGGTAGCGGCGTGGAACGCTTTTTTCTCTCCCTCGACGCTGCGCTGGCGAGCCCGTTTTTCGGCATCTCGCTGACGATTTTCTGTTACGCCGTCGGCAAGTGGGCCAACGCGCGGTACAGGTCCCCGATTACCAGCCCATACATCGTCGCGCTCGTCCTCGTGGTCGGTGCGCTCCATTTCGGCAGGATTCCCCTGTCGCACTACCGGTCGGGGGCCGACCTCCTCACGATGATGCTCGTGCCCGCGACGGCGATCCTCGGCACGACGATCTACAGCCGCCGCGCGTTTTTGCGGCAGAACTTCGTCCCGCTCGTCGTCGGCGGGCTGGTCGGCTCCGCGACGTCCCTGGCGAGCGTCTGGCTACTGTCGCGTGCGCTCGGACTGGACAGGACGGTCGCGCTGTCGATGATGCCGCGGTCGGTGACGACGCCGATCGCGCTGGAGCTCGCCGCCATCTCGGGCGGCATCATGCCGATCGCCATTCTGTCGGTCCTCCTGACCGGCATGTGCGGCGTCGTCTTCGGGCCGGTCATCACGAAGCTGATGGGCATCACGGACCCGCTCGCGGTCGGCGCGGCGTACGGCGTTGCGAGCCACGTCGTCGGCACGTCGAAGGCGGTAGAAATCGGCGAGACGGAAGGGGCGGCAGGCAGCGTATCGATCTGCGTCGCGGGGATGATCACGGTGGCGCTGTACATGATGTTTCTGGTGTAACGGAGAGGCGAGAGGAGGGGCGGAATGAGCACGACAATCGGCATCGTCGGTCCGGAGCGGAGCATCGTCAAGATACGCGACGCGATCGAGGAGCGCGTCATGTACGTGCAACCTGTGCTGTTGCCGTACGACCGTTTCCCCGAGGCTGTGGACATCCTTCGCGAGCGGCAGGGCTCGCTCGACTGCGTCCTCTTCAGCGGGTCGACGCCCTATCGGTACGCCAGTCACTACCTCCAGCCGACGTGTCCCTGGGAGTACCTCCCGCAAAGCCAGCTCTCGCTCGTCTGCTCACTCATGCAGGCCGTCTACATCAAGGGCTGGGATATCAGCCGGGCGAGCTTCGATTCGTACGAGGAGGCACTGATCTACAGCGCGTACCGCGAAGCGGGCTATTCGCGCGAGGACGTAGAGCTCTACTTCGCCGCCTTCAACCTGCTGGACGAGGACTACATCGAGATGCTCTGCCAGTACCACAGGCAGATGTACGAGACGAAGCGCGCGTCCTGCTGCGTCACGGGCATCGAGCACGTGCGTTCGTACCTTCTCGAGCGGCGGATCCCCTGCATCATCATCCAGAACGCGATGGAGGTCATCGTGCAACAGGTCAACAAACTTCGCCTCGACCTCCAGGCGAAGATGGCGGACGACGCGAAGCTCGCGACCGTCGCGATCGAGATCGCCTACCGGGCGAAACACTCGGCGTACAGTCAGAGCACGCTCCAGGTCTTCTACAACAAGAGCGGCGTAAGCGAGCAGGTCTACATGTACGCGCAGAAGCTGGGCGCGGCGGTGATCGAGTCGCCCGGCGAACGTTTCTACCTCTTCACGACGAAATCGGCAATCCAGAACGACACGGACAACTTCCGGCGGTTCGATCTGCTCGGGCGGATCATGGCGCGCGATATCGTGCAGAACGCGTTCGTCGGCGTCGGCCTGGGGAACGACGCCAACCAGTCGCAGCGCAACGCGGAGACGGCGCGGCGTGCGGCCCGGCAGAGCGGCGTCGACTGCCTCTACGTTGTGCAGGAGAACGGGTCGATGATCGGACCGATCACGAGCGGCGCCGGCGAGGGCTCCCGCATGGTGGACGAATCGCTGCACCGGATATCCGAGCGAACGGGGATCGGAGCGCGCACATTGAGCCGCCTCGACGGCATACTTCGCCAGTATCAGGTTATGAACACCACGGCGCGCGAGCTGGCGGACCTCTATGGCGTCAATATCCGCAGCATGAGCCGTATTTTGCTAAAACTGGAGCAAGAGGGGTATGTGACAGTCGTTGGAAAGGAGGCGACGGCGAAGCAGGGACGTCCCGGGCGGATCATACGCGTCAACCTTCACTTAGGATAATAATTCCCGGGAAATATTGCGCATAAACCTCTCGAGTGCGGCAATAGGAAAATTCGATTTTTCTTTTTTGCGTTGCGGCCATTAAATCCTCCCGTAAAGCAATAATAACCCCTCATAATCCTTTCATTTTAAATATTTTGAACCAAGTCGAGCGATGCAATTCGTATCCTAATTTTGGTCAATATACGGCGCATCGAAAAATTGCTACGATGTCACCATCGGACAATCGCAGAAAATTTTTAAATGCCGGACGACGCAGGAAGGTGACGGATATGCATAGGTATGTGATGAAACGGTTGATACTTATTATTCCGATTCTTCTCGGGGTCTCGTTTATCGTGTTCTTCATCACGGCGCTCACGCCGGGCGACCCCGCAACGCTCATCCTCGGCACCGGCGCGGAGCTCGAGGCGATCGACGCCCTGAACCGCGAGCTGGGCTACGACAAACCATTTTTCATCCGTTACGCCCGCTATATCTACGACCTCGTCGTCAATCAGGACATGGGCAGGTCGTACCGAAGTCAGATGCCCGTGTCGGAAATCGTGCTGCGGCGCGCGCCGACGTCCGTCCTGATCGCGTTTAACGGCATGCTCTGCGCCTGTATCATCGGCATCCCGCTGGGGGTTCTCTCGGCGGTGAAGCAGTACTCGGCCACGGACACGATGTCGACGACGACGGCGATGTTCTTTGCGGCGGTGCCGTCGTTCTGGCTGGGGATGATGCTGATGTACATCTTCTCGCTCAAACTGGGCTGGCTGCCGAGCAACGGCGTCGACAGCTGGCGGCACTATATCCTGCCCATGTTTGCAATAGGGCTGCCCTTTGCGGCGCACCAGCTCCGCTTCACTCGTTCCACGATGCTCGAGTCGGTGCGGCAGGACTACATCCGGACCGCGCGGGCAAAGGGTGCGAGCGAGCACACCGTTATATGGAAGCACGCCTTGAAGAACGCGCTTTTGCCGGTCATCACGATCACCGGCATCAACTTCGGCGGCTTGCTCGGCGGCGCGATGATCACGGAAACGGTATACTCCATCCCCGGCCTCGGCATGCTCCTGGTCTCGAGCATAAAGATGAAGGACGTGCCGGTCGTCATGGGGACCACTCTGTTCCTCGCCGTCTTCTTCTGCCTGATCATGCTGGCGGTCGACCTGATGTACGCCTTCGTCGATCCGCGCATCAAGGCGAAGTACACGAGGTAGGGGGCGACGGGATGAGCCGACAGGGAACGAAGCTGAAAAAACAGAACAGGTTGAAGGAGTTGTGGCGGAGATATCGCAAAAACCCGGCCGCCATGATCGGGCTGGCGTTCGTGCTGATCCTGATCGCATGCGTGTTGTTCGGCGACGTCATCGCGCCGTACAAGACGGCGACGGGTCAGAACATCCGCGCACGCCTCCAGGGGCCGAGCGCGGCACACTTCTTCGGCACGGACGAATTCGGGCGCGACGTTTTCGCGCGTGTCGTACACGGCGCTCGGGCCTCGCTTGCGCTGGGCGTGATGACCACGCTGGTCGCGCTCTCGGTAGGCGGCGTGCTTGGTGCGGTGGCGGGGTACTTCGGAGGGCGCATCGACGACATTATCATGCGATTGATGGACGTCCTCACGTCTATCCCAAGCCTTCTGCTGTCGCTTGCGATCGTGTCCGCCCTGGGGGCGGGCATCCGAAACCTGATCATCGCGATAACCATCTCGCGCGTCCCCGCCTTCGTGCGCATCGTGCGCTCGGCGGTGCTCTCCATCGTTGACCAGGAGTTCATCGAAGCGGCGAAGGCCGGCGGCACGAGCGACACGCGCATCATCGTGCGCCACGTGATCCCGAACGCGGTGGGGCCGATAATCGTCCAGGCGACGATGAGCATCTCCATGCTCATTCTTCAAGCCGCGGGCCTATCCTTCCTCGGGATGGGCGTACAGCCGCCGCGGCCGGAGTGGGGCGCGATGCTCAACGACGCGCGCGAGTTCATGCGCGTCGCCCCTCACCTGATGATCTTCCCCGGCATGGCGATCGTGCTGTCTGCGCTGTCATTCAACCTCATGGGCGACGGGCTGCGCGACGCGCTCGACCCGAAGTTGAAGTCGTAGGGGGTGCGTACGATGGCCGAAAAATCCAAAGAATTGCTTCGTGTGGACGACTTGGCGATTATATATAAAACCGACCTCGAGACGGTCCATGCCGTGAACGGCATTACGTTCTCCCTCGAACGAGGCAGGACGCTCGGCCTCGTCGGCGAGACGGGCGCGGGCAAGACGACGACGGCACTGGCGTTACTGCGCCTCCTGCCGGAACGGATAGGGATCGTGACAGGCGGATCGATTCGTTTCGACGGCGAGGACCTGATGTCTCTGCCGCCCACCGAGATGAGAAAAATCCGAGGCAATCGTATCTCCATGATATTCCAGGACCCGATGACGAGCCTGAACCCGGTACTCACCGTCGGCGACCAGATCGCGGAGGCGCTCGTTCTGCACGGCGAGGGGGAGAAGGCGAGGGACAAAGTCGTCCAGGCAAAGGTCGACGAGGTCCTCTCGCTCGTCGGCATCCCGCCGACGCGTAAGAACGAGTACCCGCATCAGTTCTCGGGAGGCATGAAACAGCGCGTCGTCATCGCGATCGCGCTTGCCTGCGAGCCGGACCTCCTGATCGCGGACGAGCCTACGACCGCGCTCGACGTGACGATCCAGGCGCAGGTCCTGAAGATGATGCGCGACCTGAAGGAGCGGCTCGATACCTCGATGATCCTGATTACGCACGATCTCGGCGTCGTGGCGTGCACCTGCGACGACGTCGCGGTCATGTACGCGGGGAAGATCATCGAGTGCGGGACGAGGGAGGATCTCTTCCGAGAGGGGCGTCACCACCCCTACACGGTCGGCCTCTTCGGATCGATTCCCGACATCCACTCGGAGACGACGCGCTTGAGCCCGATCGGCGGCCTCATGCCCGATCCGACGAACCTGCCGCCGGGCTGCAGTTTTTCGCCGCGATGCCCCAGGTGCATGGAGATATGCCGGACGACAGAGCCGCCCGAGACGACCGACGGCACCCACAAGATCCTATGTCATCTTTACGGCGAAGGGGGGCGTTCGCGGTGACCGGGCCTCGCATTCGAAAAAACGAAGTGCCGCTGATCGAGACCGTCGACCTGAAAAAATATTTCAAGACGTCGCGCGGCATGCTGCACGCTGTCGACGGCGTCGACCTGAAAATCATGCGCGGCCGAACCCTGGGCGTCGTCGGCGAGTCGGGGTGCGGCAAGAGCACGCTGGGGCGGACGATCCTCCGCCTGATACCGCACACGTCCGGCGATGTGCGCTACGGTGGCGAGAGCATCGTCGGTTACGGAAAATCGAAGATGCGGGAAATGCGCCGCCACATGCAGATTATTTTCCAGGACCCGTACTCGAGCATCAACCCGCGCATGACCGTGTCGCAAATTATTTCGGAATTCATGATCGTCAACCGGACCTATCCGACGCGCCGGGAGATCGACGACCGGACGGCGGAGCTGATGGACACCGTCGGTCTTGCCTCGCGCCTGACCGACGCCTATCCGCACGAGCTGGATGGCGGGCGCAGACAGCGCATCGGCATCGCCCGCGCCCTGTCGCTCGACCCGAGCTTCATCGTCTGCGACGAACCGGTGTCGGCGCTGGACGTCTCCATCCAGGCTCAGATACTGAACCTTCTGATGGACCTCCAGGACGAGCGGGAGTTGACCTACATGTTCATCACGCACAACCTCTCCGTCGTCAAGCATATCTCCGACGACATCGCCGTCATGTACCTGGGCAAGTGCGTGGAGCTCGCGCCGTCGAAGGAGCTTTTCTCCAACCCGCTGCACCCGTACACGAAGGCGCTGATCGCAGCGATCCCAGAGCCGAGGCTCGACGCGTGCCTGCGCGACTCGGACATCATCCGCGGCGAGGTCACCAGCCCGATCGATCCCCCGGCCGGCTGTCGCTTCGCGGCGAGGTGCGACTACTGCACGCCCGCGTGTACCGAGCGCGATCAGGAATTTCGGGACATGGGCGATGGGCACTTCGTCGCCTGTACCCTGATGGACGGGTGAGCGTCGTGACGGCTCTGCTCTCCGAGGCGCAAGGGCTTGCGCGCCGCATGACGGAGTGGCGCAGAAAGATCCACCGCAACCCGGAGGTCGGGCGCGAGCTTCCCGACACAACCGAACTGGTGCGCGCCGTCCTGACCGACCTGTGCATCCCGTGGCGCGCATGCGGCGGCGGCACGATCGCCGTAATCGGCAGGCCGGATGAAGGACGAGTTCTTCTGCGGGCCGACATGGACGCGCTGCCGCTGGAGGAGCGAAGCGGGCTTGCGTTCGCCTCCGAAAACGGGGCGTCCCACAGTTGCGGGCACGACCTGCACACAGCGATGCTGTTGGGCGCAGCGGTTCTTCTGAAGCGGCGCGAGGACGATCTGGCGCGCGAGGTCGCCTTGGTCTTTCAACCGGACGAAGAAGGGCTGACCGGCGCACTGTCCATGATCGAGGACGGCCTTCTAACACCGGAGCCCGACTGTGCGTTCGCGATGCACGTCGACCCCTACTCCCTCGACGTCGGGCGCTTGTTGATCAAGCGCGGTACTCTGATGGCCTCCTGCGACCGCTTTACTATCTCAGTGGAGGGTCGCGGCGGGCACGGCGCGCACCCCGACAAGGCGATCAGCCCGATCCCTGCGGCGACGGCAATCGTAGGCGCGTTTAGCGACCTGCGTGGATACGAAATTTCCCCAATGAGCCGCTCGGTGCTGACGATCGGTTTCATCCACGCCGGGGCGGCGCACAACGTCATCCCGTCCGTCTGCACGTTCGGCGGTACGCTGCGGATGCTCGACGACGGCGACAGAGAAAAAATTTTGCGGCGAATGGAAGAAACCGCGCAGAACACGGCGCGCGCGTACCGCTGCTCCGCCTCGATGGAGCTGGAGGGCGGCGCCCCCGCCCTGCGGAACGACGATCGCCTTGTCGACGCGACGTACGATGCGTTGCGGGAGGCGTTCGGCGAGGCGCGCATTCTTCCTCCGAGGGAGGCGCCGAGCATGGGCAGCGAGGATTTCGCACACGTGACGTCGCGCGTCCCGTCGTGCTACATGACGATAGGGTGCAGGCCGCCAGGCACGGCGGAGCCTCTGCCGCTGCACAACCCATCCGCCGTCTTCGACGAAGGCGTCCTGCCGATGGGGGCCGCAGTGTTCGCGATAGCCGCGCTTGGAAGCTCGCTGTAACTCAAAATTTCGTATTGAACGTCTTCGGACGGATCAATAAATACATTTTTCGAGGAGGTCCCACAATGTATAGGAAGAAGGCTTTCGTTGCACTGACAATGGCGGTGTTTCTGCTGCTGTCGGCCGGTTTCGCCGCGTGTGCTGCGACGAACAAAACGCACATCAACCTGACGATCCCGAGCGAGATGACGTCCCTCGACCCGTACTACACGACGGCGATTGCCGACCTGCAACTGCTCGCGCAGATGTACGAGAGCATGTTCTTCATGGAGGACGATACGTCGCTCTCGCCGCGGCTCGCAGAGTCGTACACGCTGGCGGACGACGGTATGACGTACACGTTCAAGCTGCGCGATGCGAAGTTCCACAACGGCGAGAAGCTCACAGCGGACGACGTCGTCTTCTCGTTCGAGCGCGCGAAGAAGGCCCCTGCGATGGCGAACCGCATGATGCCGGTCGACACCGTGCGCGCTATCGACGACAAGACCGTCGAGATCAAGACGAAGGAGATCATGACCGCGGCGCTCAACTACATCGTCGGCATCGATATATTGAACCGTAAGGCGGTCGAGGCGGCGGGCGACAAGTTCGGCACGACGCCGGTCGACTGCGGCACCGGTCCGTACAAGGTCGTGAAGTACGACCCCAGCAGCCGGGTGGAGTTCGTGGCGTTCGACGACTATTACAGAGGCGCGCCGTCGATCAAGACGATCACCTATCGCATCATGACCGACACGTCGAGCGCGCTGATCGCGTTCGAGAGCGGCGAGCTCGACATGGTGCAGATTCCGCTCTCCAACTGGGGCGGCATCGTCGACAGCAAAAAATACACGACCAAGCTCGGCAAGGAAAACCACATCAGCTACATGGCGATCAACATCGACCGCAAACCGTTCGACAACAAAAAATTGCGCCAGGCGCTCGCCTACGCAATGGACAAAGAGGCCGTCGTCATCGCATCGTACGAGGGGCTGGCAGAGATCGCCGACTTCATGATGAACCCGGAGTACCTCGTCGACGCGCCGAACGACGGCATCAAGTACACGTACGATCCGGAGAAGGCGAAGGCGCTGCTCGCCGAAGCGGGTTACCCGGACGGCGTGGATCTCGGCGAGATGCTCATCATAGGCAGCAGCTACTGGCCGAAGATTGCACAGGTGCTGCAGCAAAATTACGCGGACATCGGCGTGACATGTACGATCCAGCCGATGGACACGAGCGCCGTCATCCAGAACATGCGCAAGGGGACGTACGGCTTCGGTCTCATGGGGCTGACCTGCGACCGCGACTACAGCTTCTTCGCGCGCTCCGCGCACTCCCGCTCGGTCGAAATCGCGGCGGTCAAGTACCGCGACAAGAAGATCGACGAGCTCTTCGACAGGGGCGCGGTCGAGCTCGACCACACGAAGCGTCAGGCGATCTACCGCGAGCTGAACGACTATCTCTCGGACATTTGCGGCATGATCCCCATCCTCTTCCGGACGAAGCCGTTCGCGTGGTCGAAGGACCTGAACGCCGACATGGGCCTCGGCTTCTACTACGTCTTCGACTTCAACTGGAAATAGCGGCGTATCGCGTGCGTCGCACCTGTGCGGCGCGCTGCGGCAGAGAGGTGTTTCGATGGACTTGAAGAGGGCAATCATGGAACTGTCTGCGATCCGCGGCGTCTCGGGCGGCGAGGGCGAAATTTCGCGCGCCGCTGCCGAGAGAATGCGGCCGTTCGTGGACTCGGTCCGTGTCGACCGGTTCGGCAACGTCGTCGGCTACATGCGGAGTGCCGAGACCGGTGCGCCGACGCTGATGCTCGACGCTCACATCGACCAGGTGGGACTGATGATCGCGGACGTGACGGACGACGGATTCGCGCACTTCGTGCCGATCGGCGTCGACCCGCGGACGCTGCTCTCGAATGAAATGATTGTGCTTGGGCGGGGAGGGCCGATAAAGGGCGTGATCAGCGCCCTCCCCCCCCATCTCCAGAACGAGGGAGACGACCTGAAACCGGTTCCCGTCGGCGAGATGACGCTCGACCTCGGCATGACCGGCGCCCGGGCGCGAGAGCTCGTGCGCCCGGGCGACCTCGTCGCTTTCGACGCAGATCCGGTGGAGCTTCTGGGCAACAATATCGCGGGCCCATCCATGGACAACCGCGCCGGCTTCGCCTGCGTCGTGCGCGCGTTGGAGTTGCTCGCGAACACGAATCCGCCCTGCAACCTCGTCGTCACAGCGACGACTAGGGAAGAGTCGGGTTATTACGGCGCTGTGCAGTGTGCGACGGAGGAGCGGCCCGACTATATCTTGGTTGTCGATGCGTGCCACGCTCGGACCGGCGACGCGGAGCGGTACGCGCGGGTGCACGAGCCGGGCAGCGGCCCGGTAGTCGGCAGGGGAGCGAACAGCTCTCCGCGCGTGGCTGAGCACCTGATCGACGCCGCGGAGCGGGGGGGCTTGCCCTATCAGCTGGAGGCTATTCCAAAGACGAGCAACACGAACGCTTGGCTCGCGCAGATCGCCGGGGTCGGCGCGACGACGGCGGTGATCTCCCTGCCGGTGAAGTACATGCACACGCCGGTGGAGACGCTCTGCGTCGACGACGCGGAGACCCTGGCGCGCCTGCTTTACGCATTCTGCCGCGATTTTAAGGGCTTGCGTGTGCGCGGAGGCGAGGCGGCATGACAGACATGATGGAGTTGATGCAAGTCCTCTGCGCGCTCGACGGCGTCTCGGGATACGAGGACGGCGTGCGTGAGGCAATAGAGGGGATGATCGCGCCGCACGTGGAGGAGATGACGGTCGACGCGATGGGCAGTCTGATCGCCCTCAAAAAAGGAGCGCGCGCCCCCGCACGCAGGCTGATGGTCTGCGCGCACACAGATGAGGTGGGCATGCTCGTCTTCCGCATCACGGACGAGGGGCTGCTCAAGTTCGTCCCGGTCGGCACGCTGGATCCGCGCGTCCTGCTTGGGCAGCGCGTGCGGATCGGCGAACGCCGACTGCCCGGCGTCGTCGCCGTCAAGGCGATCCATCTGACGAGCGAGGCCGAGAAAAAAATTTCTCCGCCGATCGACGCGCTCTACATCGACATCGGCGCGCGCAGCAAAAAAGAGGCGGCGTCGCACGTCCGCGTCGGCGACCCGGTCATGTTCGACAACGAACCGGGCGCGTTCGGCGAGGGGCGATTCCGCGGCAAGGCGATCGACGATCGTCTGGGCTGCGCCGTGATGGTCTCGCTGATCCGCGGAAACATCCCGTTCGACACCTGGTTCGCCTTCTCCACCTGCGAGGAGGTCGGCCTGCGCGGCGCGTCCGCCCTCACGGAGCGGGTCCGCCCCGACATGACGCTCGTCCTGGAGGGGACGAGCGCGGGCGACATGCCGTCCGTCCGGCCCGACCTGCGCGCGACGAGGCAAGGTGCGGGCGCTGTCGTCTCCGTCGCCGACGGTGGAACCGTGTACAACCGCGAGGTGATCGAAAAGATGACGTGTGCGGCTGATGCGGCGGGGATTCCCTGGCAGCCGCGCTCCGGCATGGGCGGTCGGACGGATTCCGGCTCGATCCACGTCCGCGCCGGAGGATCGTTGACTTTCGGGGTCTCCGCGCCGACGAGATACATCCACAGTGCGAACAACGTCGTGTACATGCCGGACGCGAAGGCCGTGCTCGACCTGACCGCGCTGTTCATCGCAACGATGGGAGAGTAGCGTATGAGCGATATCGGTTCGATCTTCTCGATTTTCGAAAAAATTGCCTCCGTCCCAGCCGTGTGCGGTTTCGCGCGCGCGCGCGCGGAGGTCGTGGCGGACCTCGTGCGGGGTCTCGCAGACGAAATTGCATTCGACGCACTTGGCAGCCTGGTAGCCCGCAGGGGCGACGCAAAAAATATCCGCGTCGCCGTTTTCGTCAGACTCGACGACGCCGGATTCATGGTGAAATATGTGGAGCAGGACGGGCGTATCCGCCTGATGCCGCTCGGCGCGCTCGACCCGGGCGCCATTGTCGGCGCGCGCGTCCGATTCGAAAACGGCCTCTGCGGCGTCCTTCTCTCGGGACTTCCCGCCGACGAGGCAAAAAAACCGACGATGGCGGACCTCTTCGTCGACACCGGCCTCTCCTCCCACGGGGTGGAGGTCGGTTCGACGGCGTCCTTCGCGTCTGAGACACTCCTGCAGGGCGACGTTGCTATGGGGCCCTCGGTTGGCTCCGTCGCGACATGTGCAGCTGCGATCCGTTTTTTGCAGACGACCTGCAATAGCGACGCGGGCGTCGCCGTCGTCTTCGCCTCGCAGAGCGAGGTCGGGCAGAGGGGCGCTAAGGCGGCATCGTTCTCTCTGAAAGCGGAGTACGGCGTGGCAATCGACATATCGGACGCCTCGAGTGCACTCAAAACCGGCGCCGGGCCAGTACTAAAGTGGAAGGATCGCTCCGCCGTCTATTGCAGGGACGTCCTGCAACGCCTGGAGGACGCGGCACATGCCGAAGCGGTCGGCCTGCAGCACGAGATCCTCGACCGCGCCGACACGGAGACGGCGGGCGGACATTTGCTCGCCGCAGGAATCCCGGCCGCCGCACTCGGCATCCCGGTGCGCTACCGCCTGACCGCGAACGAGATCGCGAACCTGTCCGACGCCGAACAAACGGCGCGGACGCTCGCCGCGTTTGCTGGAGGGTATATGAAATAGATTTTTTTGATTGCCGTACTATTGCGGCGTAAAGGCGCAGCGAGACCGGTTGAGATGTGACCGGTCTCGCTGCGTTTTCTTGTATTTCATGATGCCTGTTGTTTGTTTGACACAACGCATAATGGGCAATACGTGAGGTCTTTTGGACTTTTTGTATAAAAAAATTGTGACGAGGATTGCCCCGTGTGTTTTATGACGATCTCGCCTCTCCCGACAAACAGCATTCCGTTTTGTTGTGCAGATTGACAATGACAATGCGTCCGCGTTCATAGATCATTCGATGAGAGCTCTCGTAACTCTCGAAACCCTATTTTACAGAATTATAATCTTTTTTAGCATTGAAGTTGCCAACAGGCAGCTCGAACAATATCAGAACCAAGACGACCAATCCACACTGTTTGCGCTGAATTGGGTTTATCTACTCCAATTCGTCTTGAACAAACTCAGGAAGCTGTCGCATATCATTTGACAAGCTACGTGGGTCCAATTTCGTGTCATGACAAGGGGGGATACTTCATTGTGTGGTTTTGATGTGCCGTTGATGCTATGAATAAATTACAATTCAGAAAGAGGTTGAATGAGATGAAAAAAATGTTAATGCTGTGTGTCATCGGTCTATTGATGTTCTCCCTTCAAAGTAGCGCCGCATCGGCAGCCCAAAAGCCCGCAAAGACCTTCCAATTAGGGCATGTATTGATCGAGACAGAGGATAGCTTCTATCATTATTTTGCTGTGGAATTTGCGAAGAGGATACATGACTACTCAAAAGGCAGCGTAGAAATCGACATAGTTGGTAACAGCCAACTTGGTGTGGAGCGAGACATGATCGAAGGTATGCAGATTGGTACTATTGACATGGCTATAATCAGCAACATGGCCCTAGGTCCATTTGTGCCTCAAGCTATGCTTTTCGACCTGCCTTATGTCTTTACAAGTTACGATAACGCCAAAAAGGTCGTTTACTCCGATGTTGTAAAACCCGTGGATGATGCAATGGCGTCAAAGGGTTTGGTTGTGCTTTCCAGGGGACAAGGAGCATTCAGACATGCATTCACAAGGGTAAAGCCAATCAGAGAACTGGAAGACTTCAAAGGTTTAAAGATTCGTGTTCCTGAAAACGCTCTTTATATGGATACCTACCGAGCTCTTGGGGCCAACGCGTTGCCAATGTCGTGGTCGGAGGTTTTCACGGCGCTTCAACAAAACACTATTGATGGCGCAGAAAATGCAGTCCAGGCTATACTCAATGAGCGTTTTTACGAGGCAGCTGATTATTTATCTGGGACCTATACCTTCATGAACCCCGTAGCGATGATCATATCCGGGCGCTTGTGGAATACGTTTTCACAAGAAGAAAAGGACTTTTTTATAAAGGCAGCCAAAGAAGCGGCAGCCATACAGTGGGACTTTGTCGTCGCACGCGAACAAGCTATTTTTAAGGAACTTGCGGATCTTGGGATGAAAGTGAATCAGGGTGACGTCAATATCGATGCGTTTAAAAAAGCAGTTCTTCCTGTTTACGACAAATTTAGAGATCAAATCGGCTCGGACTTGATTGACGCTGTCCTGGAATTGACCAAATAGTGTTAAGGACGTGAACGGTTTCTGCTTTTAATGAACGGTATTTAATCTCTGAGGTTTTCGCGTCTTTCGAGTACATGCTAAGCTAAAGGGTCCAGGACTAGTTTTATATACCACTTTCTAGTTAGACAATACTAGTCCTGGCCCTAGTTTTTTCCGCACAGGAGGCGTAGTTTTTGTGTAGCTATATAAAAAAGTGCAGCGATATTCTCGATAGGATATATAAACCAATAGCGATAATTTTTCTTGTTGTACTTACGGCATCGTGTGTCATACAAGTATTTACAAGATTATTAAACGCATCGCCATCTTGGACCGAAGAAGTGGCTAGATACTGCTTTATATGGATTAATATGCTGGGAGCATCTATTCTGTCCAAGAAAAAAGGTCATGCGGCAATTGATTTCTTTGTCAAGAATCTAAAAGGCGTTAAAAGGCGTATCCATACGGTTGTAATCAGCGTCATTACATTGATAGCCGCCGGAGTTTTGATTTATTACAGCGTTTTACTGATACCTGTCGTAGCGCAGCAACTCAGTCCTGCCACAGGAATACCGATGTCGTATGTATATATGGCCGTTCCTGTTGGCAGTGCTGGGATCTTCATACACGCGTTATCCGACATGTTTAATGTTTTATTCCCGGATAAACCTGAATAATTTGGGGAGGATGAAATGTTCGGATTAGCTGAAATGACCTTATTGGTCTTTGGTGCTTTGTTTGTTTTTATGTTTATGGGGCTGCCCGTTGCTCTGTCAATTGAAATGTCAGGCGTCGTATTTTTACTGGTCACGCAGCTGCGCCCGCTAATAGTCACCCCTCAACGTATTATTGTGGCAATGAACTCATTTCCACTACTTGCGATACCGCTGTTTGTATTGATGGGGTACTTGATGGAAAAAGCCGGTTTATCCAAACGGCTTGTTGACTGGTTGATGGCAGCATGTGGCAAATTGCCAGGTGCCTTGGGTACGGTAACTGTTGTGGCTTGTGCCATTTTCGCATCGCTAACCGGTTCGGGGCCTGCGACTGTTGCTGCTATAGGAACTATTATGTTACCGGTAATGATCAATGAAGCTGGTTATCAGCCACGTTTTGCGGCTGGGCTTGTTGCAGCCGCAGGCACACTAGGTCCCATTATTCCACCTAGCATTACCATGGTGATTTACGGTGCAACCATGAACCTCTCTATCCCTAAAATGTTTGTAGGTGCCATAATTCCAGGTCTTTTCATCACGGGAGTTCTGATAGCCGCGAACCTTTTCATCACAAGTAAATGTAATGTTAAAAAAATTGAACGTAATTATACGACGAAGGGGTTTTTAATCCTTACATATAAGGCTTTACCAACATTATGCGTGCCCATTATCATTATGGGGGGCATTTACGGCGGCATATTCACACCAACCGAAGCAGCGTCATTCGGAGTGGCATACACTCTTCTGCTGGGGTTGTGTTATAAAACTGTGAACCTGAAAATTCTGTGGGATTCACTGCTGAAGACAGTGGAGACCAGCGCCATGGTTGGTTTTTTGATCGGTGCTTCCGGCATATTTGGCTGGTGCTTGGCAACTGCCAGAATTCCTCATAATATCGCAAACGCGATTGTTCCGTTGCTGACCGGAAAGATTATGTATCTTATCATGTTGACGATGGTCTTGCTCGTTGTGGGCTGTCTTATGGAAACCGCAGCTGGCATTATCGTATTCGCTCCTATTCTGATTCCTATTGGTGTTGCCTTGGGACTCGATGAATTGCATCTGGGTGTTTTGTTCTGTATTAATCTGCTTGTGGGATACGTGACGCCACCGTTCGGGCATAATCTATTTGCCACAGTTTCGATAAGCGGACAATCATATGAGGATGTAGTAAGAGGTGTTTTGCCTTTAATGTTCTTGTTGATCGGTTGCGTGCTTATTTTTACGTTCGTACCGCAGCTTATCACATGGCTTCCAAGCCTTGCATTTTCTAAATAGGCGGATATTGGGATTTGACAAATATTGTTTGAGTCGAAATCCATATTGAGATATTAACGGCATAAACATTAAATCAAGGAGGAATTGGTATGATACGAGTTTTTTTGTCCGGTGCTTCCGGCAATGTAGGTAAGGCAATTGTGCGTGCCATAGCAGCTCGCGATGACATTCAGCTTGTCGGAGGGTGGTGCTTGGACGTAGGTAAAGATCTGGGAATTCTTGCCGGCATCGAGCCTCTGGAGGTTACTGCATCTTCGAACCTTGACGAGGGATTGGCAGAAACTCGCCCGGATATCGTCATCGATTTTACGTCGGCCAATCTGTTGCAGAAAAATTTCACGTCGTATTTACACGCAAATCTGAATGCTGTTATCGGAACGACCGGACTGACCGAAGCAGATGAGGCAGCCTGCCGTGCTCGCGTAGAGGAAAAGGGACTGCGCTGGGCCGTTATTGCAACCTACAGCATTGGCATGAACATGATCGCAGATTTTGTCCGCAAAATGCGCGCCTATTACCCATACGTCTCTGTACTCGATCAGTTTACCGACGAGATGGCCAACGCTCCGAGTGGTACGGCTTGCTGGCTGGCGGAGGTGATAGGGGGGGACGTCTGCAAGGCGAAAACTCGCGAGGTTTACCCTGGCGCGATGGGCGCCACCGTGAACGACGTTAGGCTGCTTTCGCGGAGACTTCCATGGCCGGGGGCATTTGCCGAACACGAGATTTTGATGAGTTGCGGCGATGAGACGGTAAAAATAACCGTTGAAGGTTACTCCAGCGAAATCTATACGAACGGCGTACTTATGACGGCTGAAAAGCTGGCTGCAATGCCGGCGGGCACATTTATTACCAATCTGATGAAAATCATCGAAGCATAAAGCAACACGGACTTATATAGAGAACCGTTGATTTAATAAGTCGCGGTTCTATAAAACCGATAAGTCGAATCCCAAATTTTCATCGTGAAACCATCTGGCTCTCTCGAATCCGCGAGCCTACTAGTAGCGTTTGTCTATACCTGGGCACAATTTTGTCGTTTGAAGTTTGGGGGAATAAAATCTTGATTAGTTATAAAAAGATGATTTGGACTGCAGATACCCACACGGCCGGACAGCCGACGAGAACCGTCTTCGCCGGAATGCCGCGCCTGCGCGGGTGCGATATGTCGGAGAAGATGCTCTTCATGAAAGAGCACTATGACTATATTCGTACGTTTCTCATATCGGAACCAAGAGGACGCTCCAACACATCTCTTGCGATATTGACGGAGCCCACTCTCGACGAGGCGGATGTCGGGGTGTTTTTTTGCGAGTCGCACGGCTATATGCCGATGTGCGGACACAACACCATAGGCGTGGCGACTATGCTGGTCGAAACCGGAATGGTTGAGGTAATGGAGCCGGTAACGGAGGTAAAGATTGAAACGCCTGCCGGGTTGGTGAGCGCTAAAGTCAACGTTGTAGGCGGCAGGGTGGAATCAGTTACGTTCGTCAACGCCCCCGCGATAGTAATAGCCAGGGACCTGGAGGTTGAATTCCGTGGCAGAACGATACTAGCCGACGTCACGTACGGCGGCAATATATACGGCGTGGTAAGTGCGGAGGACCTCGGGCTTGCGGTGGAGGAAGAAAATGTCGAAGAAGTCATAGCTGCCGGCATGGAAATATACAACAGCATCAATAGTCGGTACGATCTGACGCATCCTGAAAAAACATACCTCAAAGGTGTTGGCCTCGTTCAGATAACCGCGCCGTTAAGCAGGGCCGATAAAGGACTGGATTCGAAAAGCGCGGTCATATATCCCCCTGGAGAGGTGGACAGGTCGCCGTGCGGAACCGGAACGAGCGGTAGATTGGCATTGCTTTACGACAAAGGGCTTATCGGACCTGGAGAGGTGCTGAAGCATCGAAGTATAATCAACACGCAATTCTCCGCGAAGATAATCGACGTGATCGACTACTACGATCGGAAAGCGATAATACCTGAAGTTACGGGGAGTGCATATATGACCGGCTTCAACACGTTTACCTACGATCCGCACGATCCGCGCGGCGGTGGATTTATTCTCAGGAAATAAGCCAATACGCGGCATTATCTTGTATTTCAGGTTCGTCCGTTGTTTGTTTGGCACAACGCATAATGAGCAATGCGCGAGGTCTTTGGGGCTTTTTGTATAAAAAAATGTAGCGAGAATTGCTTTGCGCGTTTTATGGCGATCTCGCCTTTCCCGACAAATAGCATTCCGTTTTGTTGTGCAGATTGACAATGACAATCTGTCCACGTTCATAGATCATTCGATTAAATAATCTAGGTAAGGTAATAAAAAAAATTATTACCTAAATTCACACAAATAAAGACTGGAGGCCTGCCGTATGTTATTGATAAACGCGAAAGAAGTGCGAGAACTGCTCTCAATGAAGGAAGCTATTGAGTCCAACAAGAAAGCGTTCCTTCTTCACTCGGCTGGAGAAACTGAGGTACCGGTGAGAACATGCTTCGATTTGGATGGGCGCGACCTCGTGCTGATTATGCCTGCGTATGTCAAGGGCGATGTGAAGCAGGTGGGGGTGAAGCTCGTTTCTGTGTTCCCCGAAAATATTAAACGCGGCTTGACATCCGTTCCTGCGCAGGTGTTACTCTTCGACTTGCAGACCGGATTCATAAAGGTAATGCTGGCTGGCACGGAGTTGACAAGAATCCGCACGGGGGCAATATCGGGAGTGGCCACGGACACTCTGGCTCGCCGTGACGCAAGTGTATTCGCGCTATTTGGAACGGGAGGGCAGGCCGTTTCTCAGCTCGAAGCCGTGTTGTGTGTCCGCGATATAAAGGAAGTACGCATTTTCGACGTAGATGCGGCTAGAATATCGACCTTCATAGAGGCGAACCGCGCCCTCGCAGAGAAGTACGGAGCAGGGCTGGTTGCGGCGAAATCACCTGCAGAGGCAATTGACGGTGCGGATGTAATAACGACGGTGACAACATCCAGCACGGCTGTATTCGATGGAACCATGGTGAAAAAAGGAGCGCACGTAAATGGGGTGGGTTCATACCTTCCAACCACGCAAGAGCTTGATACGCGTCTCTTAAATCGAGCGAGGGTATTCGTGGATAATCGTGAAACCGTGATGGCCGAAGCTGGGGACTTCCTGATACCGATAAAAAATGGCGACTACAAAGCTGACAAAATTGCAGGAGAGATAGGCGACGTACTTGCGGGCAAATTGGTGGGCAGAAGCTCCGACGACGAGATAACCGTGCTGAAAACTGTGGGATACGCGGTTCTGGACGTGGTGGCTGCCAATATAGTGTACGAAAACGCGATAACAAGAGGCATAGGTACAGAGGTGGATATATAAGTATAGTGCAGGCTGGTTGGCAGCCCGTTTGGAGGTCGCGGTCCGTCGGAGAAATTTTTCCTGACGACCGCGATTTTTTTATCGTTCGACGGAAAAGAACAGTTCGGTTCCGAAGTAGAGCGTTTTACCGCCTTTGACACGCGGCCCGATATGTGCGGTTCGGTCGATCCGCTCGCACCGGATCGAGAGGGAAATGTCCGACGCGTGGAGGAGATACGCGAGCATTTTTTCGTGCGTCGCGTCGACCGCAGTTTCCAGATCTTCGAAATCCGCGATTCCGTTAGGGAGATGCGCACGATACAAGGCGGCGTCCCGCAGGTATTGTATCCACACCGTGTAGTGTGCGTGCCGGCTGGCCAGTGCAGCCCCGATAGCGCCTCCGACCGCGCCGTGCTCGAAGCGGACGCACGTTGTCCCGGTCAGCTCTTCGAGTGCGCCTGCAAACGCCGGGGTCGGCGCACCCAAGCAGGCAATGGGGCGGCGTATCCATGGCTTGAGCGCGAACATCTCACATGTTCCCCCTAGGATGACGTCCAACATCAGTCGCCCGTCCGGCCCGTCGAGAAAGGCTGGGGAGAATCCCTCATGAAGCATTAAAAAACGAAAGATTCGTTCTGCAAGTGCAGTGGAGACGAGCGACCGGACGCGGCGGGCCAAGTCGAGCGGTGTTTGGATTGTGCTGGAATCGAGTGTTTCCACGATGCATTCTGCCGCTTTTCGCGCCGGTTCGACGCTTTCGGTCTGGTACACTCCAAGCAGAATTAGCGCGTCCGTAGGGGTGAAAGCACAGCGCTGGATACGGCCAGCGTTTTCGTGCGAACGAAGTGTTTTTTCTGCGTAGTCGCGCTCCGACGTCAACGCGACGACACTCTCCCACTCGTCTGCACCGACCTTTTGCAGGTGCTCGAGAAAGATATCCGAATTAGTACCGGAAGACGCGAATCGCTCGCCGGGAACGACGAACACTGGATTGCTCCCCTTCGATCTATCGAGAAGCAGGCGCCAATCGCAGGTATGATATGGAAGCGAGGAAATGGGTGCGACGCGGTCGGGGCCGATCGCGAACGGCTCCGAAGAGAAGTCGACGAGGCTGTCCCCACCGAGCCCGAAAGTATGGACATTCGCGGTCCGGACCATTGTGCGATACCCCTCGATGTACCCACCACACGATGCTATGTGGAATGCTCCGTTCGAAATATAAGAGATGTCTGTCGTAGTCCCGCCCATGTCGAGCACGAGGAAATCTCTTTCTTCCAGGTGCACAGAGCGCTTCATGGATTCGATCGCGCCGATTGCGCTCGCTGCGGGGCCAGATAGCAGCATCTGTATAGGATGTAATTCCGCTGTGCGGGCATCCATCAGGTTTCCGTCGCCTCTTACAATGAATAGTGGGACATTCAGCCCGGCGAACTGCATGGATCGACGTACGCCGTCGATCATATCCTTGGCGATTGGAATCAGCGAGGCGTTCAGCGCGCATGATACGGCGCGCCGTACAGCGTTCAACCCATTCGAGAGCTCGCTGCCGCAGACGCACGGCGCAGCACACGCGTCGTCAAAAATTTTTTTTGCCTCGATCTCGTGTGTGGGATTTCTAGTGCTGTAAAAAGAGGAGATTCCGATTCCCTCGACGCGCTCGGCATTTTTTTTCGCCGTTTCCAGTAAGGCGCTTTCATCGAGCGGCGCACGCTCGTCTCCGTTCCTGTCATGTCCGCCCTGCGCGCGGGCGACCAGGAGGTCCGGCATGTTGTGCGTCTCGCTCAGGACGTCGTCGATGCAGTTTTGGGGATAGCCGATAAGAACGAGCAGCGCGGGGCGAAATCCTCCTTTTGCGAGCGCGTTTGTGGCAAGCGTCGAACAGAGACACACTCGCGATATTTCATTGATCTCAAGTCCTTTCGCTGAATGCACCGCTTGTTGCAACGTTTCAGCCAGCCTGTCGCCGAAATCGGGCGACGACGAGGGGAATTTGGAACTCCAGGCAACGTCTCCGCCACGCATAAGAACGACGTCGACAAACGTCCCGCCAACGTCGATCCCGATCGCCGACTCGCTCATAACCCCTTGAGAATGTAGGCGAGGCGTTCGAGGGTCCTTGCGGGGTGGATGCCCAAAGAAACAAGCGCATCGTCGACATCGACGGGCATCGCCGCCTCCTCGATCTTTTGGTTCAGGACGCCGCCCATTACGACGGGGATATCTACGTTTCGCTCCTCCAATTCCTCCAGTAGGAGGCGAGCGTATTCCAGGGCCATTCCGTTGTGCGTACTTATGAGCAGCACGTCCGCGCCGCGCTCCAGGCACGCCTCCGCGACTTCGTCGGGGTTTTTCTCTGGGCCGATATCGACGACAATCCCGTCACAATTCCTGATAATGGTGCGCATGACGTATAGCGCGTGTTCGTGCACATCGGTCGAGGCAAGCAGAAAGCGCCGCGAGCGGACTGCGGCACGGATGGCCGAGGATGTGAACCACTTCGACTCGACTTCGATCCGACGGTCCGACTCGACGAAGACGTCGTTTCTGGCGACTGGTCTTCGTCCGCGGGGGCTGTTTTCGTCCGCTTCGCCAGCGCCGAACATCTCCTCGAAGTCGGCAGGGCCGATCCGTTTCAGGACGTAGAGCATCTGTACGGGATCCTTAAGATTTACGCCGGCGTCGCCTAAGCCGGCTATGGCGTTTTCATAGACTCTGCGTCCGCCGTCGCATACGAGTCGCGCAAACGCCCTCGGCGCCGAGAAGTCGACGTAGCGGTGCATCCGTCGTGCACCCTCTTCGATTCGCCTGGCGAACACCTGTGCCTCCACGATCTCCTCGATAGACGGAACGCGTACAGCTTCCGTGACCGGCATGGAGAGAACGCCATGCCCAGTTGGGCACTCCAGTTGCGTCATAATATCCCAGGTGAGGTATTCCGCTACGAGGCCCCTGTTTTTGTCGAAATCGTGGCTAAAGGAGATGGTGTCGCCGAAGAACATGGTCCCGATACAGTCGTGATCGTGGATCTCGTCGAGGGCGAAAATCCAGCCGGAACGTTTGATGGGGTCTGATATCAACCCGCCCATGCAGTGCCCCAGTTTCGCGCCCAAGAGTTCCTCGACGATATAACGCTCCAACAACGCCCATCCGGCAACAGTGGCAGAGTCGAAGAAGAGTGCTCCGAAGCCGTCGTCGAGATAGGAATGCAGAAGCGTTCCGCTATCACGGAAGCGACCCATCAGAGCGATGGCGAGTGTTGTCTCGGCGGTCGTATATATAGGGTCTTTCCACATCGGCACCTCGTGCGAGAAAAACTGCGACAGGTTGCCGACAGTCGTCACACCTACCCGGAGGGCCTTGGACGCGTTCTCGGCAGAGGCGGGGAAGCCGATCATGAAATCTCCCATGTGCGGCTGGATCGGAGCTGCGAGCGCAACGTCGCGCCAATCTTCATCCGTCTCGAGAATAGGCCCGGTCTCCGCAGGCACGGCATGTCGCATCGCCGAGGGCAATCCCATCCTCCTGTCGAGGCAGATGCCCGCTCTGTCCTGGACGAACCCTCTCGATTCCATTTCCGCGTAAAGGCGTTTAAGGGCGTGAGAGGTTTCTGCCCACGTACTCATGCCGACGTGTGCGTGGTACATAATCCGCCGCCCTTTTATACAGGCGCGTTTGTACTCGACTTCGGAAGCGACGCCCATTTTTCGCATGAACGCGGTTCGACCGATCGAAAGATTTTCCGCCATGTCTTTCGCCCGTCGGTGGATCTCCTTTTCGGACGGCAGGTCCGCCGTCAGGATACGTGCCACTTTTTCGTTGAATTCCTCTGCTCGCAAGACGATACCTCCGAACGATATGCTTATACGAACAGTTTATCCGTTCCACAAACCTAGTCATGAATAATATGAACAAAAATAACCGGACGAAGTGGATTCCAGAAGGTGATCGTGTCAATTAACGAGCTGTCCGAAGCCGAAAAACGATCATTTGTGCAAATTCGACAAAGCTTAACGGGAGAAAGAGCGCCGCGAGGCGTGTTATAATCGACAACACTGTGACGGTTTATGCCGAAAGGATAAAAAAGCTATGCTGGAAATTTATGCGCAGGAAATCGTCGATCTCCTTTCCGAGACCCTGGAGAGGAGTGTGGTCGTAACCAACATAGACGGAATCATCATAGGGGCCCCGGCTAAGGAAAGAATCGGGACTGCACATCCGCCGTCGATTCCTGTCATGAAATACGGCAAAATGAGCTTTGACGACAACGAAGCTGCTAGACGGATGGGCGTTTGGTACCCCGGGGCGACCGTACCGATTTTTTTCCATGGCAGCGTCGTCGGATCGGTCGGCATTGCGGGTGAGCCGGAAGTGGTCAGTAAATTCTCGTTATTGGTGAAAAAGCAGGTCGAGAGCATCCTGCGCGAGAAAGTGCTGATCGAATCGCGCTCCTCTTCGCAGGGATATTTGGACGAACTGGTAAAGGACATCTACTGTTTCGACCAGAGCCGCGACAATCCCAGGCTGCTCTTCTCGAGGGCGGAAAAAGTGAACATTCGCCTCGACATCCCTCGCGTCGTCATCGCCGTAGCCTTTTCGAGCTTCAGCGAGTTGAATCCCGCGTGTAACGATCTCGGATTGCCGTACAGCAACAAGCAGGATCCATTCTTCGAGGAGCTGGAGTACAGATCGACCCAGAGCAACGTAGTCAACGTCATTCGGCAGACGTTCTCGAATTCTCAGGATGTGGTATCGACCACGGCGAGGGACAAGTTTGTCATCATGAGGGCGTTTCAGGCGATGCCCGTGAATATGGAGGAGTGCTATGAAGCGCTCGATGAACAATGTGAGGAAATTTTCACAAACCTCCAGAAGCGGTCGATCAACACGTGCGTGGGCATCGGTTCCCCTGCTAAGAATCTATATGAGATACCCGTTTCATACGACAATGCCGTCGACGTCGTGAACCTGGCCGAAAAAATGCAAATCAGCCCGGGCATATTCCGGTACGACAAGATGCCGCTAGAACAGCTCCTTATGGCGTTGCGCCCGAGCAGAAAGCACTCTTTCCTGTGGGATAGAGTCGCGAAAGCACGGAACACTACGGGTGGGGATGAGTTGATCGAGACGTTTATGGCCTACTGTCAGTCCATGTTCAACAAACTGCACGCCGCAGAAAAACTGTTCATCCACCGCAACACACTCATCTATCGCCTGAATAAACTCGAAAAGCTCGCTGGCGTCGATTTCTCCGACTTTGGCCAGCTCATATCGTTTTATATTTCATGCCGCGCGATGTTGTTGAACGACGCTGACGAGGCTTTCTCCGAGCAGGCCATCGTTTTTTCCCCGGCGGATAGCGGAAGTTCGACGTAACTTGCGGCAAAACGCCACCCCTTGACACGCCGCGAGACGACCGATACAATTTTTTTGGAATTTCTGAGGAGGTGTGTGTTTGACCGTAACCCTGTAAGGTTTTTTTGTCGACGTCGGCCCGGGCGGATTGCCTTGAGGCCGGTTGTTGTGCCTTGCAGATGTTGTGGATCGGACATGCCTTTTTTTGAATAGAGGTATCCTATGCGTATATCTGCGGGCACGGAGTTCTCCGTGTCCGTTTTTTTATTTCGGCGCGGAGTGGAATGGAACGAATGAAGGGATGGGAACGACATGGAAGACTTGAAACATTTTCGATATCCGCCGTTGTGGAGAATGGAGGCGAACATGAGAACCGCAAAAAATTTCACGGAAGCGATGCGCGACGAACAGTTCTACCGGCCGCTGCTCATGGGCCCGAACTGCGTCATGCTCGCAGACGAGGCGACGCGAGATCTCGATTTGCCGGGATGCGTGCGGGCCCTCGATCTCGGGTGCGGCACGGGCCTCACGTCGATGTTCCTCGCCGAGCGCTTCGACGCGGCGGTTTTCGCGACCGATC
>JAJDHV010000089.1 GCA_030266365.1 Synergistaceae bacterium OttesenSCG-928-I11 | reverse complement strand
GCCACTTCCTTTATTAGGGTATAGCTCAGGGAATGTTTGACCTTGCCCATTACCCACAAGTAGGTCGCCTCCATAATTCACACCGTTATATGTCTCATTCGTCGCATTTGTGTTACTTCCCGGGCTATTATTCCCCATCCAATAACGAACATTGCGCTCCTCTGGCTTTGAATTCGAAATGTGATCGAAAAATGCTTTTAAATCAGTATCCTTTGTCAGTTGGCCTCCATGATAATCATATATATCCATGTCGCCTTGCCAAAGGTTGTCGTCTGGCCTATTGTTTGTAAACTTCACCATGTAAGCACCCTCAAGCGCACCGGTGTCTTTATTCGTCAGGTACATTGGGTTTCCCATCATACCGGCTTCCTCGCCACGCTGATGCGGATAACCACCCTGAATGTCTTTTTTCCAAATTAGCGGAAAATGGTTGATAAACTTCGGGGGGTTACCATACCACGGCATCAATCGATACCTTTCGTCCAACTGTGTTTTGTAGGCCATCGCCCCCGTCGCCAACAGGATGCTAAAAACAACGCCGAGAAGCGTCGCCATCGCAATTCTTGTTTTTTTATTATTCTTCATTCCAGACAACTCCTTCCTCTTAGTTCCCCTTATATGCCTTGATTGCGACTTCGACGACATCCCTCAACCCGTCTTTTCTGGCTCTTATCGCCTTAATCAAATAGGCGTGGTAACTCGCATTGTTAGTCTTCATCGCCGGGGGGAGCGTCGCTCTGACCTGATTGCTCGCGTTAATATCCTCGCTCGCATAATCCAAGTCGTAGATCAAAATCTCGATACCGTCGTACGTCCGCTTAAGCAGATTGCTGCCATCGTAAGCCAAGAGGTCGGATACATGCTGGATCTTCGCGGTGGGGTCATTGTAATTCTCCCGCCTTGGGAAAACACCAAGCTTGTCTTTGATTGTATCCTCCAACAGCATCTTTCCCTTTTCGACAGCAGCATCGACATCGTTCAACTCCCCCGTCCTGCCCATCGAGGCCGTCGCACGGCTGACGAAGTGGCCGTGCAGGTAGAACGCCGCACCCATCAACGCCATCCCGGCAAGCATGATGACGACGACCATGACGAGCGTGGCGCCTTCGCGTGCTTTCATTTTTTTCGTTTTCATATTCATATCGTCAACTTCTTTCACCTAAATCCCTGACCCTCCACTTGATGACGAACTCTTCGAAATAAGTCCCGGCATCCGCCTCCGTCAGTTCACTCCAGCGGCCACGCAGGTGCGTCCACAACGTTTGCGCGTGCTTGGCATCGCGCGAGTCCCCCATGACGAGCAGGCGGACTTCGATGTATTTGCGGTCCTCCGACAACTTGAAACGCACACCCCGGACACCGTCGATCGTCGTGACATGCGTCGCGTTGGCACCATGGTGCGCGCTGCCCGCCGTGATGTCCATCATCTCGAAGCGGTTGTTCTGAACATACGCCATGATGGCCTTCATGCGATACAGTTCCTGATGCATCGGCAACTCCGGTGTCCGGTTGGATGGGACCGCTACGTCGATCGTACGGTTTGTCTGGCTGTAGGCCTTCACCAACATTGGGACCGCCTTGTTCGTCCCCGGTACAGTCAACCACGAACGCATGTCGGTTTCCTCAGTCTCAAAAGGCATCGTATTTGGAAGATTATGATCCAACAGTATGATTGCATGATCTGCACCCGCCGTGACCGGTGTGCCGACACCCTCTATTTTCATGCCGGTCGGGACCGCATACACGATACCGATGCTCGCGTAATAACCGTTGCCTCTGTCACCCGATAGAATGACAGCGTCCATTTCCTCTGTCTTGCCAGGATATTCCGGAACGACATTTCCTTTCCACCAAGCGGGGAAAGGAAGGGTGGCCACGGGGCCGCTATAATTTACGTCGCTCCAGTTTTCTCTGTATTTTTCGGCATTCGTGGAATTGAGCCCCAGTCCGGCGTGCAGGATCGGTTCCTCCAGCAGGCGGAAGACGGAATCCGCGCGTTGCGTCGCGACGACCACGTCGTTGTTCGCGAGGAACATGTTGATGTAATTCGCGAAGAGCGAGACGACGATCCCTCCGATGATGACCATGATGAGGACGGCGATGAGCAGTTCGACGAGCGTCGTGCCGCTCGCCGCCGCTTGGCGCCTAGTTGACGACACCCGCGTTGCGGAAGCCACTGCTGCTCACCTCCCTCGTCAGGACGACGCCGTTTTCCCTGCCGTTGCGCCGAATCGCGATCCGGATCTCTGCCGAAACGGGGTCGGTACTGGAGAGCGGGTTCAGCGTCAATATGTCGTTTACTTTGTTATTTATGATGGTATAACCCGGATAGTGATCGGGGGACTTGAGGAGGTTGTCCACATAAGCATTGAGTTCTTTGAGCTCGACACCCTCGAGTTCGTTCATAATGCCCAATGCAACAAGCATGGCAGCTTCCTTGTCGCGCATCGCGGTCAGGGAGTTGACCGACATGCAAAACGTTGCCATGATCCCCAGCAGGGCGATCGCAATCAACAGCAACCCAATTGCGGTTTCGATTAAGATCGAACCTCTTCTTCTCACGAAAAAAACTTTCGCTTTCAATTTGAGTCACCCTTATCGCAATAATGATGTTTTAGAAATACTCTCCCAAGTACGTATCATTATATCTTTTATTACACGAAAATACAATTATCAACAAGAAAATTTGAGGTAATTTCTCATCAAAAAAATTTGTTCTCTGTTCACACATCTTTCAAAAAAAATCCGGAAAAATTTTTCGAGAGGGCGTCGCAGTGGTCGATCCAAATTCGAAACGCCGCTACTCTTGACAGAAGAAAAAAAAATATTATCATTGCACCCAGTTGTTATGATCAACTGCTATTAAGAGTACTTGATAATGGATTGAACGACTTGAAGGAGGAGAGCGGAGTGAGATCGCAGCAGCGGCAGAAGCGCCATGTGCAGCTCATGCAACTTCTGGAAGCCGATCCGTTGATGGCGGACAGCGATCTTGCGCGCGAACTCGGCGTGAGCGTCGCGACGGTGCGGTTGGACCGCAGCATGCTGAACGTGCCGGAGTTGCGCACGCGCACGCGCCAGATGGCGGAGAACGCGTCGAGCCTTCTCACTTCGATCAAACGAGACGAACTCGTGGGCGAGATCGTCGAGCTCGAGCCCAACCGTCTCGCCCTCTCCGTGCTCCAGACCAATCGGGAGTACGCGTTCCGGCACACCGACATCATCGCGGACCACTTCATCTACATGCAGGCAGCGTCGCTCGCCATCGCGGTGGTGAAGGAGGACCTGGTCATCGTCGGATCGGCACGCGCACGTTTCAAGCAGTACGGCCACGTCGGCGACCGCTTGATGGCATACGCGAAGGTCGGGACGCACAAAAAAAACAAGTACGTCGTCAGCGTGCACACGCGCGTTTCGAACCGGGAGATCTTCGTCGCCCGATTCGTCGTGGTCGCGGTGAAATCTTTGACCGAGCTGGCCGAGCGGACGGGGCTCGACAAAGAGAACGACGCGGACGAACTGGATTAGGAGGGCAGGATATGCTTTTCGCACTCGACGCAATGGGAGGAGATTTCGCACCGGAAGCGCCGTGCAGGGGCGCGATCCTCGCGTGCAACGAAAATCCGGACCTGACGGTCGCGCTAATCGGCATCCGGGATCAGATCGAGCCGCATCTGGAGAAGGCCCCTTCCGATGTGCGCAAACGCATCTCGATCGTCGAGGCCTCCGAGGTGATCGGCATGGGAGACAACCCCGCCGCCTCGATTCGCGGCAAAAAAAATTCCAGCCTTCGCATCGCCATGGAGATGGTCCGCTCGCAGGAGGCGGTCGGCTGCATTTCGGCGGGCAACACCGGCGCGATCGTCGCGGGCGGCGTGCTCGTCGTCGGGCGCATCAAGGGCATCGACCGACCGGGGCTGGCCGTCCCCATCCCGGCGCTCGAGCGGACGTCCCTTTTGCTCGACGTCGGCGCGACGGTCCGCTGCAAGGCGATCAACCTGTATCAGTTCGCCCGGATGGGCTCGATCTACATGCGCGCCCTCTCCGGCATCGAGAAACCCACGGTCGGGCTGTTCGCGAACGGCTCGGAGGACATCAAGGGCGACGAGGACATCAAGGGCGCGCGAGAGATGCTGACGGAGAGCGACCTCAACTTCCATGGCCTCGTCGAGGGCAAGGACGTGCCGCTGGGCCGCACGGACGTCGTCGTCTGCGACGGCTTCACCGGCAACGCGCTGATCAAGTTCGGCGAGGGCATCGGCGTGGTCGTCCAGACGATCATCAAAGAAGAGCTGGAAGGCAGGATCATCCCCAAGATCGGCGTCGCCCTCATGATGCCGTCGCTCAAAAAAATCTGGGCGCGCTTCGAGCACGAAAAGAACGGCGGCAGCCCCCTGCTTGGGGTCGACGGCCTCGTGATCAAGGCGCACGGCAACTCGAAGGAGAACGCGATCGCGGGCGCGCTGCACGTCGCGCGGAACTTCGCCCAACTGAAGGGCACCGACCTGATCCGCGCAAGCCTCGATTAAAAAAAATTTGCATTTTTGCATTCTGGAGGAATCGACTTTGGCGTTAATCACCGGCAGACCGGTCGGTATTTTGGGGACCGGCATGAGCATCCCGAAAAAAATCCTCACGAACGAGGATCTCGAAAAAATAGTGGACACAAGCGACGAATGGATCGTCAGCCACACGGGCATCCGCACGCGGCACGCCGTCTCGGGCGATGAATCGAACACTTCTCTCGCGACGGACGCAGCAAATCAAGCCATCCGCGACGCCGGCATCTCGGCAGAGGACGTCGATATGGTCATCGTCGGAACGAACTCGCCCGACACACTCCTCCCCGGCGTCGGTCCCCTGGTGCAGGCCGCGCTCGGCGCGACGCACGCGGGCGGCATGGACATCCAGGCGGGCTGTCCCGGCGGGCTGTTCGCGATGACGACAGCGGCGGCAGGCGTCGCAGCGGGGTTGTGGAACAACGTCGTCGTCGTCGGTTCGGAGGCGATGACCGCGCTCACAGACTGGACGGACCGCAACACCTGCGTCCTCTTCGGCGACGGCGCCGGCGCGTGCGTCGTCGGCGCGTGGCAACCGGGCATGATGCGCCTCACGCACTTCGACCTCAAGGCAGACGGCACGAA
>JAJDHV010000088.1 GCA_030266365.1 Synergistaceae bacterium OttesenSCG-928-I11 | reverse complement strand
CCATGTCCGAGAAGGTCTATAATTTCGAGCGCGTCTTCAACCTTCGCATGGGCAAGGGCACGCGCGCGAACCACAACTGCCCGAACCGCGGCCTCGGCCCCGTCTTCGAGGACGAGTGGAATGCACGCCCCGAGTACTTCGACGGCAAGCTCAAAGAAGCGGGCATCGAGCCGGAGGGCCTCTCGGTCAAGGAGAAGATCGCGAAACTTCAGGAATTCCGCAGAGGGCAGTGGGAGATTCTGGTCGACGCCGTCTACAAACGCCGCGGCTGGAACAAGCAGGGCATCCCGACGATGGCGACCGTCAAGCGCCTCGGCATCGACTACCCCGAGGTCGTCGAACTGCTCGCAAAACACCTCAAACCCGAGGACGAATACGAGTAGACGATACGCAAAGGAGCGGGTTGGATGATCACGGTAAACGGAGACAAACTCGACTGGAGAGAGGGCATGACGGTGCAGGACGTGCTGGACGCCAAGAACTACACGTTCCGCATGATCAGCGTCTGGATCGACGGCAACCCCGTCGAACGGCGCGACCAGTACGCGACGACCCCCGTCCCCGACGAGAGCGTGGTCCAGGTCATCCATAACATCAGCGGCGGCTAGACAACGAGACAAAAGGCCGAACGCAAAAATTTTCCTCGTAACAACAAACCGCCGGGGCGGCGTATTTTCGCCCCGGCGGTTTGTTGTTCGTTGGCCTGTTCACAATATCGGCGTGTACTGTTCCATGAAGAAAATTGTTAATTCCAACGCTCATGAACTCGCTTTCACAACCAAGGATGAAAATTCTTGCTGATAGCCCGGTTATTTTCGTAGTAAATCAGGATGCATTTGGGATGTTGTTTTACGTGTTTCACTCTACAAAATTGAGAAAATAACCCTACGTTAGTCACTTTTAAAGAGTCCTTCCAAAAAAATCAAGCTCTCTTGATCGAGTAAATTGCGAGCCATAGATATCAACGTACTCAACACTTATTTTTACATCTTTTAAGCTGGCACGCAAACATTTTTTTATTTCCTCAGGTGGATCTGAGCATGAAACCAGTACGATTCGTCCATTTACTGGAATTGTTCGATCATTTATTTCTTCTACAAAAACATCATAATTATTATATCTAGGCAAATAGTGCATCAAATTCGATTGCGTTGTGTCGTTTTTTATGCAACGCAATTCTTTAATAATTAATGGACCTGTTCCAACATTTTCAAGTCTGACCTCGATTTTATTTTCATAATCTCCTAGAATAATCTCGCATATCGGTTTCACGCTATTTTTATTGTGTTTTTGTTGTGATAAACTAAAAAAAATGGCTGAAAACACAGAAATACAACTCATCAATAAGGCGAAAAATTCTATACCAAAAAATGTTAATTTCATTTTAAGTATATGCATATGTTCGGCGACATAAAGCTCTCCTTTCTTTCAAACCCGTTAATAGCACGAATTATATGTGATCTGAATACAAAATATTATCTTTACCTCCGGCTTCTTCTATGATTTGTTCTATTTGTTTGGATGCTAACTCTCGTTGTTTTGGTATATTACATCCTTCTCGAATATCTTCTAATCGTAGGTTTGCAAGAAAAACGAGTTTTTGCCAAGCAAATAATGCATCATGATTTCGTGTATATAAATAAGGTATATTTATACAATGAATAATGTCCGGTGAAGGTGGCCTAATGAATTTATATAAAAAATTCCCTTCTCTCTCTTTTGCCATATAGGCGATTACACCTATTTCCAAATAGCGCCACAAAATATCAAAGAGGTTTTCTCTTGGTGATTTACACAAATCAGGTAGACAATATTCCATATTCGGATAAATACCCTTAAATTGACAAGACGTGACCTCTGTTAAAATATTGTGTATAAAGGTAAGAAAACCATTGAGCGACATCCTGTTATGCGGGTATTCTAAACTGGTGATAATTGACTCCACATAATAAATCTGAAAAGTTTTGTAGTTTCTTATTTCGAGCCACGAATCTTTTCCTCTATTTACAAGTATGGATAACGATTGACAACCTTCTGCATTTATGGCTTCTCTAAATTCAACTTTTTTCATAACAACAACCTACTTTTAAAAAAGTTGTGAAAATAATTCTAAGTAAAGCATGTATCCAATAATCACAGTACATCGTTATATGAAAATCAAAATGCAGAAATTACTAGTGAAAACAAGATTGTTCGCGAAACTTTGCCATGATTCCATTCGTCGTCATAATGGTTTCTGCATTGGATCACTCCTACACAGCCACTTACTAACGATAAACAAACCTGTTTTTGCCATCAACGCTGATTCTGCCAGCCAAGCTTATCACCTTTGAACGGATCAGAACTTCCTATGTCATTATATTCATTTCTGACTGCATCCTGCAACAGTTGGTTGATTCGCCTCAGTGTTTTTTTATCCTGGATTTGCCAGTACAGATAATCGCCCCAACCTCTCTGCTGAAAGGTGATCTGTCTATTCACCTTCCATGGCCTCTAGCTCATCCAAACGTTTCACGACCAAACCCTTCCCTGCCTCCAAATCCTCTATGGCTTTTTTGAGGTAGACTTGGTTTTTTTTGCTATAAAATGGGTCATCATCCGTCTTCGTTGTCAATTCGAATGGGATTTTACCCTGCCGCACGGCCTGACGCACGAAAATATTTACAGCCGTGGTCATATTCAAACCCAGTTCCGAGAAAAGATATTCCGCATCTTTTTTTAATCCTTCATCCATCCTGATATTTACATTGGTCTGCGACATGATGCCACTCCTCTCATGTTGAAAACACATTTATTGATAATTCAATTGTATATAAATTTATTCATGTCGTCAATAAAACAAGAAGCCGCTCTCGTTTTCAAAGAGAAGCGGCTTCAAAAATATGCGATGTGTTTTTTCAGGGAACGCCAATTTCAGTTCATCTTATCGAAAGCGTGGTCGAGGTCGAAGATGCCGACGGGGGTTGCGTCCTTTCCGTAGACCCAACCGGGTTCGCCATCACCGTCGCGCACCTTGTGCCAGAGGTATTTGGGGTCTGCGGAGGTGCGCGTTTCGAGCGAGACGATCTTGTAACCTTTTCGCAGTCGGCGCACGACGTTCGATTTTTCGAGCGGTCGCTCGTACATCGGGACGTCGTCTCCGAGGATGCGCAGCGTGAACACTCGCTCTGCCCCAAGCGCCACGGACGTCATGAATATTGTGCCGAACGAGTCGTCATCCGACGATGAGACGGCGAGCAACAGACCGGAGGGGAGCGGATAATGCGCGGTGACCGACGTGTCGGCGCGCATCGGCTCGATCCGAACGACCCGGGAGACATGGCCGGTTATCCTCTCGAAGCCGCGGCAGAGGGCGACAAAGTACCGCCTGCCTGTGTCCGCGTCGTCGTCGAAGTCGATCGACATCGACCATTCTGCCTTTCTGCCGTAATTGAAGCCGACATGGAGGTCGAGCGAAACATCCGCCGAGGCGAGAGGGATATGCCAGTCCAGGTTACGATAGACATTTGCGCCCATATTTTGCATTTCGACTGGTTTGCCAAACGCCGTCTCGAATTCTTGGGGCACCATGGATTTCTCCACCTCGGCAACGGCGCGCCAGACGGTCTCCGCGTCTGCCAGAGCGACATCCGCGGAAGCGGCGGCAAATGTGGGAAGCGCGGGCAGAATAAAAAACAGGAGTATCGACAATATTTTTTTCATCTCGACCACAGGACCCCTCTCGATATCACGCACGGTCCCCCCGGCCCCCTGAACGGAGGAGGGAGACGAGCAACAGAAGCGCGCCCAAACAGAGAAACGCGTCCGCCATGTTGACGTACAACACGATGCGAAACCAGTCTATCACATGCCCATAGAGGAGGCGATCCGTCACGTTGCCGAGCGTCCCGGCCCACAGGAGCGCGACGGCGGTCGCGCCGCGAAGACGCTCGTATCGGAACGTCAGGAAGGCGAGAATCGCAAGCCCCGCGAGCGGCGCGAGCCAACCCGCAACAGCGCTCCCCTCGAAGAGAGAGAACGAGATACCCCGGTTGAAGCGCAGCCCGAGCGAAAAGAGCGGCGAGGTGGGCGACGCCTGCGGAAGCGTGGAGAGCGCCCACAGCTTCGTCACCCGGTCGATCGTGAACGCCGCGAGGAAGAGCGCGATTCCCGCGACGCGCTTATTCATCGGAAAAAACCGCCACATCCCGCATGGAGGCGACCCCCTCCCGATACGCCCGCAGCGCGCGCACGCTCGAGTCGATCTCGAGCGTCGAGCGCGTCCCGTCGGGGCGGTAGGTTTTATTCCACCAGGCGACGGCCTTGAGCCTCGGATAGCGCCCTTCGTGAATCGCAGCGAATGCCTCCCGAATCCACAGCCCCTTGTCGCCGAGCGCAGGGACCTCCGAGACGCCCATCTCAAGCACCGCGATCGGCTTCGTCTCCGACAGGGCGACAAGACCAGGATAGACGTGCTTCACAGTATCCGCGAACGACCGCGCCGGGTCGTCGCCGCGCAGTCTGCCGTATGCGCTCGTGCCGATCCAGTCGACGTAGTCGTCGCCGGGATAGTACCAGCGCGCCGCGTTCCAGCCCTCTTTCGGCGATTTCGGCGAACCGTCCGACGCGATATGAAAAACCCAGGTCACATCAATCGCACCCGCTTCGCGAAAAACATCCACAATGTGGCGATACGCGTCGCGGAACCGCTCCGGCCCGTCCGGCCAACCCCGCTCACCGTACGAATCCTCGCCCCGCCCATTCCACGCGGCGCTCCAGGGAAACCACGAGCCGTTGCACTCCGGCCCGAACTCGATCATGACCGGGAAACCAAGGTTTTTCACGTCCTCGGCGCACTGCCGCAGGTGCTCGTCGAAGTAACCGCGGACAATCCGTTCGAGTGTGTAGACGGACTCCGCCCTGCCTTGCTCCAGCGTACTCCACGGCATGATCCCGACGAGCGGCACAACGCCGCATTCGTTCAGCACACGGCACTGCTTGACGGGAAATTCGATCCCCTTGTCCCAGTGGAAGGAGACGTACGCCCAGACAATCGACTTCTCCGCCGTGCGGACGAACGCCCGCACCCGCCCCTTCGTGACGAGATCGTCACGAAGACCGAAGTCCGGGTGCGCCGCGTGGTAGACGCCTTCCTCGGGCGGCAGAAGTTTTTTTCCGGCATCCGCCGCGTGTGGACGCGCGCAGATCACGGCACAGGCAAGGAGCGCGCAGAAAATGGACAAAAATTTTTGCGGCGTGCGCCTCATCGCCCGCCGTTCGGTCTCGTCCCACCGGTCCCCCGGCGGCGCTTGCAGTAAAGAACGTAGCAGAGGACGAGCATCGCGCAGAAGGCGACAAGCGCGACCGTGATCTTCTTGAGCAGCGCCGTG
>JAJDHV010000087.1 GCA_030266365.1 Synergistaceae bacterium OttesenSCG-928-I11 | reverse complement strand
TTTGCGCGCTTCCTCCAAGGCGGGTTTGCCGTCGATGTCGCCCGGCATGTTGACGTTGCCCGCCAGAACCTGTCCGATGTCCTCCCACTTCAGGAAGGAGAGAATTTCGAGATAATGTTTTACCGCAGGTTCGAAGTCTGCGCCCTCCGCCGCCATGATGAGGGCCGCCTGCTTGGGCGGGTTGCGATAGCCGGGCGCGCTCTCCGCGACGGCGAAGAGGCGGTCGAATGCGATCTTGAGCTGGCCGCTGACGTCCCAGAAGTAGAGGGGCGAGGCCAGCACGATGACATCCGCCTCCCTGTATGCGGGATAAATTTTGTCCATGTCGTCTTTCTGCACGCAGGGGCTCTCCGGGTCCTTGCCGCCGCCGTAGCAGCCCTTGCAGCCGCGGATGTTCATCCCCTCAAGAAAAAAAGTCGAGACGGCGTTGCCCGCCCCCTCCGCTCCCTCTTTAAATGCCTCGATCAGCGCGGCGGTGTTTCCGTTCTTTCTGGGGCTGCCGTTCAGCACAACGATTTTTTTGCCCATCATCGTCTCTCCTTTGTCTGTTTTTTTGTTTGGGGTCTGTATGATTGGGAATTATACGTGCTATACTATCGATGTAAAGTATGCACCTTCATTACAGATACTAACCTTCAGGAGAGTTTAAATAATGAGTCTCGACTGCACGAAAACGGGAATAGACATCGGCGACACTGGCTTCGGCTACACTCTCTTGTTGATTCAGGGCAAATACAAGATGATCATCATGTACTGGCTCGCCGAATTCGAGGTGATGCGCTACAACGAGCTGAAGCGGCAGGTCGGGACAATCTCGCACAAGACGTTGAGCCTGACATTGAAGGAGATGGAGGCGGATGACCTGGTCGTCCGGACGGAGTTTCCGCAGATCCCTCCGAAAGTAGAGTACCGGCTGTCTGTCCGGGGCAGATCGCTGATTCCCATCCTGGACGCCATGTGCGTGTGGGGCGAAGAGAATCGCGCGCCGAAGATAGAAAAATAGAGAAGAGAAAGCCTGAGAAAGGGAGTATCGATCGAGATGTCAAGCAACGAACAGAAGGAAACGAAATGGATCGAGCGCGACCGGAGTTACCCAAGCGATGAAATTGTGTGTGGATGCGACCGCGGTGGGCAGCGCGCGCTGCTCTACTCGCTGGGGATCGAGAAGGAGGAGTTGAAGCGACCTTTTATTGCGGTCGTGAACAGTTGGAACGAGATCGTGCCAGGCTGCGCGCCGTTGAAGGAGATCGGCGAATTCGTCAAAAAAGGCGTGCTCGAGAATGGAGGGCTCCCGTTCGAATTCTGCACGATCGGGGTCTGCGACGGCATCGCGCAGGGGCATCGCGGCATGGCGTATTCGCTGCCGAGCCGCGAAATCATCGCGGACTCCATCGAGATCATGCTGAGGGCACACTGTTTTGACGGGGCAGTCTTTCTGGGGAGCTGCGACAAGATTACGCCCGGCATGCTGCTGGCGGCCCTCCGGGTGAACATCCCCTGCGTCTTCGTGCAGAGCGGGCCGATGTGGAACGGCTGCCACAAGGAGCAGGCGCTCTCGCTGCCCTCCCTCCGGGAGTTCACGGGGAAATATTTCGCGGGCGCGATTGACGGGGACGAACTCGACCTCATCGAGCGCGTCACGATGCCGACGACGGGGAGCTGCGCCATGATGGGGACGGCGAACTCGATGAGTTGCGTCGTGGAGGCGTTGGGGCTCGCCTATCCGATGTCGGCGACGACGCCGCCGTTTTTCGCGCAGAAGCGGCGCGAGGCGCGCAGAGCGGGCGCGCGCGTCGTCGAATTGGTCAAACAAAACATCCGTCCCCTTGACATCGTAAACGCGAAGTCGATCGAGAACGCTCTGCGCGTCGGATACGCAACGGGGTCCTCGACGAATCTCGTCCTGCACATGCAGGCTGTGGCACAGGAGGCGGACTGTCCCGTGACACTCGCAGACATGGATGCGTTCAGCTCGTCGACGCCCTACATTTCACGCCTGCACCCCTCCGGGACGACGCCGTTCAACGCGCTCCACGAGGCGGGCGGCGTGCCCGCGATTTTCCAGTCGCTGGGCGACCTGATCGACGGAGAACAACGAAGCGTGTCGGGGCTCACGATTCGCCAGATCGCGGATGCGGCGGATTGGGCGGACAGAGAAATCATACGTCCCAAAGAGAACCCATTCGCTCCCGAGGGTGGCTTGCGCGTCCTTTGGGGGTCGCTCGCGCCCGAGGGCGCGGTGATCAAGCGCTCGGGCGTCGTGAAGGGGATGTGGGTACACCGTGGGCCCGCCCGCGTCTTCGAGAACATGGAGGAGGCGGTGGTATGTGTCGAGGCTGGAACCGTCGAGAAGGGTTGCGTCATGGTGATCCGAAACGAGGGCCCGATCGGCGGTCCGGGCATGCGCGAGATGCAGCTCGTGACGACGCTGATGGTGGGAACGGGGCTGTCGGACACGACAGCGCTCGTCACGGACGGCCGTTTCTCCGGCGCGACGCGGGGTCCGTGCATCGGGCACATCGCGCCGGAGGCGGCGGAGGGCGGCCCGATCGCGTTCGTCCGGGATGGCGACATGATCTCCATCGACCTGTACAAGGGGATGCTTGAGCTCGAAGTATCGGACGAGGAACTCGCGCGCCGCAAAGAGGGCTGGACTTACGTGCAAAAAGAATACGACGGCGTGCTGGGCTCGTTTATCGAAATGATGAGGCGAGTGCGCAGGAAGAACGCGCGGAAATAGCGGAAGAATTTTGAAGAGTGCTTGGTAATGCACGGCCCCGGTGGCGTATCACTACACCCCGGGGCCGAATTTTTTTGCGTTATCCGCGACGTTTGCCGTCGACGTTGATCGATGTGCCGTT
The DNA here is from genome assembly GCA_030266365.1 of Synergistaceae bacterium OttesenSCG-928-I11. Lineage (GTDB taxonomy): Bacteria > Synergistota > Synergistia > Synergistales > Synergistaceae > JAJDHV01. The sequence goes on along the minus strand of JAJDHV010000087.1, from coordinate 2,522 downwards.
GATCTTGAAGAAGCGTCCCTTCCAGACGTCCGGGTCCGACGGGTCCTCCTCCGTCGTGAACGAGAAGTTGCGATAGCTGGCCCATCGCCAGATTTGCGGGTTGTTTCGCGTCGTCGTGTCGACGAATTGGTCCTTGTTGAAGGCGGCGTAGTAGATGTCGCGCGATTCGTCCGCGTCGAGCGTGACGACGGTCTGCCCGTGCGGCTCGACGTACCACCAGCCCTTTGTCGTGAGCTCGCCGCTCTCGCGGTCGTGGTAGGTGAACGTCAGGGAGAGCCGGATGTCGAGCGCGTTCGAGACGGAGATTTCCGCGGCGTGTGCCCCCGCCGCCACGGCGAAGAACAGGGAGGCGACCAGGGCGCACAGCGCGAACTTGACGATTTTTTTCATGGAGTAACCTTCCTTTCCTGTGGGATGCGTCGATGATAATGCATGGGGTCCATTCGCACAATGTAGGTTTGTGCCATCTTATTTCCTGTTTTGTCCGTTTGCTCTCGGCGGGGTTGCATATGCTTCCCTTCAAGCGGTCGATGAGGTACACTTCGCAATATCCCGACTCTAAAAAAACGGACTGGCGGTGTGGCGATGGCGCACAAAGCGTACGAAGCGCACAAGGAACACAAAAGAACGATGTTCGGGTTGAGCCTCTCCGTGTTCGTCATGATGCTCGGCGTCGGAACCATCATGCCGCTGCTGCCGGGGAAGGTGATTGCGTTCGGCGGGTCGGAGTCCGCCGTCGCCTACATCGCATCGGCTTTCGCCCTGCCGTATATTCTGCTCCAGGTGCCGATGGGCGCGTGGTCGGACCGGCTCGGGGTCAAGCGCTTCCTGATCGCGGGCTACCTGCTCTGCGGCGCGAGCGGCCTGATCTATTATTTCGCCGACTCCGCCCCGTCCGTCCTGCTTGGGCGAGTGGTCCAGGGTGCGGGGGAGGCACCTTTGTGGGCGCTTGCACCCGCCCTGCTCTCGATCCTCTACGCGGGCTCGAAGGGGCGCGCGATGGGCGTCTACAACGCGACGCTGCACGTCGGCCTGACGTTGGGACCCTTGCTCGGGATCGTGTTGCTGCGGGTCGGTTGGGGCGCGTTCAACTTTCTCTTTTTCTCCGCCTGCTGTGCCGTGAGTGCCGTTGTCGTCGCCCTGCTCGTGGAGAACCGGCGGAGCGCGGGGGCACAGGATGTGCGCTTCGACCTCGGCGGGATGAAAAAAATCGCGTCGGACCGCGCGATCCTGGTCGCGTTTCTGGGCATCATGCTGTACGGCGCGGGGTACGGGCTCTTCCTCACGACGCTCCCGGCGTACATGGTCCGGGCCAGGGGGTACTCCCAGACGTTCGTCCAGTTCTTTTTCGCCAGCTACTACCTGGCGGTGAGCCTGTCGCAGATCGTGAGCGGTCCGCTGACCGACCGGTACGGCCCGGAGAAATTCATGGTCGCGGGGCTCGGTGCGACGGCGGTTCTGCTCGCCCTTCTGCCGCTGTTGATCTCGCAGGCGGCGGCGCTCACCGCGGTGCTCGGCGCCAGCCTGGGGCTCGGCACGTTCTTTCTGTCGTCGATGTCGTTTTTGAACGCGGCGGTCCCCGCGCAGTTGAAGGGAACGATTTCCGGCACGTATTACCTTTTCTGGGGGATCGGATTTTTCACCGGGCCGATCGTCGTCAGTCGGGTGATGGCGGCATATGGCGACAACGTCGGCCTGACGGGTTTCGCCGCGCTCATGTTTGCCGAGAGCGTCGCGCTGTTTTGCATTTTGCGGCGAAAGGCGGCATAGCGGTTTCCGAAGAAAATTTTTCGCTTACAGTCAGTGTCGATCTTATGGTAAAATAAATACACGGCGTGCAGTTCCGACGAGCGTAAGTCCAGTCGTCAGGGCTGCATTTTTTTAGATAACGGAGGTGCTTCGAGAATGTACAAGGTCGGTGATTTGCTCGTGTACGAAAGCGCGAACTGCATTTGCAGGGTGTCCGATATCGCGGAGTTCGATTTTCAGGCTCCGGCGAAATCGGCGACGGGTTCGAGTGACGGCGCGGTGAAAAAACGGCTCTATTATGTCTTGAAGCCGCTGCACGAGAACTGCACCCTCTACAACCCAGTGGACAACACGGACGTCCTGATGCGCCCGGTCATTTCCCGCGAGGAGGCGGAACGCCTGATCGACACGATCCCGGAGATGGACGCCCTGGAGACGAACGCGGGGGGCACGCATTTCCAGGAGGCAAAGCAGATCGCGCAGCACTACGACTCGATCATCAAGACGCGCGACTGTGAGACGCTGATCAAGCTGACCAGATCCATCTACGAAAAAAAACAGTCGCGCGCCAGGCAGAACATGAACATCGGGTCCGTCGAGTCGACGACGCTGAAGAAGGCCGAGGAGATGCTCTTCGACGAGTTCTCCGTCGCGCTGGGTATCCCGCGGACGGATGTGCAGCAGTACATCGAGGAGCGGCTGAACGGCAAAACCGGGTGCACTCACAGCGAGCCGAGGCAGATCCAGTAGAAAGAGCAGCACGAGGAACGAGC
>JAJDHV010000086.1 GCA_030266365.1 Synergistaceae bacterium OttesenSCG-928-I11 | reverse complement strand
CGAGTTCAGCTTCAGCGGCCTCAAGACGTCGATGCGGACCGAGGTCGAGCGCATCCGCGCGGGCGGGAGGACGCTCCCCGTCGCGGACATCTGCGCGTCGTTCCAGCGCGCGGTGACGGAGTCGCTGCTGCTGAAAACGAAGCTCGCCGTCAAGAAGACGGGCGTGCGCAAGGTCGCGCTCTCCGGCGGCGTCGCGGCGAACACGGCGCTGCGGGAGGGGCTGACCGAACTCGGGCGCAGGCACGGATTTGCGGCCTACCTGCCGCCGAAAAAATACTGCACCGACAACGCGATCATGATCGCGGCGGCGGGCTACGCCGCTTACCAAAGGGGAACGCGCTCCTACCTCACGCTGACGGCCGATCCGTCGTGGGAGATCTGGGGCACCGACTCGTAGAAATTACCCCCCCGCTTCCGCGAATTTTTTTCTTTACATGTTTTTCGCGCTCTGTTATCGTTTCGGGTGATTTAAATTTTGAAACGATCCGGGAGGCGAATGGTATGTTGAAACAGTTGAAATGGATTGGGAAAACCGGTCGAATGCTTGCCCCACTGGTGGTATTTTGCGCGGCTCTGGTTCTCTTTTGCGGGGTTGTCGCCGCGACAGAGGCGCTCGCAAAAAACCCCGGCGAGGACAACCCATTCGAGGGCGAGCAGTCGATCATTCTGCGAAACGACAGCGCCTTCGTTCTGACAAACGACTATACGAAGGAGCGCGGCTACGCCTACACGATCAGCCCCGGCAAGATCGCCGACCTGGTTAAAGACAAGCGCCTCGATGCGTACAGCAAAGGATTTGTGGGCGCTTACGGCACGACGGCGACCGGAATGTTCACGGATCGAAAAAACAACGCATATCTGGCATTGGGGTCGTGCGAGAACAAAGCCTTGACCCTCCGTGTTGCTCGCGCCGATGGTCTGGCGATTGCGGGGGCGAGTTCGCCGAAACATTACGATGTATTTGCAGAGACCGGCACCGGAAATCTTTACGCCTACGGTATTCTCGCCGGGAACTGGAGCAAGGAGACGGATGATCAGGATCTCTTCGTCGTGGCCAGGATTGGCGATAAGGCGGATTTATACGTGCGTGGCATCAGGAACTTACGGTACGATGAAAAAACCGCCGCGTGGACACAGCCCGACCTTGGCCCGATATATCACTTCAATCTCAGCACTGCGTCTTCTCATACGAAATTGCTCGAGGCGCGGGTCGTGGCCGGGGACGTGGACGGCGACGGTGTGCAGGATATCATCATCGGGCACATGGCCAGCATGGGTTCTCCCGGGACGACTTACCGCATCAAGGTTCTGCGCGTCCTCCCGGTCGCAGCGAAAGATGGGGTGAAAACCTGGTACGAGCTGAAGGAGCTGCCGGAAATCGACACCGGGTTAGATTGGGAGGATTGGCACTACAGTGAGAGGTTTCAGGCGTGTGAGAACTACGCCTCGGCGTTCGACATCGCGGTCGGCGACGTGGACAAAGACGGTCGCGATGAGATATTCTTCGCGGCAGCGGCGCTCACGCAAAACAATACCTCCAAGGGTGCCGGGATATACGGCCGGATGTTCAAGCTGAACGACAAAAACGACGCCATTGTCGCCATGAAGGGCTTCGAGCCCATTCATGAGCGCGGCTACGACACGAACCGCGCGCTCCTCGTCCGCGCGGGCATGGGCGACCTCGACGCGGATGGTGCAGAGGAGCCCGTCGTCCTGTACCGGGACAACAACGGCGTCTACCTCGGCGCGTGCAAGTACTCGACCACTGCCACAAACAAATTCTCGCAGCAGCATGTCTACGACGAGTCCGCGCGGGCGATCGACCTGAAGATCGGCAACTATTCCGGCGAGGTCAAGCCCGGTGCCCACGGGTCGAACTCGGCGGAGCTGATGTTCGCTGTCTGGTCGTCGAATAACAGGCGATACACGCGGTATATGCCGTTCGACTCCTGGCAGGCGTCGAAAAGGTTCAAAGAGGGCGCGGGCAACTACTGGGACGAGCATGGGGTCGACGGCCTCTCCACGCCGGGGTGGGATAGAGTCAAACAAAGCCCCGGCCTTCTTCACCTCGTGATCGGAGACTTTAGAAACAAGAGCGTTCGCCTCGGCGCGCCCGTGCATATCCGCAAGGACACGGATGTAAAGCTGATGACCATCATGCAGGAGCCGCCAAAGCACGTCGACTATACGGTGGCTGAGAAAGCGAACAAGTACGATGTCGTCAACCTGACCCGCGTCCGTTCCTTCTACACCGATTTTTATCACAGCGATGAAAATAAGAAGAAGACATCGTCCAGCCACACCTCCGACAGCCACATGTCGGTCAACGTCTCGGTGACGACCAAGGCGGGCTACGAGGCCGACCTGGGGCCGATAGGGAAGGCCGAGGCTTCGGTGGAGACCTCCAACAGTGTCGGCGTCTCCGGCGGGCTGAAGGTGGCGAAGGCGAACGAGTCCTACAAGGGTACCAGGGAGTCGATCAACTCCCAAACGACCGAGGACGACTATATCTCGTTCTCCGCCGCCGGCATGGACATCTGGCGCTATCCGATCGTCGGCAAGTACAGCCAAGTGAGCAAGGATCACCAGCTCTGGCACACCGTCACGATGCCGATCCCCGCGACGATCGCCAACAACAACGGGCTCTATACCTCTGCCTTCCAGCCGAGCTGGTGCAACGGCAACCTCCTCTCCTACCCGCGCGACGCATCCATGATCGACGGTTATAAGAAGGAGAACCTGCTGACGACGGAGAAGAACTTCTCCGTGGCGAACAACGTCACCAAGCACACGCTGAGCTGGTCGGAGGGCAACCAGCAGAAGGGGAGCCTGGAGACCTCCGCGACGCTGGACGTGGACAGCTCCATCGGGGTCAACGCCAAGGCGAGCAGCATGGGCTTTACGGTGCAGGGCAGCACGAAGATCAAGGTACACACGGATACCTCCTACCGCTACACCAAGACCAGCACATCGACCTTCGACACGAAGACCGATATCGTGATCGCCCAGACCGGTCGCTTCAACGACCTCTACAACTCGAGCAATCAGTACGGCGCCAAAGCCTTCATCTACAAGACAGACGCGGGCGTCGTCAAGGTCTCCTACACCGTCGATATACCGGACGCCAACATGGAGTGGTGGATGGCCCGATACAGCTCGGCCCCGGACCCCGCGCTGAATCTGCCGTACCTGTGGGTGTCGAAAGGCTCGACGTGGAAAATAGAGGAGAGCAACACCGAAAACCCGAGCGCGCGCCGTATTCGCGGTTTCTTCATGGCGAAGGGCGACCGAAACGTCGACAGCGGCATCGAGGAGACGGGCGAGATAACGCTAAAGTGCCGCATCCACAACTTCGCGGTGAAGCGCATGTCGGAGCACGATGAGACGGCTGCCGCCGCCGCGAAGAACGTCAAGGTCAAGTTCGAGTACGCCGCATACGACTCGAAAGGCAAACTTGGCTCGCGCAAGGAGATCGGCACTGCGACGATCAACCTGATCCCCGTCTGGAACAACACCGGCAACAGGCGGAACTGGGAGTTCGCGGATATGCCGTGGAACATAACGAACGTCCCCGACGGGCGCTACCGCATATTCGTCACGGTAAACCCGGATCGGGCATTCGCCGAACTGCCGCACCACGGTTTGAGGACATCGCGGCACAAGGAGATATGCGACAACAACCAGGGCTGGTACGACGTGGCGATCTTCAAACCGAAAAATACGACGGCTGAAGCCGCATTCGCCAGAGCGGAGGATCCGAACGACCCGATGGGCGTCTACGAACACGGCGAGATCGACCTGTCGTTCGAAAACGACGAGTTTGTCATGACCGAGAGCGAGGAGAGCGACGTTACGGTCATCTCCGCCAACGTTCGGAACGACGGTGACACACCGGCGATGAACGTCCCCGTCACCCTCTACCTGGGGCACCCCGACGAGGGAGACGCCGTCCCGATAGGGATTGAGGTATTGCCCGGTGTCTTCCCGGGAGAATCGACCCCGGTTACCTTCCGGCTGAACTCCGACTCCGAGCTGTTTGCAGGCGCGAAGAAGGGCGACTTCGCCCTCGTCATCGGCACCAAGCTAGGTGAGATCGACGCGGATTCGAACGTCATCCCTGACAAGAACGACGAAGACGACGACACAGGCGGCAGCAGCAGCAGCGGCTGCGCCGCGGGCGCAGGAACGCTCGCCCTGCTGGGCTTGCTCGGGACCGTCCTCGTCAAACGCCGGAGGTAAGGACTCAGGGCCGTGGGCTTCGCCCACACCCGGCAGGGAGCAGTGCCCCCTGCACCCCCGTAAAAATCAAAAAAATAAAGGCCCGAATTTTTTTCGCCACTTTTCGGCGAAAAAAATTCGGGCCTTGCATTTGGCTTTTATAGGGGTGGGGCGGAGCCCCACGGTCTAAAAAATTTTTTCGACGGATTCGTTCGCTGTTGCGTATAGCATCGACTGGTATTCCATGCGGAAACGCATCGTTCCGCCGAGCCTGTAACGCTCGCCCGAGTCGTGGATGTCTACGATCGTGTGGTCGCTGCTCGAACCGAGGATGTGCGTGTCGGGATCGAGCGGGGTCAGCTTCGTCACGTCGCCGACGTCGAACGCCCCGAAGGCGAGAATCGCCCGGCGTCGAATGCCCCGGTCCTCGAAAACCCTGGTGTTGCCGAAGCAGTCGACGTCCAGCTCGCCGACCGGGTGCGTCGGTTTTTCGCCGATCTCGACGATCTCGCCCTCCAGAAACATCGTGTCGTCCGTCACGTCGGTCAGTTCACCGTCGCGCACGCCGTAGATGTCGCCCCGGTGCATCAGGCCCGCACCGATCCGCAGGTTGTTCACCGCGCGCGGCATCTCGCCCCGCACCAGCATCGGCAGCGACGTCGACGCGCCGCCAGAGACGACGTCGAGCCTGCGCCCGATGCCGCGCTCGATCTCGGCGGCACAGTTCGCGAGGTCCGCCATGTTCGCCGTGCCTGGCTTGACCGTGCCGTAACAGCTCAGGTTCGCTCCGATGCCGTACAGTCTGACGCGCCGGAATTTTTTTTCGACCGCGATCGCCGTTTCGACGAACCGTTCCGCGCCCCAGACCCCCTCGCGCAGGTCGCCCAGGTCGCGCATCAGGATGACGCCGTGCGGCCTGCCCTGCTTGCCTGCCTCCGCGTCGATCGCCTCGATCGTCCCGATCTCGGAACAGAGGCTGCAATCGGCCCAGCGAACGAGATCAGCGACCTCCGAACGCATGGGGATGCGCAGCGCGAGAGTCCTCGTACCGGGGTGGTCCGCCTTGACCCGGCGAAGGTGATGGAGACGCGAACTCGCGAGACAGCCGAACCCCGACTCGACGAGCGTCGCGTTGATCTCCGGGAGCGCGTTGTAGCCCTTGATCACCGCGTACGGTTCGATGCCCCGCTCGCGGCAGGCGCGCAGAATCACCCGCGCATTGCCGGAGAT
>JAJDHV010000085.1 GCA_030266365.1 Synergistaceae bacterium OttesenSCG-928-I11 | reverse complement strand
GACGGTGTAGTCCTTAGCCATCTTTTCGTAGTTCGCGCCGTATCTGTAGGCGATGAAATCCATGAAACTGTGCAGGTTTTGCAACGCCAGCACGGCCTGGTCGCGCGAAACGCTCTTTGGGTTGTGCGCGGCATTGTTGCCGACGCGGCGCAGGTAGTCCAGTTTGGCGATCATGCCGCGTGGGATCAGGTCTTTGAAGTTCTCGGTACTGATTAGAGTGACAAGCTTATCTTCGTAGGGTTTTGTGAGGGAGTCGTCCACACTGTAGAGCCACTTGACCGCGAACTCCAGCGCCGTGCGGCTGGCAGTGGCGCACAGCGCTGGCGAAATCGACAGCGCTCGCTCCGCCGATATGGCGGCTTCGGCGAAAGGCTCGAATTGTGGGTCACTGGTCAGAAAATCGAAGTTGGTGGACATAGCGGTCACCTCACACGGTTTCGAATATGTTCGTCTATGTCATTGCACACAGCATCGAAATAGTTGTCTATGTCGCTGTTCGCGTATCGTATGGTCTCGATGCCAAACGCCCTCATGGCCTGTTCGCGTTCGGAATCGTATTGCAACCCCTCTTCTGTGTTATGCTGACTGCCGTCCAATTCGATCACCAGTTTCGCCTTGGCACAATAAAAGTCCGCGATGTACTGTCCAATAATCTTTTGACGTAAAACACGCAACGGGTAGGTGCGAAGAAAATCGTACCATAAATGACGCTCTTGTTTTGTCATGCTTTTGCGCAGTTCCTTTGCATGTGGAGTAAGCGCTGCGTTGTGTTTTCGGTTTTGCATTTTCGCTCAATCATCCTCGACTGCAAAGCCTCCCTCCGCCGCCTTTGGCGGCACCTCCCTCAAAACGAGGGAGGCGGAGCTTGGTTTTATCGTCTGTTTCTGTCGCCATCTTGGTGTGGCTGGGCTCTGTCCTTTATCACTGCTGTCTTTTTTATTTTAGGCCCCCTTGTTAAAGGGGGCTGGCAGCGTAGCTGACTGGGGGATTAATACACTTCCCCTCTAAAACACTTCTGCATCAGAGACTTATATAAAATCTCCAACTTAGCCAGTTCATTCCGCATAGCAAATTTTGATTTGTCGGCAGCTTCAACGAACGACGCGAAGCGGTTTTGAAGGTCGAGCGGAGGGACAAGGATTGGCAATTTTAGCTGTGCAGTGATACCTATATAAGCCCTTGTCGTCCCACTGCTCGCTAGTTGCACCATCAGGCTTTGAAAATAGTTTGAATCAAAATACGACTTCAGATATATATTGTTCAAGCCATTGATGATTCTGTAATACGTCACCTGTGGCGTCAGCATAATATAATCAAAGTTATCATCGACTATCGCCGTTCTACCGATTGTACCTTTGTGGGTAATAAGCACATCTTGGTTCTTTGAAAAACCTTTGTCGAGAGCTTCTGCGCGTTCTTTCGTGATGTAGTAGCACGTTGAATAATCGATAGTCCCATTTACCAAGTTATTCGCCATGACAAACGGTATGCCGTCAGCAACGTATTCAGAACCCTTTGGATGTTTTTCGCCGTGGTTTCCGTCAAGTGGCTTATTTAGAATACCTTCTATCACCAATTCTTCGACTGTCGATTTAGTCCACCCCATTGGATTCATCGCCGTGTCCCCAAACATCTCGACAAATTGGGATTTCACAAGCAAATCCAGCTTGTCGATCTGCGCTTTGCGCTTTTCGATGAGGGCGCTGGCACAGTCAAGCACATCGGCGATTTGTTGCTGGACTTCCAACGGTGGAAGGGGTATCAATAAATCTTTTAGTAATTCGATCTTAATTCCTTGGATTGTCGCACCTCTTTTTTGAGAATCCAAATATCCTTGCTGTGTCACAATATATTTATTAAGATATTCGAGACATACTTTTGATGTGTCAACATCGGATATCGACACAATATCTTGATTAGTGCACATTGGAACAGTATTAATTGATGATTTTCCAACACCAACTCGCAACCCTATCATTAGAGAATTTGCAGGAATGATCTTAGTAGCGCTATTGCGAATGGCTTCTTCTGTTAAAAAAGCGTTTGCGTTTGAGTAACCAATGTATGTGGCTCCCAACGCTGGTGTCGTTATCCATGGAATTGTTCCCTCAAAGTATTCTGGCCTACTTCTTGTGGGTGTACCCCCAGTTTGAAAAAAACCAACATCCCCAAGTCTCACCATCTCCCACCTACCCACGCAGAACAGCCTCCAACTCCGCCAATCCGGCGGTGATCTCTTTCTCAAGTTCGTTGATCTCGGCGATAATTTCCAATGGATGGGGGTATTCTTCCTCGACGTAAGCGCTTTGCTTGTATTTGTTGATCGAGAGGTCGTAGTCATTGCCAACGATTTCATCCTTCGTCACTAAAAAGCTCTGCTCGGTACGTGCGCGGGACGCTTCTTCGCCCTGTGCGTGAAACCTTGCGACGATATCCGGGATGTCGCTGGTGACTAGCGGCGTTCGCTTGTCGTCCAGGCTGAAGCCGTCGCTCTGCATGTCGTAAAACCAGACTTTGTCTGTGCCGCCCGCGCCGGTCTTGGTAAAGACTATCACGGCGGTGCTAACTCCCGCGTAAGGTTTGAATACGCCGGAAGGCATGGAGATAACAGCCTCAAGTCTGTGATTCTCAACTATCTCCCTGCGTATAGCCTTGTGCGCGTTGGACGAGCCGAAAAGCACGCCATCCGGCACAATAGAGGCACAGCGCCCGCCGTTTTTCAACATCCGCAAAAATAACGCGAGAAACAACAGTTCGGTCTTCTTCGTCTTGGTCACCTTCAACAGGTCGGTCGATACGATATCGTAGTCCAGACTGCCCTTGAACGGTGGATTGGCCAGAATCTTCGTGTATTTGCCCGTGTCAGTGTTCTGGTCGGACAGGCTGTCCTTGTAGACGATATGAGGGTTGGCGATGCCGTGTGTCATCATGTTCATTGCCCCGATGCGCAACATGGTGCGATCCATGTCGTAGCCGGTGAACATCATGCTGTCATAGTGGGCTTTGTCGTCCTTGCTGTAGAAAATTTCGTCGAGAAAGTGCTCTTTCAGATACTCCCCAGCCGCCACCAAAAAACCGCTGGTTCCACAAGCCGGGTCGCAGATCGTATCGCCGGGCTGTAAATCCAACAACTCCACCATCATGCGGATGATGTGGCGTGGCGTGCGAAACTGACCGTTGGTGCCCGCCGTGGAGAGCTTGGAGAGCATGTATTCGTACAGGTCGCCGCGCACGTCCTGCTTATCCGGCAATTGCTCCATATAAGCATACATATCGTCGAGCGATGTAACGATCTTCTCCAGAAGCTGCGGCGTAGGCACCTTGAAGATAGCATCATCCATGTACTTTGCGTAGGTGCTGCTTTTGTCGCCATTCAATCCCTTGATGAAGGGGAAGACCTCGCCCTGTACTGTCTGATACATGAACTCGGCAGGCTTGTCGCGAAATACGGACCATTTCAGGTTCTCGCGCCCAACGAACATGCTGGTGTACGGTGTGCCGAGCATGACGCTGTCCTTCTGGCGAGTGCCGTCGATTTTGTCCAAGTCGCGGATGAACATCAGATATGTGATCTGCTCTATGACATCAAGCGGGTTTGTGAGGCCGCCCGTCCAAAACATCTCCCACAATTTGTCTACTTTATTTTTCAGCTCGCCTGTAATCATACATCCACTTCCCCATTGGTAGTTCGATAGTAATATTTTCTTTGAATAATTGTACCGTAGGAACGAAATATACTCAACTGAAAGCAAAACAAGTGGGAATTGTTTTGAATTGTTCAATTTTCAGTTTAACGTCGCCAATTTTTTCGTCGTTCCTCCATTTGGTTCTGTGCGCGAATCATAGTCGATGTATGCGTGTCACCGTTCTTTATATCCACATTTCGGCCCACCATGTCCTCGAAAGCAGGAACATCGCTCATCTCCAAGCTGTGTATGATGACACGGTTTTCCTCAATTGCCTGCACAGCGTAGAAACGCCCGCCATTTTGGACAACGCCGAGCAGGACTCCGCTGTATCCCTTGTTCTCCAGCGCGTTGGTCATGATTATCGTCCCCTGTGGGAACCACTTTCTGGCAAGTTCAAATGTATTGTGCCGGAGGGCTTTTCTCTCTTCTTGCATTCTCTGCTCTTTCTCCTCCGGTGTCTCCGCTGCCGCTGCCATCATCTCCCGCAGCTCCGGATTGGCGATGCGAATACCGTTACGTGCGGCAAGCTCCGCACAGCGACGTATGTAATCGTCGCTACCGCTGAGATGCACGCCGCCCCACTTTTGCTGAGCGAGTTGCAGCGCCGCCAGCAGGGTGTCGTCGTCCTCGCGATAGACGCGGATTTTTTGTCCGGCGTCGAGAAACGAGGTATTCGCTGGCATGTCGCGGTAGAACTTCACACCCTGTTGTGTCGCGAGCATCTGAAAACCGGGTAGCCCTTGTTGCGACACTTCCGCGATGATCTTTTTACAGTCGTCAGGAGCCGACATCTGGAGGAATTTTTTGTTCTTGCGGTGCCGCCACTCGTCGGCCTTCGTGGCGAGTCCTCTGTTCCGCAACCACTCTTCGTATGACGGGAACGACGGGTTGGCACGCTGGAACTCCTCGCGCTCCTTTTTCTGCGACTCTTTCAGCAGTGCTCTCTCATAAGCGTGTCGCGTGGAGAGGGTCGAGCGTCGGTTGTTGATATGCTGCCTCCCGTAGCCCTTTCCGTTGAGCGAGCGCATGAGTTCCTCCCGCTCTATCTGTTGACGATCCTGCATCGCAGATTTTTCATCTTGGTGATTCTGTTGCTGGGTTCCGCGCTTTCCCCGTTTCTCCTCGTAATACGTGCTTCTGGCGGCGGCATAGGTGCGCCAGTCGGCGGTGTCGTTTGAAGTCGAGAGCGGTTTCGGGTCGGAGATATTTGAGGTGCGTTCGATATTTGCAGAATCGAGCAATGTTTTTTCTTGAAGCGGACGAAATGTACCGAACCGCTTTTCAAGTTTGTTCAGTGCCAGATTCCGTGACACCGCGCTTGCCTTCACCGGAATATCGCCGATGAGCACAATCGCGCCGGAACCCTTTTTCCGGTACTCCATGCCGTTCTTTTGCAGCAGAGCGTGAAGTTCATCCCACGATGAAAAGTTTTGGTTTTTCACCGTAGCTTTCAGAACTTCCTGTGCTTTGCGGATCGCCGACTGCTCACCGTTCTGGTTTTCTTTGTCTTGTACTGGCTGCGGAATTTTTTCTTCTGCTGGTTTCGGTTTCTGCACGAGTTCGCCAAGTTCGTTGACCTCAGACCAAGTATTCTCCTCCACCTGCCAACCCTGCCCGGCTTCAATGCGTCGCGCTGCATGCTCCATGGCGCGTCGCGTCCATCCACCCGCTGCGGTAATCGCCCTGTGTGTGTCGGGGTCGATGCGGTTGACGCAGATATGGAGATGAAGGTTGTCCGTGTTCTGGTGCAAGGAATAAAGAGTTTGG
>JAJDHV010000084.1 GCA_030266365.1 Synergistaceae bacterium OttesenSCG-928-I11 | reverse complement strand
TCTGACCAGACGCGGGCGCGCTGCTCGTCGTCGTACTCTCGTTTGGATATCTCCTGCGAGCCGGAACCGCCGCCCATGGCGGAAAATTCATCGCGGTAATCCGCGTCCTCGTCTGGAGCGACATCCTGCCCGATTTTGGCAACCGGTTCGCCTTTCTCGTCCTTCTCCAGATACTGCTCCACCAGACCGTAGAAACGCGCGTTGGCGTAGGCATCCGCGTACTTCTCCGGGTTGCTGAGTTCGATGTCGCGATTCCCGTCTTTGTCCCAGACGAGAGCCATGTCGCGAATGTCGACTGAGATGATCTTCCCGTTGTACTCGATCTCCACCATCTCGGCTTTATCCGGGTCAATCTCAGCCGCGAACGCGCCGCTCGCACCAAATACCACTGTGCAGAGCATCAGGCAGAACAGGCTGTAACGTCTCGCATTTTTTCCTATACTTTTCATCCTTCTATACCTCCAGTTCATGTTCTTTACCAACAGTTCAAGTCCGTTACAGGACTTCCGAGAAATTGAAATCGACGATGAAAATCCCGAGCGGGTTCTTCAAAACGTCCTGCATCGCGCGGGGTGTGACGATAGCCGTCGTGAAAATGCCCCGATAATGCTTCGTGTTCACCTTGTCGCCACCTACGGTGTAACGCTCCTCCGTCCACTCGGCCTGCCAGGTATCGGGGCTGAGCGATAGAACGCTGTTGACCGTCACCGACACCGTCTCCGACTCGCCGATGCGGATGGGGTTGTTGGAGTTGTAATACTCCTGATACTTCTTCTCTGCGCCTGTCGATGTGGGCGTCGTCGAGTAGACGAAGTTCATCAGGTGCAATTGTGCCTCCGGGTCGGCGAATACCGTCTTCATCGACCAGACGTAACGCCCGATGTGGGCGATGACGAGCCGAGCATCGATACGGGAGGGGGCCACCGGCTCCACCGCGATCTCGTAGCCGTGACCGTCCACCTGCACGATGTAGGGGACGACCGTAACGCGACCGGCGATGACGATGACCATGCCGACGCAGGCGACGCAGCAGAGCAGCAGTGCAAGAGAAATCCGCCGCCACTGCGCCGCGTTGCGGGAGAGATACCCGTATCGCTCCGCCGCCTCCGTCCGCCCCGCGAGAAAGGGGTCGCTGGCAAGCAGATGCGCTTCCTCACGGGTTTCGTTGTTTTTTCCTAACTTCATTTCTTCTCATCCTTCCTTGTTGAACTGCTTGCGGGCTGTGACATCATGTTTGAGGAAGCTCCGGCGCGAACGTCCGCGAACTGCTGACCGCGCTGGTGGTCGGAGTAGATGCGTTCTCCGGCAGCACGAGAGCCTCCCACCTGCGGGCCGGTCATGACGGTTGCAACGGCCTCCTTCGCACCAGCAGCTTTGGCCTCGTTTGGCGTGGAACCGGTATCGCGAGCCGCCTGCGACGTGTGTTGATACGTCTGCGCTGCTTGCGATACCACTGATGCACCGCCAATCATCTTCTGCGCCATCGACCAGCTGCTGTTGACGACGGTCGCACCGAGGGCATAACCGGCCATCGCCGCACCTTTCAGCGCACCGCCGTCGAGCCAGGACGAACTGCCCGTCAGGATGGACGAGGCGAACTGAGGCACTGCCTTCAAGATCATGTAGAACCCCATGAGCGCGCAGGCCATCGGCATGAGGAAGCTGAACACGCTCTCCGTGCTCTCGACCTGAATGGAAATCATGGCGGGCCATGTCGCCATGATGTTTCGCATGGCACCGAGACAGAGACAGAGCATGAGCATCTTGACGCCGACCGAGGCCAGCGCCTTGATGTAGCTCATGAAGCTGTCTCGGAAGTAGCCGATGATGAAGAAGCTCGCTGTGAAGAGTCCGCCAACCATGATGAAAATTGCCTCAATCTCGACAACCAAAACGGTTGTCGCAATCAAAAAGAAGAGGCAATTGATCAGGAAGATGATGAACGTCATGCAGATGATGAGTCCGACATCCGTCCAGCCCAATCCCCTGGTGAAGTCCACCAGAGGGTTGGTAACGTCGGCGAAGAGGCGTATCAGCCCGCCGAAGCTGATATTCTGTCCGCTGATCGTCGCCCCGATCTTCTTGATGCTCATGGGGATGAGCGCCAGTCGCTGCGGCGCGTTTAGGAGCCAGACGAGCAGCCCGATCAGCATCGCGTAGCGAACCAACATTGCAACTATGCCGTCGAGTGTGACGTTCCCGGCGAGAACCAAATCCTTCATCCCGATGGCAAACCCGATAACCGCAGTAACCGCGAGCAGTTGCAGCGCGATCTGTCCAGCCCTTTGCAGCCAGTCTTTGCTCGCCTCCTGAATCGAGATGTAGAGTTCAGCCATCGCGATGTTGGCGATCTGTGCGTCCGCCGGTACAGCAGAAATCAGGAGATAGACGGCGGAGGCAACAAGACCGAGGAGAGCGATTTTACCCGCTCTCATGTCCTTCCACCCTTACAGTACGCACACCAATTTTTGAAATCTTCTCCCAACGCTTGCATCTGTCCGGCCTTAGTCAATTTCCCAGCCCTCTTCTTCAATTTCCTTGAGAGCCTCGTCTGTTCGCAACTCATACGTCCGACGCCGCAGAAAAACCTCCACGCAGGAATCTTCAATGCCCTTCTGCTTGCGCTCCAGATGGAAGGCCGTTCGCGCCATCCGGCTTTGCTGATCTGCAAGGCGGTTCAAGAGCATCGTCTGATCGTCGGCGAAGTCCATCAGATCGTTCATTGCCCGAAACAGGTCATCCCGCCCCTCTTCCGTCAAAGCTTTTTCTCCCAGCTCGGCCAGGGCGGAATCCCTGTCCTTCATGATTTCATCGAAGGAGACTCCGATGGACTCCAACGTTTCGCGGCTAATCGCATCATGCAGTGCGAGAATTTCGTCGCACTGCAATGAAAAGTCCAGGCCCGTCCGCAGGGACGTGAAATATTCGTAAACCGACATGCAAAGTTTTAGGCTTTCGTCCTTCTTGCGGATTGCAGCCGCACGTTTGGCGATGTCGCTCATACTGTCGCAAAGACACTCGTAGAGGCGAATTGCATAAAAAACACGTTTCATCATTTTTTCCTCCTTTATCTGAACCCGTCAATCAGGCTCTTGTCTGGAATGTAGACATCCTGCTCCGAGCTGCGCTTGAAGAAATCCTCAAGGCGTTTGTTGCTCAAATCGCTTCGTGTCCGCTCCGCCTCGTAAGCGGTTCCCGCCATCTGGGCCTGCATCATCTGCAACTGCCGGAGTTTCATGGCGTCCTCCGCGAGAAAGCCCAGGAGCTGGTTGGTGCCCTGCATCAGCTCGTTCCGACCCTGTGCGGACGACGCCTTTTTCTGCAACTCTTTGAGTGCAGACGTGTCGTCCTTCACCAACTCCTCGAAGGAGACCCCTATTGCCTCCATCGTCGTGCGCACCGTGTTCGTCTGCGTTTCAACGACGTTGCGGTACTCCGCCGAAAAGCTCTCGACCGTGACGAGCTTTGAGAGGTCGCTGTAATCCTTGAAGCGGCGTTTCAGCTCGTCGTCGATGTTCGAGAGGTTGTAGGCGATGCCCTGCGTCTTGCCGATGATGTTCTTGACGCTGCCGTAGACCTGCTTCACGTCACGGAACAACTGATCCGGCATTGTGAGCGTGTTCGTGATCATGTCGTTTATCATCTTGATCTGGTTGTTGATCTGCTCCGCCAACTGCCCGACCTGCGGTATCCCTCGATGTCCTGGTTCTCGACCAGTAGATTCAGCGCGACGATCAGTTTCTTTTTGAAGTCCAGGACTCTCTTGCATTTTGAACCGCACTGCGCCATGAGAGTTTCCAGCTTCATCGGGAACGGCTCTTTGTGCGAGTAAATTTTGGCCTGGAGAGATTTAGCAAGCTGGCTTCCTGGGCCTTTCAGAGAAATTCGCCTCGTCATGCTCAACAGTGTCCGCGAATCCTCGTTGTAAAAGCGAAGCGCGTCCAAGGGGAGGCGCATGCGTATCTCATCGGGAATTCCGTTCGATTCTCTCGTGACGATCGTAAGGAGAGAACCGACAAATCGAACTTTTCGCTCCGGCAGCGTGATCGTTATTTCCAGGAGCGTCTTCGCAATCTTCCTGATGGAGTTCCAGAGCCATTTTCGATTCTCCAGCCCGTCTTGTCGCCCTATGGCCAAAAGAAAGTCTCTTGGACTGATTCGAATTTCCTCATTCGGGCCACACCCGCGAAAATAGTGGATTGCCTGCAAATAAACATCCCGATCTGCCTCGCTGAGTTGTTCGCCGGTGATGATGATCTCGTAGTTGGACGGCGCAGGCACCCGCTGCTCGAACAAAGTCGTCCTGTTTCCCTTCTCGACGACGGAGAAGACGGCAGAACGCGCGATGGAGTTTGTGATAGCCCGTTTATCGTCGTCCCAGACTGGCATAGCATCGCGGATATAACCGCCAGCGACCAATCTGTCGTATGTCGCCTGAATTTTCTCAGGTAAATTATCCATGACGGTCATACTCGTTACGCTACTCCACGCCGTCGCTCATTTCTTCGCACGAAGCCTCATACAGAGCGCGACTTGCGAGCCACTTGTCCAACTCCTCGACGGGGTATCTGATGGAGCGCTCGCTGTCGCGCGTGTACTTGGGGCCTCTGGGACGTTTGCCTTTTTTGCCTTCATGGCGACAGCTTCGCAGGAAAGAGCGAGAACGTCCGATATAAATTGCGGCGTCGGCCTCCGTCAGCTCTCTTCGAAGTAGTCCGAATGAAGGCGCTTTCTGGGTTTCTTTATCGCCGAGCAGCCTCCAATTGATATCCGAGATAAAAGCTTCCAGCTCTTCTTTCGTGCTCGCGACCGGTATTTCACCGATTATCCGAAGAAAACCCTTCTCGACCGAAACGTTAATCGCGCTTGTCATATCCATCACTTCCTTAATCGCAGCGCTTTGTTATGGTTCACGATACGGCTGAGAAAGTGAGGTATAGATAAAAACTACAAACGCTGGTCGATGTGATTCGTGAAATGAGAATTTCTCAACTAAAACGCCTTAGCACAAGAATTGTCCAGGCTTGAAAAATCTACCGGCGAAAGTTTTGCGGGAGAATGAGTAGGTAAAACTACGTATCTTCCTGAGATGCAACTTTTTAAGTTGCATGAAGTTGCACGCCAGGAAAAAGTATCCTCCGAGTGGAGGCCAAAACGATTTGGAGGCCATTTGGAGGCCAGCCATAGAAAAA
Organism: Synergistaceae bacterium OttesenSCG-928-I11; assembly: GCA_030266365.1. Taxonomy (GTDB): domain Bacteria; phylum Synergistota; class Synergistia; order Synergistales; family Synergistaceae; genus JAJDHV01. Next base: position 300 of record JAJDHV010000084.1, on the reverse strand, counting down.
GGGTTCAGGCGAAATCTCCTGAACCCTTGGTATTCCTTGGTGGGTGATAGAGGAATCGAACCTCTGACCTCTTCCGTGTCAAGGAAAAATTTTTGCAACTCTGCGATTTCTTACGCGCAATTATACACCTCACAACATCAGTGTCAATCGCCATTTATAGCATTTCAAGAATTTCATGCTTGACGATAAAACTAGGCGAGTTATAATAATTTGGAGCAGATTTGGAGCAGATTTTTTTCTGATGATCGGAGGGAATACTTCTTGAAAAATAAACTCACCCAATCTTTCGTCCAAAACCTG
>JAJDHV010000083.1 GCA_030266365.1 Synergistaceae bacterium OttesenSCG-928-I11 | reverse complement strand
GAATGGTGCTGGGATTGGTATGGAGCTTATCCCGCAGACCCGCAAAACAATCCGGTCGGCCCGGCCTCCGGGGTCTACCGGGTAAACAGGGGCGGCGGATGGAACGATTTTGGCAGGCACCTTCGTTCCGCGTATCGCTCGCCGTATCCACCGGAAAACGCGACGTTCAATATCGGTTTTCGGCTCGTCCGCAATGCGGCGGCTATTTCATTTTAAGGAGGCAGTGCCATGCGGAATTTCATATTTGCGACGCTCATGTTATCGCTTCTCTTTGGCATCGCCATCCCGGCAAGGGCCGAAGAGGGTAAAATTCTGGTCGCCTATTTTTCCTGGTCCGGCAACTCGCGCCGCATCGCCTCGCAGATTCACGAGCGGGTCGGCGGCGACCTCGTGGAGATCGAGATGACAAAGCCGTATTCGAGGTCGTACAACACCTGCCTCGAAGAAAGCCTCCGGGATCTGCAAGCCGACGCCAGGCCCTCGCTCAAGACCCGGATTTCGAACTTCGACCGCTATGAAGTCATATTCCTCGGTTATCCGACTTGGTGGGCAACGATCCCGATGCCGGTGGCGACTTTCCTGGAAAGTTACGATTTCTCGGGCAAGACGGTCGTTCCATTCAACAGCCACGGCGGTGGTCGTCTCGGACAGACCGTTTCAGCTATCGCAAAACTCTGTCCAAACGCCGCGATCAAGGGGGCCCTCTCCATTTCCTATGGCGGCGGTAACACGCTCCGGCAAGATATCGAATCCTGGCTGCAAAAAAATGGAATGGAGGTAAGGTGAATCGATGAGGCGACCGGCAGGCAGGAGAGTCAGAATCATATTCGCGGCCTTTTTCATGTCGCTGACGGTCGCCTCTTTCATCCTTGGAAGCGAGCGACTCGCAAGGTTGATGTCGTTTCAACCGAGTATGCTGTCGATCCGAGTGGCGACGGGGTTCGCCGTATCCGCGCTCATCGCTGGCGTTGCGTTTTTGTTGGCGACGTTTCTCTTCGGGAGGTTTTTCTGCGCGATACTCTGCCCCCTCGGCATATTGCAGGATGCAATCATCGCTCTTCGGTGGAAGCGCACTCGGCCTGCCCAAACGCCGAACCTCAAAGCGCTCAGATACGCGATTGCGGCGCTTACAGTCGTTTTCCTCGTCGGCGGGTGGGCGGTTCTGCTTCGCTATCTCGATCCATTTTCGCGCTTTGGCGGAATCTTTGGCGGGATTAACGGGTTCACTGAAATCACGGGCAGCGAATCGCACGATTTCTTGATGTTGCCGTTGGCCGGTTCTCTGCTGTTTCTCACCTGCCTGGCGATTTTGACGCTTTGGCGAAAGCGTGTCTACTGTGTTGCAATCTGCCCCGTCGGGACGGTATTGGGGTTGTTTTCCAAATATGGCGTGTGGCAGATTCGCATCGCCCCCTCCTGTACTGCGTGCGGCCTCTGCGAGGGCGTCTGCCCGACCGATTGCATCGACACCTCCGAGCGCGCCGTCGACAACGAGCGCTGCGTGCGCTGTATGAACTGCACATCACAGTGCACGAACGGCAGCATTTCGCTGCGGAGGGCAGAAAAGCACGAGCCGGTATCGGGGGAACCGGCCGATCCGTCGCGCAGAATCTTTCTCCTGAAGGCGGGCGGTCTTGCCATCGGCGTCATCGGTGCCGGGCAAATTTTGGGCACTCCGATCCGCGATCTCGCGCGAACGAGCGGGAGCGCGGAGGGAATGATTCTTCCGCCGGGAGCGTTGGATGCGGAGCGCTTCCTCAAGAGCTGTACGAGCTGCCGGATGTGCGCGCTGAACTGCCCGACGAAGGTGATTCGTTCGTCCGGCCTCTTCGAGCCGGTGCATCTGGAGTTCGATCGCGGGGCATGTCATCACGACTGTACGCTCTGCAACGCGATCTGCCCATCGGGGGCCTTGCAGCCCCTCTCTCTGGAGGACAAGCAGTGGCTGAAGATTGGCGAAGCGTCCTGCGACGCCTCAAAGTGCCGCGCCCTCAAGGAAAACGTCGCATGTTATCTCTGTTCGAAGGTCTGTCCCAAGGGCGCGATCTCCATGACGGATGCGCCAAACGGTCTGGAAGTACCGGAGGTCGCTGCGTTTCACTGCATCGGATGCGGCGCTTGCCAGTCCGTATGCCCGATGACGCCGAAAGCCATCGTCGTGACCGGCGTGCGTCAGAGCGTGATGGGCAGCGGCTCGTAAACCGCCTCCAATATGAAAGGAGAATGATGAACATGGAAAGACCTTATATCTTCTGCCATATGATGACCTCCATCGATGGCAAAATCATGGGTGCGTATATGGACGCGCCGGAGGGCGAAGTCGCCGGAGAGGTGTTTTATCGCCTCGCCTTTGGCGATAATCCCTATTATCGCCATCAGGGATGGTTGTCGGGTCGAGTCACTACCGACGACAACTTTACGGACTACGCCAAACCCGAACTGGATGAAAACGCGCCACCTGTACCGGAAGGCGACTACGTGGCACGACGTGATGCCGCCATGCACTATGTCTCGGTAGACCCGTCCGGCAGGTTGGGCTGGAAGAGCAACGAATTGGTATATCAGGACACCAAAGCCCATGTGGTGGAGGTGTTGACCGGCAAAGCCACGAATGCGTACAGGGCGTTTCTTCGCAAACTGGAAATCTCCTATATCCTTGCGGGAGAAGACACTTTGGATATCCCATTAGCTATGAAAAAGATGAAGGACTTGTTCAACATCGAAACCCTGATGTTGGGTGGCGGCGGTGTGCTCAACTGGTCTTTCATCGATGCCGGTATGTGTGACGAACTCAGCGTAGTCATTGCTTCGGCGGCAGACGGCTCTTCCGATACGCCTGCGCTGTTTGAAACACGCGGTGGCTACGGCAACGACAGAGCGGTGGGGTTCACCCTTGAAAGCGCTGAGATAATGGAAGGAGGCTGCGTTTGGCTACGATATACGGTGAAGAAATAAATTTGCTTCCATGAACGAAGTGAAGAGTTGAAAACAGAAGCGCCAAACCGATATCCAGAAAATTCGTCGGGTTTGGCGCTTTCGATTTCATCACCAAGAATATCTTACACACTCTTCCCAAAACCGTAAGCCTCATCCAAATGCCCCGTCTCCTCAATGCACCTTTTCGTCGGGGAGCCGCCGCAGCCGCCAGCCAACACCATGCCTTTATCGCGCCAGCCGAGATAGTTGACGCAGTTGAAGCGATAGTAAGAAACGGCCTGCTCGAACGTCCAGAAAAGATCGTCGGCGGCGGTCATCAGGAGAGCGCAGTCCTTTTCGGCGTGTTTCTCGTACCTGCCCTTCGGCGGGTTGTCGTCCTCCTCCGCAACGGCGTAAAGCCGTTCCAAGAATGCTTTTAGCCGAGCGGAAATAGTCCAGAAGTAGAGAGGCGACGCCAACACGACCATATCGGATTTCACGTACAGCGGGTAGATGTCCTGCATGGCGTCCTTCTGCACGCAGGGCTTTCCCCATCGACAGGCGTTGCAACCCGTGCAGCCGTTTATAACCTTATCGCCGAGAAACATCTTCGTCACCGAATGCCCCGCTTCACTCGCCCCTTTGATAAAGGCATCCGCGAGCTTATCGGTGTTGCAGTTTTTCATGCCGCTGGCGACGATGACTAAAATAGTTTTCACGACGTCGACTCAACTGCTTCGAGCTTGAAGATGACGGGGCGCAGGCCGTCGTTGCAGCTATTGATGGCGATGTTGCGTTTCTCTATCCACTCCGTCCAGAAGCCTTCCGCTCCGTGGGCAAGCGCGAAAGCGTATTTGCCGAACGCCGTCCATGCCTCATCACAAAGACCCTCCGGCTGTTTCCCAGCTTCGGATAGAAAGGTCTGTCCAGGCTTATGGAAAGGACAGGCTTCAAGCGCCGGATTCCCATACTCCTTCGCAAGCTCCTCATCGAGTGTCGACTTCAATACCGTGATTTTCACGTCTCTCATAATAAAATATCCTCCCTCAGTTGGGCAACTCACGTTGCCATTTGCTTCATCAGGAGTATATAATTTTCGTAAACAGATTTACAAGTATGCACTTTTTTGACGCATACTTTCGCAAAGGGAAGTGTCAATATGAGCATGAAGGGTTACGAGGGCAAGATCAGCAACATCGCGGACACACCGTTCGGCTACACGCTCTCCCTGATCGGCGGCAAGTGGAAGATGGTCATCATGTACTGTCTCATCGAGCGTGGCGTCGTCCGATACAACGAGTTGCAGCGAATGATCGGGACGATTACCTACAAGACACTCAGCACACAGTTGAAGGAACTGGAGGCGGACGGCATCGTGACGCGGACGGAGTATCCGCAGATTCCGCCGAAGGTGGAATACAGTCTGTCCGAGAACGGTAAATCGCTGATTCCCATTCTGGAGGCCATGTGCGAGTGGGGCGAAAAAAACGCCCGTTCAAAGGGGAGAAAGTCATCGTGACCATCCTGATAGACGCCGACGGCTGTCCCGTTGTCGACATCGCAGTGAGGGTTGCCGCCGAACAGAAAATCGACTGCGTTATCCTTTGCGACACCTCTCATGTCTTTGAAAAGGCCGGAGCAAGAGCGATCACGGTCTCCAAAGGGAGCGACAGCGTGGACTTCGCCCTCGTCAACATGGTGAAGCCGGGCGATATCGTTGTGACGCAGGATTACGGTTTAGCCGCCATGTGTCTCGCTCGGCTGGCTGTGCCCATCGACCAAAACGGCATGGCGTACACCGACGACAACATCGACGCTCTGCTCAACAAGCGGCATATCTCGAAAAAAATCCGCATGTCCGGCGGCCGCCTTAAAGGGCCGCCAAAACGGACAGCGGAACAGGATGCGGCATTTGAAAAGGCTCTTCGCGAGTTGATGTCATTATGAATGCGAAGCGATATTCACAATAAGCAAAACAAGTCCCTGTCATCAAACATGAGGGCTATTCGCGACCCTGGAGGATTTACATGAAGTTGAAAGAGATGCAATCCTGCGCCACCGACACGCTGGAATATTTTATACGGGTCATGCCCGATGTGCCTTTCGGCATTGACGATATACAGATTGAATTTGTGACGAAAGGCAAAATACTCGAATGTTTTAAGTCGCTTTGCAAGCTGTATTCTCCCGACCGTCCGATTAACGAGCATCACGAGTATGCGATTGAAAACAGGGTTTTCGGCAACAGCGTCATCGGCAGGGGCAAGTCGGCGATGGTGTTGAGGATTGACTACAAAATTACCGAGCATCGCCTGCGGCGCATCGTGTTCCACGAGCTTATGCACATATACTGCGGCAAGATAGAAGTAGACGGCGAACACTTTATTGACGTATTCGGTTCGAGACATACATCCGATCCCGACCCCGAAGATAGAGACTATGACGGCTACCTGAATGCAGGGTATTTTATATGGAGCGAGTTTATCGCTGAGTACACCGCCACGATGAAAGCAACGCCTGCAAATCATACGTTTGCCAATACCGCTGAGTTCGTTTTGGGCCTGCTGAACGAAATGGTTATCGG
>JAJDHV010000082.1 GCA_030266365.1 Synergistaceae bacterium OttesenSCG-928-I11 | reverse complement strand
ACTTCTGATATTATTTCTAAGTTCTTATGCGCAGGAAATAATTCTTTGAATTTTTGTGATAGTTTATATGTTTGATTCGAGGTAATGCCATCTACAAATGCGTTATCATTTATTTTGGATATTATAAAATCTTCTGTTTTTAAACGAATTGCCATTGCCAGTACAATTTTACACTCAAGCTCAACGTCGTTATTAGAGTCTCTTGATATCTCATCAGCCGTGGAATAAATCATATCAATGACAAAATCATCATCGTTCGTTATTTTGCTCGTATCAATGTCATGAAATATCTTCTTCATAATTGGGCGAATATCTTTGACTTTAAGCGCCTTTGTATTGTTCTTTATATGCAGTAAAGATGTTAAAAGTGTTTCTTCTGTAGAGTGCCCACCATATTCAGCCAAATTTCTCATCAGTGGTATTAAAGAAATAAAAAATTCCTTTTTTTCAGGAGATTTCTTCCACGTTTCAAATGGGTTTTTCTGATACTTTTCTTCTTTCAAGAGAATTGCGCCATCGGTCTTTATTGCGTGAAGTTTGTTATGACGCCCCGCATCAAGTCGACTAGACATGGTGCGATAAAAATCGAAATTATGTGACAATATAATTTGATAAAATATATCTTCTTCTGATATATCTTTTAAGTATTCTGCTATCGCATATTTATTTTTGTAATCGAAGGAATCGGCTATATCATCAATAACGAACAAAGTTTCTTGACCGGCTTCTTTTCTTGCTTCAACTTCAAATATTATATTAAGGATGTATAGAGCTCTTCTTTCTCCATTGCTCAAAACGTCTAGTAATTTTTGCTCGTCAACTGTTTCTGGAACACCATCGTCTTCATCCTTAAATTGAAACTCTATGTTCGGGACATCGCTTTTTAGTATAACATCCTCCTTATTTGAGACATCAACTTTAAAGGGAACGGAGAATCTTTTGTTGAATATGCTGATAACATCAACCCATTTCGTTTTTTCTTTTCCTGCCTCACTAATAATGCTTTCTATGCGTTTTTTGGCTGATTTGTAGCTCTCTGATAAATCGATGAACATTTCCTTGTTATCGATGAGATAAGAAACCCATACATTTTGCTTAAGTCTTTCGATATTATCTAACTCAAGAAGAAGAAATCTGTTGCTGTCCAAGTAGTCTCTGAATTTTCTTAAATCCACATTTTTCGTGAGCTTATTATCAATCTGAGCAAAGCTTTCGGCCAACTGAGGATTATCAAGAATGATATCTTTTTCGCTTTGTATTGCGTCTTTCAATTCGGTAATATTTGATATTTCGTGTTTTTTTCCTTGGATTGTCACATTTACAGTGTGGCTTGCTTTGAAAAAACCATTAGCATCAAGGTTTTTTGCAATTTCTTCAGCATTGTTATGGTTAAAAACTCCTTTTTTAAAAAAAGTTGAATTATCTACAAGTTTGTCGTAAGTTGTAATATATTGCTTTAAATTTTCTCTGAAATCATCATCTCGAAGCACCTGCATAACCTTGTCGTTAAAAATAGTTTGATAATTAACCTCTGCTAATTGAGAAGGTCCATTGTTTTCAACCTCATATTCAACACGCATGACAGCCGTATAAAATGCTTTTCTATCATGGGTTATTGCTTCGGAAAATGTTTCTTCTATATCGGTTTTGAGCCCCGATGTTTTTTTTAAAGCAGTAACAAGAATGTCTTTTTTCTCGTCAATTTCTTGATGTAACTCATCATACTCTTCTTTTAATTTTTTATTGGCTAATAGGTAGGATATTTTGGACGATTTAAAGGATTTATTATATGGAACAATGACAAAGACCTTATCTGGAGCCAATGGAGCACCATTTGATTCTGTAATTGTACGCACTGTCTCCCTAGATTTATATATTCTATCTTCTGAGTCTTTGCCATCACTAAGGTCTTTAAATGTTTGTGCAAGCGATGATTTCATGACACCATTTTGAGCATAAATTATATACGTTTTCTTTTGATCAAAAATAAATTCGTATTCGAGAGCTCGAATCCCATAACAATTTTTCAAATTTACCTTAACACTGTCCATGAATATAAGCTCCCTTCTTTCTATTTCTCGCTGAATGCTCTTGATATATTACCATTATGCAGAGAATTCTTGGTATTTTATTCACTTGATCATATCAATCAGTTTTGCAATACTTCCGCCGATTCCTCTCTCATGTTACCAACCGGAAAAATAAGGCTCTACGCCGCTTACTACCCTTTTCCAGCAGTGGCAACGATTCACAGAGAAAAGATCACCACTCTTTCGACACTTTTCCGCCACATCTTCAAAAAGTTTCTGCCCCCATGTGATCCTTGCTCGCAGTGAAAAGAGCCGCCAAAGCCTCGTGTGAAATGGCTTTGGCGTTTTTTCCCATATATTTGATGACGATCAAAAAAAATGCATGACCAGCCGTTTAAAACAAGTAAACTGAACCAACAATAGATCAAGGGATGAATACTGTAATCAATATCCTTCGGTCAAAAGCTCCAAGTAAACCCTCACCCCCTCGCGTGTCAGGCGAAGGCTGGAGAATAGAAATCTAAATTCGCCCTGCGATCGTGTGTATTCAGACTTCGACTCAAGCTCTCGCCATCGATAATTTGCTTCACGCAGAGCCGATCGGAAATATTTGAGAAAACGTGTATCATCCATTGTGATCTGCACTTCTTCGTCCAGATGCAGGTATGCCCTGTACCAAATGAAAAACATGGCAATTATGTTGCCTGGGAAAAGCCGATGTATCTGCGGTAATTCCTTCCCGGTCCACTTGCTGCGTCGATGTATCACCGCACCGAAGAATTTTGGGACAAGCACCTTGAGCTCTTCTTTACTGATTTTTATTTCTTGCATTTTCATACGCCTCCTGAAATATTGAGCAAGGGCAGGTCCCCGGAAAGAACCTGCCCTTCGATTTTCTAACCGGCTTTACGGTATCCCTTAAGCGTGCTGATACCCTCCTCGCTCTTGAGCGGCGTTAGGGCATCATTGGTATCGTTGGGGACATGAATTTTGAAAAGAACCTCGACACGATCGGCGTAGACCAGGACCTTCTCAACATAAGACTGGATGAAGTTGCGACATTCGGCGATGTTGCGAGCCTTGATGAATTCCCTTGACCTCTGGATCAGTTCAAAGATCGTATCTTCGGAGATTAGCGAAGCGTTGTTCTTAGAACGGACCTCTTTCAAGTAGCCCTCGACAAACTGCTTCCGCTCCTCCAGGCGTTTCAACTCGTCCTTAACGGTTTCGATTGAGATGCCGCTCTCCGAGACCAGTTGGACGACCTTGCCGATCTTCTCCTGAATCGCCGTAAGCTCATCCGAAGCGAGCTTCGCTTCCTCGCTGCTCTCCTCGGACTTTCTGCGGTTATAGTCGCTCAGCATGGCCGAGAGTTTTTTAATCGAGCCCTCCGAAAATAATTTTGAATACAGTTCATCAAGGACGTAGTTCTCAAGATATTCCTTGCGGACTTCCTTATTTTCGCAACCTTTGTGATTGGCCTTATCGCCGCATTTATACGAGGAATACTTGCTCGTCTTTCGTCCACTCAGGCGGGTGTTCCCGTACATTCCACTCCCGCACTCTCCACAAAAAATCAGACCGGACAGAAGGTAAATCTCCTTCGCCTTGAACCTGCCGCCGTTCCGCTTGTTGTTTTCCATCTTGGATTGCACGAGGTCGAACATCTCCTCGTCAATGATGGCCGGGAGCCCCCCTTCGACGACGATCCACTCTTCGCGCGGCTTCACCTGTGGATTCCGCCTGCCGGACACATCCTTTTCGAGCTTCTTATTGAAAACGAAGCGTCCGACGTACTTCTCGTTGCCTAGGATGGAATAAAGGCTATTTTTACCGAAGGGCTTGCCGCGCTTCGTCTTATAGCCCATGCCGTTGAGATATTCCAAGATGCGGTTGTAACCAACGTTTCCCGCATAGCTCTCGAAGATATATCTCACGATGGCAGCCTCTGCGGCGTTGATCACGTACTTCTTCGTCACCGGGTCGACATCGTACCCCAACGGCGCAATCCCGCCTAAGTGGGTCGCCTTATACGCAGACTCCTTCATGCCCTTCATGACTTCACGAGCTAGGTTGAGGCTGTAATATTGCGCCATGCCTTCAAGGCAGGACTCCAGCATCACGCTCTCCGGCGAGTTGTCCAGATTTTCCATGACCGACAGAAGCGTCACGCCGTTGATCTTGAGTTTGCGCTTGAATGTGACGGCATCATACTTGTCGCGACTGAAGCGGTCGAGCTTATGGACGATGACGAATTTGAACTGCCCCGCTGCGCAGTCCTCGATCATTTGCAGGAAATTTTCCCGGTCCGCGCTGGTTCCACTTTTTGCCGAGTCGGTGTACTGTCCAACGATCCGCAAATTTTTCCGTGCGGCAAACTCCACGGCGGCGCGAATCTGCGCTTCGATGCTCTCTTCCCGCTGATTGTGGCTTGAGTAACGGGCGTAAATAACGGCAGTGTTTTCCATTGCTGGATTAGGATGTTTGCTGCTCAATATTCGCTTTCTCCTTTCTTTATATTTACGTAACAATATATATATATGAGAGGCACGTCTCGGGGTAGTCGTGCCTCTCTTCACAACTCTTTCAGTCGAATCCAATCGGACTCGGCGGTATTTTCAATAATTATTAAAGGTTAAATTCGATATAAATTTTGTGTAGGAGTTCCAGAAGGGTACTGTTTGGCTCGATGTCTCCTGAAGTTTTATAATTACTGCCTTTATCTGAAGTATCCAAAGTAAAAAATGTGGAAAGATCGATCAATTCAGCGTGTTCCTTTAACCTGGAACGCTCGATTATTGACACATGCATGATGATCTCAGATACTCTTTAGCTTTTTTATTGAGTACGACTTCGTAAAACGGCCTAGCCCCGCCGCTGTCCTTACGGTAAAAGTATATCCGTTTTGCCTTTAACGTCGACTCAATCTCCCGTGTGATTGTCCGAGAGGTCAAGGATTTAGCATACGCACTCATCCCGTTCTCATCAAGAAAAGCGCGTACACACCGGTAAAGATCATTAAGTTTGATCTTCCCGCCGGCACAAGAAGTGACGCAGGAGGTGACAAAATCCTCGAAATGGTCGTGCTCCAGCCAATATTCTTTAAGATAATCGTTGACCTTTTTTGAGCGCGTGAATTTCAGATTGTTCCCGCGCAATCTTTCCCAGCCCTCCAGCGCCCAGGTCAAGATACCCGGCAGTTCCTTCAGAAGGTCATCTGCGATATTCCTGTTGATCTTTCCCTCATATTCGAAGATCGGCTCGTCTTCGACGTATTGCTTTTTGAACGGGATAATCAGCATTCGCCTCTTCATGGCACCACTCCAATCGGTGAATTTCGGAGGGCGATTGCACAGGAAAATCATCTTTAGGTTGGGAGTATAGTCAAAGGGATCTTCGTGTTTGCGCTCAATGGGGATTGTTTCTCCAGTAGTAATGGCCTTCAAAGACTCCGCGCCCAAACCGCGTGATTTGCTTTCATTCTCCGTCGCGA
>JAJDHV010000081.1 GCA_030266365.1 Synergistaceae bacterium OttesenSCG-928-I11 | reverse complement strand
CTCTTCCCTCATATGCCACCCGAGGCTCAGCGGGCATGGACCTGCGCGCATCCGAAAAAACCGTGCTCCAACCGGGCGAGTACAAAGCGGTCGGGACCGGGCTACATCTGGAGATCCCCGAGGGCTTCGAAGGGCAGGTCCGCCCCCGCAGCGGCCTTGCCCTGAAACACGGCGTGACGTTGCTCAACGCACCTGGCACGATCGACTCCGACTATCGGGGCGAAGTGCGCGTGATATTGATCAACCACGGCAAACAGCCCTTCGCGATCGAACCGGGCGACCGCATCGCACAGCTCGTTTTCGCGCGGACGACGCGCGCGAACCTCGCCGAACAGCAAAACCTCTCCGACACTGACCGCGCGGAGGGCGGCTTCGGCAGCACGGGCGTGAAATGAAGCGAAAATTGTAAAAACATCGCACACTTCGGTCGGACCATTCCACCACATTCAACACATTTGTCACAACCAATCAAAGTTTAAACATCATACGAAACCAATCGGATAATATCGATCGAACTTTCCTTTTTTTCTTCCGCCACCGACGTTCGAAACAATTTTGCATAATTTACGCAGGGCATCGTGAAATAATTCGAGTATCATTACGTGAAATCAACGATCGGTTATTCGAGGACATTAATAACAATACGGTTTCGCGATTGCCCGCGCGAACCTGTTGTACTGAATGCCATACCGGGCATTATGGTGTGGCGCGGGGAGGGATGTCTATTTCGCAATAACTCTTCAAGTTGCAATTCCCATCGATACACCATTCACACCAAGCAGCACATTGTACTTTCTTCACTTTTTGACGTTATTGAATTTTGAACTTTACATCAAGGGAGGTTTCAGTATGGCTGAGATCAAACAAGGCGGCGAACAATTCACCAGTCGCTGGGGACTGCTTTGTACCATTCTCGGTATGGCGGTCGGAACCGGAAACATTTGGCGTTTTCCCAGGGAAGTCGCATCCAACAACGGTGGCGCTTTCCTCATCGCTTGTTTTATCGCCATCATTATCTGGGCTGTACCCCTCATCTGCGCCGAGTCCGTCTTCGGTAAAAAGACCCGGTTCGCGAATGCGGGCGCGTTCAAGGTCCTCCTGGGCGGTCACTGGACATGGATCGGCGCGTTCTGCGGCATGGTCTGCGTCATGGTCGGCGCTTACTACGCAGTCGTTCTCGGATGGGTCATGAAGTACGTCCTTCTCATCTGCACCGGCTTCCTCGGAGAGGTCGCAACAGGCGGCGTCGAGCTCACCACCAAGACGTGGACCGAGTTCGCCATGGCCGTCCCCGCGTGGGAGTCCGTCGGCTGGTTCGTGGCGGCGGTCATCATCGCGGCGCTCATCATCTCCCGCGGCATCCAGGGCAGCATCGAGGTCGCGAACAAGATCATGATCCCGGCCGTCTTCATCCTGCTGGCGATCCTCGTCGTCCGCGTCCTCATGATCCCGAAGGCCATCGACGGACTGGAGTACATGTTCCACGTGGAGGCGGCGGATTTCCTCAAGCCGCGCATGTGGCTGAACGCCTTCACCCAGGCGGCCTGGTCCACCGGAGCCGGATGGGGTATGTTCCACGTCTACTACGTCTATGCGGCGAAGGACGAGGACATCGAACTGAACGCCTTCACGGTCGCCTTCGGCGACACGGCGGCTGCGATGCTCGCCGGTATGTGCGTCCTTCCGGCCGTCTTCGCGCTTGCCCCGGACCCGATGGCGGTCATGAAGAGCGGCGCGAACGGCCTGACGTTCGTCAACCTCACGAATCTGTTCGCCAACACGACGGGCGGATTCCTCATGGCGATCCTCTTCTTCCTCGCTCTGACCTCGGCCGCGCTGAGCTCGCTCATCGCGATGCTCGAGCTCGCCTGCCGCAACCTGATGGACATGGGTTTCACCCGCAAGCAGGGCACGCTTTACGGAACGATCTTCTTCCTGGTCGTCGGCGGGTTCTCCGCGGCGGACAACCGGATCTTCGAGAACCAGGATTTCACCTGGGGCGTCGGTCTTCTCATGGTCGGCCTCTGCTACTCGGTCGCGGCGATGAAGTACGGCGTCGACAAGCTCTGGGAGGAGGACATCAAGCCCTGCTCCGACATCCAGGTCAAGTGGATGTGGAGCTGCATCAAACTCTTCCCGATCTGGTTCGCTGGCGTATGGGGCATCTGGGTATATGACGCGGCAACGTGGTATCCGGGCGAGTGGTTCAAATTCTGGCCGATCACGACATACATCTACACCCCGGGCGTCATGGTCGTCGAGTGGGGTCTCATGTTCCTGGTCCTCTACCTCCTCAACGGCGCGATGAACAAACGCCTCGTCGCGAGCAACGCGAACGTGGTCAACTAAGTCCGCGGATACGGAAAGGAGTCTTCGACTATGTGGGTAGCAAATATGGTGGTCTGCTGTATAATTTGTTTCGGATGTTTCGCATATGCGATTAAAATGATGATGGACGCGGAGCAGAAAAAGAAGAACGCTTCCAAAGCGTCGTAGGCAATCCGCTCACCCCGTAGAAACAAAGAGCGCAAAAAAATCGGAGAACTTCGCGTTCTCCGATTTTTTTGCGCTCTTTGTTTCCGAACACACAATACCATTCGATATCGAAAAGTGGTAAAATTGAACTTGTTTTTGATTGTGGAACATACGAGAGGAGATGGCAAAGATGCCGCATTATTCGGGACCGGACGGAAGCGCTTTCGACACAGCCGAAAAGACGACGCCGTTCGACCTCTTCAAGGAATGGGATATAAAGGGAGCGATCGCTGCAAAACACGGCGACGAAGCCGTCGATCTTTTCAAGGAATTGCGCGACGGCGGTAGCATTGCACCGATCATGCCCGACACACCCGAGGGACTGGACGTCCTCCGCCACTCCGCGTCGCACCTGATGGCGCAGGCGATTCTGCGCCTCTACCCCGGCGCGAAGTTTGGCGTGGGCCCCTCGATCAAGGACGGATTCTACTACGACGTGCTCTTCCCCACCCCGATCTCGGACGAGGATCTGCCCAGGATCGAGGCGGAGATGAAAAAAATCTCGAAGGAGAAACTGCGCATCGAGCGCCTCGACCTCACCTCAAAAGAGGCGTTGGCGCGCTTCGCAGACGACCCGTTCAAGGTCGAACTGATCCAGGACCTGGGTGTCGAACAGGTGTCGCTCTACGGACAGGGTGAGTTCTGGGACCTCTGCCGGGGGCCGCACGTGCCCAATACGGGGTATATCAAACACTTCAAACTTCTCTCGCTCGCGGGTGCATACTGGCGCGGGGACGAACACAACGTGATGCTCACGCGCATCTACGGCACGGCGTTCCCGACCGCGGAGGAGCTGGACACCTACCTGACCCGTATGGAAGAGGCACGTCTGCGCGACCACAGAAAGTTGGGCCGCGAGCTCGACCTCTTCAGCTTCCAACCAGAAGGACCGGGTTTCCCCTTCTTCCACGCCAAGGGCATGGTGCTGATGAACAACCTCGTCGAGTTCTGGCGGCGCGAGCACGTCCGGCGCGGATACAGCGAAATCAAGACGCCACTGATCCTCGACCGCGAGCTCTGGATGCGCTCGGGCCATTGGGATCACTATCGCGAGAACATGTACTTCACGGAGATCGACGAGCGTCCGTTCGCGATCAAGCCGATGAACTGCCCCGGCGGCATTCTCGTCTACAAGACGGCGAAGCGGAGCTATCGCGAGCTGCCGATGCGCGTGGCGGAGCTGGGCACCGTCCACCGGCACGAGCGATCCGGCGTGCTGCACGGCCTCATGCGCGTGCGGTGCTTCACGCAGGACGACGCGCACATCTACTGCACCAGGGAGCAGATCGGCGACGAACTGAAGGGGGTCATGGACCTCGCGAAATACGTTTATGGCGTCTTCGGCTTCAAGTTCTCCGTCGAGCTCTCCACACGGCCCGAGAACTCGATGGGCGACGCGGACCTCTGGGATCTCGCGGAGCGCCGCCTGCAGGAGGCGCTCGAGGAGACGGGCACGCCGTACCGGATCAACCCCGGCGACGGCGCGTTCTACGGCCCGAAGATCGACTATCACCTGGAGGACAGCATCGGCCGCACGTGGCAATGCGGCACGATCCAGCTCGACTTCCAACTGCCGGAGAAATTCGACCTCACCTACATCGGCCCCGACGGAGCCGAACACCGCCCCGTCATGCTGCACCGGACGATCCTGGGCAGCCTTGAGCGCTTCATCGGCATCCTGGTCGAGCACTTTGCGGGCGCATTTCCCTACTGGCTCGCCCCCGTGCAGGTCAAGATCATTCAAGTCAAGCCGGAGTTCGAATCGTACGCGACGGAGGTCGAATTGACATTGCGTGAGATGGGCGTCCGCGTAGAGCGTGACGCGCGCGACGAAAAACTCGGTAAAAAAATTCGCGACGCACAGCTCGAAAAAATCCCCTACATGCTCGTCATCGGCGGGCGCGAGGTCGATGAGCGGACCGTCTCATTACGATCGAGATCGGACGGCGATCTCGGCAGCCGGACGCTGGACGAGCTGAAAGCGACGCTCGAAGGCGAGTTCGACCCGACCCGATCCTGATTCCCCATATTCCAAGCCCGAAAAAAATCCCGCGAGGACGTCCTCGCGGGATTTTTTTGGCTTGGTGACGATCGTTCACTCTTTGCTGGGGACAAGGGACAGAATCTTGTCCGCGATATTCGAGAAGGGCATGGACTGGAGCCATATTTTCCCGGGCCCGGTAACGCTCGTCAGGAACAACCCCTCGCCGCCGAACAGAATATTTTTAAAACCCTTGACCATCTGGACACTGATCTTGACGGTCTCCTCGCACATCGCGAGGTTGCCTGTGTCGACAATCATCTTTTCTCCTGCCCCAAGCTCGTACTCGGCGATGGAGCCGTCGAGTTCGACAAAGGCGACGCCGGGACCCGTGAGTTTCTGCATGATAAATCCCTCTCCGCCGAAAAACCCAACGCTCATCTTCTCCTGGAAAAAAGTGTCCAGCTGCACGGAGCGTTCGGCCGCCATGAACGCCTGCTTCTGGCAGATCATCGACTGTCCCTGCGCGAGATGCAGCGCCCGAATTTCGCCGGGGTACCCCGAGGCGAAGGCGATCTTTCCTTTCGACTTCGCGGTATAGGTCGTCATGAAAATCGACTCGCCCGAGAACGACCGGAACAACCCTTTCAGCAAGCCGCCCTCCATGTTCGTCGACATCTCGAAGGTGTCCGTCATCCACGACATGCCCCCGCTCTCCGTATACACCGCCTCGCCGCTGGACATTTCACACACCGCGTATGGCATACTGTCCCCGAAAATCTTGTATTCCAAAAAAATACCCCCTTCGGATAATTTTTTGTTGCAGGAATACTATACAACAAGTTGTAGAACGAAGAAATATCCTCTCAAAATTTGCTTTTTACGGCAGACGTGTTATACTTCGTCAGTCGGATTCCCTTGGGGGATATCCGCGAAGTAGAGGATGCGCCTCTCACCCGTCGACGCAAGTTACCGGGTCGTCCAAAGCACACAACGAAACACCGTGGACTCTC
>JAJDHV010000080.1 GCA_030266365.1 Synergistaceae bacterium OttesenSCG-928-I11 | reverse complement strand
GAGCGCGGCGATGGTGATGTTGACCGTTGCTTCGAATGGTGTCATTGCCATGAAAATCATTCCTCTCACTTTAAATGGGATGCCGAACTGAAAAATATTTTATCACATTTACGGCGAAGGGCACACGGTTTATTCGCAGTTGACAGCACCCTGCGCTCCGGCTACCTTGGTCGGGAAATCCGACGGAAGGTGGTTTTTTTATGACCGACGCAAAGAAAAAAAATGAAAAAAATATTTTGCTGCTGACGACCGGCGGAACCATCGCGTCGCTGCCGGGGGAGAACGGTCTCGAACCGCAATTGGATGGCGACGATCTCCTGCGGTCGGTGCGGGGCTATTATCCGCAGCATACGTTCGCCTGCAAAAGCATCATGAAGCACGACAGCTCGAACATCCAGCCCGAGCACTGGCAGGTGCTCGCGCGTGCCGTCCACGAGGTGCAGGATCTGTATGACGGTGTGATCGTGACGCACGGCACCGACACGATGGCGTACACGGCTGCGGCCCTCTCCTTCATGATCCGCAACCTGAACAAACCGGTCGTCCTGACCGGCTCGCAGATCCCCGCGAGCGAGCCCGCGTCCGATGCGCCGGGCAACCTGCACACGGCGATCGCAGCGGTCGAATGTGGCATTCGGGGCGTGACGGTTGCGTTCGCCGGTCGCGTCATCAACGGGACGCGCGCAGTAAAGACAAGCACGATGGGCATGGCGGCGTTCGAGAGCGTGAACGCGCCCTTGATGGCGGAAGTCAAGGCGGACGGCATGCGCGTCTACGCGACCTCGACCGCGCTTCTCGAGCCGGGGTCGCCGCCGAAACTGGACGACCGTCTCTGCACCGACGTCTGTCTCGTCAAGCTCGTGCCCGGCACGAAGCCGGAACTGTTCGACGCATTGCTCTCGCTGAAATATCGCGGCGTCGTGATCGAGGCGTTCGGCGCGGGCGGCGTGCATTATATAGAAAGGAACCTCGTGGAAAAGATCGATATGCTTCGCCGAAACGGTGTTGTTGTGGCCGTGTGCAGCCAATGCCTGTACGAGCGCGTCGACCTCACCGTCTACGAGGTCGGATCCCGCCTTGTCGAGGCGGGCGTCATTCCCTGCGCTGATATGACGACGGAGGCGGTCGTGACGAAACTGATGTGGGCGCTCGGCCGCGCGCTGGAGCGTTCGGGCGATGCCGACCCCATCGCGGAAGTCGGCGCGATCTTCGCCACGGGATATGCGGGAGAAATTTCCCTGAAATAAAATTTTTCTCAAAGGGCTTCGTCGGTTCGTCCGCGTTTTTTGCGGATGACGAAAACGGAACGTCGGGTATTGGCATATTCTTCGAGAGCCGCTATAATGTCTTTCGCCCTTGGGGTGTAGCCAAGCGGCAAGGCAGCGGACTTTGGATCCGCCATCGATGGTTCGAATCCATCCACCCCAGCCAGAGAAAGCAAGGTGGGGAAGCCGACTCGGCTTCCTCTTTTATTCGTGTCGTGTCTCGGCAACGGATTGTGTCGAAGGGAGTGTTGGCAAGCGATGAGCGTGACGTCGGATTCTTTGGGCGTTCTGATCATGGCAGCGGGGAAAGGTACCCGCATGCACAGCGACAAACCGAAGGTCCTACAGTCGCTTCTGGAGGAACCGGTCGTGTACTATATCCTCGATTCCGTGCGCAGGGCCGGTTTGAGCAACGTCGCGGTCCTCGTCGGACATCGCGGCGAAATGGTCGAGGCGTACGTCCGCCAGGAGTGGCCGGACGCCGAGGTCGTGTGGCAGCACGAACAACTCGGCACCGGGCACGCGGTGAAGGTCGCCGAGGCGTGGTGGAAACAGTTCGACCACGTTCTCGTGCTGAACGGAGACGTGCCGCTCGTCGAACCGCAGACGCTCGCCGATCTTGTGAAAAAACACGAGCGATACAGGCCGCAATGCAGCCTGCTCTCCTTCAACGCCGACGACCCGGCGGGATACGGACGCATCGTCCGCCTCGCGGACGGCGGCGTTCGCATCGTCGAGCACAAGGAAGCAGAAGAGGAGGAGCTGTCGATTCACGAGATCAACGCGGGCATCTACCTCTTCGAGACGAAGGCGCTGTCGTCGGTCGTCGATCAGCTCTCCCCGAACAACGAGCAGAACGAATACTACATCACGGACGCCGTCCACCTGATCGACGAGACCGAGGGGGATGTGAACGTCGTCGTCTGCGAGGACGAGGCTGAACTTCAGGGCGTCAACACGCCCTACGATCTCGCGGCGACGGCCCGCGCCCTCAATAAACGGATCATCCGGGCCCATATGTTGAACGGCCTCAAGTGCATGGATCCGGGCTCGACCTGGATC
This sequence comes from Synergistaceae bacterium OttesenSCG-928-I11, assembly GCA_030266365.1. Taxonomy (GTDB): domain Bacteria; phylum Synergistota; class Synergistia; order Synergistales; family Synergistaceae; genus JAJDHV01. The sequence goes on along the minus strand of JAJDHV010000080.1, from coordinate 3,330 downwards.
GGCCCGCGCGCCGAATTCGCTCCCGACGTCGTCGTGGAGCCGGGCGTGCAGATCTGGGGCAGGTCGCAAATCGGAAACGGCTCGCGCATCGGAGCGTACACGACGCTGCGCAACGTAGCAATCGGCGAGAACACGACGGTCTTCGGTCCGTCGGTGCTCGTCGATGCCGAAATCGGCAACGGTGCCGAGATCGGGCCGTTCGCGTTCCTGCGTAGCGGTGTCCTCATGAAGGACGGCTCCCGTGCGGGGCGCTTCGTCGAGATCAAGAACAGCGCGATCGGGGTGGGCGCGAAGGTTCCGCACCTCTCTTACATCGGAGACGCCACCATCGGCGACGGGACGAACATCGGTGCCGGCACCGTCACCTGCAACTACGACGGCAGCGAGAAGCACCGGACGACGATCGGCGCAAATTGCTTCGTCGGCAGCGACACGATGTTTGTGGCGCCCGTCTCGATGGGAGACAACGCGTCGACCGCCGCGGGTTCGGTCATCACGAAAGACGTGCCGGACGGTGCCTTGGGCATCGCACGTGCGCGGCAGACCAACATAGACGACTGGCAGAACCGCAAGGGCATCACGGCGAAAAAGACGCAAAAAGACAAGGAGAGCTGACATGGAAGCGGCGACGAGGGACCTCAAGATTTTTTCCGGCAGCGCGCACGAAGAATTCGCGAGAGAAATTTGCAGCACGCTGGGCGTGCCGCTGGCGGAACGGAAAGCCTTCCGCTTCTCCGACGGCGAGATCGGGATCGCGCTGGGCGAGAGCGTCCGCGGCGCCGACGCGTTCGTCATTCAGCCGACCTGCCAGCCTGTCAACGAGAACCTGATGGAGCTTCTCATCATCGTCGACGCCCTGCGGCGCGCGTCGGCAGCCCGCATCAACGTCGTCGTCCCGTATTTCGGTTACGCAAGGCAGGACCGCAAGGCCCGCTCGCGCGAACCGATCACGGCCAAGCTGGTGGCGAACCTCATCGAGCACGCCGGCGCGGACCGCGTCGTGACGGCGGACCTGCACGCGGGCCAGATTCAGGGCTTCTTCGACATCCCGCTCGACCACCTGACCGGCATCCCGCTCCTGGCGACCCACTTCAAGCGTATCTTGAGAAAGCAGGCGCAGGAAGGGCGCGTCGTCGTCGTCTCGCCGGACATCGGCGGCGTCGTTCGCGCGCGCAAGTTCGCCGAGCTCATCCACGCCGACCTCGCGATCGTCGACAAGCGCCGTTCGTACGACGTCGCGAACAAGAGTGAGGTCATGGAGATCATCGGCGAGGTCGAGGGCAAGACCGCGATCCTGGTCGACGACATTATCGACACGGCAGGCAGCATCGTCAACGCGGCCAATGCCATCGTCGCGAACGGTGCGGAGCACGTCTACGCCTGCGCCGTGCACGGTGTCCTGTCGGGCCCTGCGATCGAACGCGTCCAGAACTCGCCGTTCGTGGAAATGGTCGTCACGGACACGGTCCCGCTGTCCGAAGAGAAAAAAATTCCCAAGATCACGACCCTGTCCATGGCGCCGCTCTTCGCGGAAGCCATCCGCAGGATTCACCTCGATCATTCGATCAGCATCCTCTTCCAGCCGAAGCCTCGGCGGAGACAGGGGTAACGATAAATCGGAACGCACCAATTTAAGGAGGAGTCATAGATATGGCAACAAGAGAGGCAACGACGATCAAATTCACGAAACGCGACAGGACGGGCAAGGGCGCCTGCCGCAAGCTGCGCGCGAAGGATATCATCCCCGCGGTCTTCTACGGTCCCGAGTACAAAGAGGGGATTGTCGGCACCGTCGGCGCGCGCGAGATCGGACTCATCGCGAACGCGCCCAACGCCGAGACGAACATGATCGACCTCGAGATCGAGGACGGCAAGACGGAGATGGCCCTGCTGCGCGGCGTTCAGCGCCACGCGATCACGCAGAAAATTCTTCACGTCGACCTCTACCAGCTCGTCAAGGGCCACAAGGTCAAGGTCTCCGTTCCCATCCGATACATCAACAAGGAGATCAGCCAGGGTGTCAAGATGGGCGGCGTTCTCGAGCAGCCCATGCGCGAGATCGAAATTCTGGTTCTCCCCCGCGAAATCCCGGCGGAGATCGTCCTCGACGCTGCAAAAATGGCAATCGGCTCCGAGATTTGCGTGCGCGACCTCGAATTTCCCGAGAGCGCCGAGCTGCAAATCGGCGAGGACGAAATCGTTCTCACCATCGTGCGCCCGAAGTCGATGACAGACACCGCGGCGGAGGAAGAGGGCGCGGAAGAGTCCGTCGAAGTCGAAGTCGTCGGCAAGGGCAAACGCAAAGAGGAAGAAGCCTAAAAATATCGGGAGCGAAGATCGTGGGCTCCGCCCACACCCGGCAGGGGACTGTACCCCCTGCGCCCCCATACGGGGTTTTTTGCGAGTAGCGCAAAAAATCCGGATAGGGGGCAAGGGGACAGTGTCCCCTTGCGGGGTGTGGGGCAGAGCCCCACGGTCTTCGCTCTCATTTTTTCGGAGGTACGTGTTTTGAAGTTGGTTGTGGGTTTGGGGAATCCCGGCCCTGAGTATGTATGGAGTCGGCACAATGCCGGTTGGTTGATATTGGATTCATATGTGTCCCGTCTGGGATTGAGGGAGCCCCGCATGCAGTTCGGCGGGGCCTTTTGGCCTGCCTCGATACTGGAGGGCGAACGGGTGGCGTGGCTCAAGCCGCACACGTACATGAATTTGAGTGGGCGGTCTGTGGTGGAGGCGGTGCGGTATTTCGACGTCGAGCCGGAGGACCTGTTCGTCGTCTTCGACGACGTCGCGCTGCCGTTCGGCAAACTGCGTTATCGGGAGAGCGGTTCGGCGGGCGGTCAGAAGGGCATGATCTCGATCCTGGGGATGATGGACACGCTCGATGTGCCGCGTCTGCGCGTTGGGGTCGGCGCGCCCACGCCGCAGATCGACATCAAGGATTGGGTGCTGGGTAAGTTTTTGAAGGAGCAACGGGATGCCTGGCCGAAGGTCGAGAACTTGGCGTGGGGTGCGCTGATGAAGTGGCTGCGCGGTGACGCGGGGCCGGGTTTTACGCTCCAGCTCGAATCGGAAAAACCGGAAAAAAATTCGAACGGGAAAAACGATGGGCGAGGCTGAACGGTTTGACGGTTTGCAGTCGCTTCCGAGGAAGATGTGGGAGCGCAACCGCGCGTTGCACCTGCCGGTCGGCGGGGCGGCGCGTCCGTGGATATGCAGGGGGTTTACGTATCCGCTGCTTGTTGTGTTGCCCAACTCGCGCGCGGCGCGCGATTTTGTCGCGGACGCGGAGGCGATGCGCGGCGCGGTCGATCTGTCGCACGCGGCGGT
>JAJDHV010000008.1 GCA_030266365.1 Synergistaceae bacterium OttesenSCG-928-I11 | reverse complement strand
GCGAACGGAAGCGCCTCAGGTGGGCGGCGAAGTCATCGGAGGCGGTGACGACCATCCCGCCCTCGGCGGTCGTAATGTGCTTTACAGGGTGAAAGCTGAAAATTGTCATATCCGCTTCCTCGCCGACATACCGACCATTACGTACAGCACCCAGGGCGTGGCTGGCGTCTTCGATAATCAAAATGTCTTTAGAGCCAACAATTTCTCTGTAAGAGGTTATGTCGACAGGAAAACCTGCATAACTGACTGGTGCAATCACCTTCACCGGCATTTTCGACGATTCAATCATCGTTCTTGTCGCTTAGGCTGAAAGATTCAGCGTATCCGGTGAAATATCGGCTAGCAGCGTAATCCCCACGCAATATAGCACAGAGTTAGCCGTAGCGACGAAGGTCATCGGCGACACAACGACAGAATTGCCTTCTCTCACTCCCGCAACATGCATGGCGGCGTGCAACGCAGCCGTTCCGCTGGAAAAAGCAACCGCATGAGGCACGTTCAAGTAATCGGCCACTGTTTTTTCAAAACGCTCTACCGCGGGCCCCATTGTGAGCCAATCGCCTTGAAGAACTTCTATTACGGCCTTGATATCTTCATCGTCGACGTGTTGCCGCCCATACGGCAAATACTTATATGACATAAAGTCAATCGCAGATGATACTTTCAAACATTTCAAGTTTCGAGCTATGTATAAAGATAAAATTTGTCGCGCGCTCGTCCTCTGTGATTGTTTCTATCGCTTTCAGGCGATCATTCTCTATAACGTGGCATACATAGCCCAAATCTTTAAACAACGAGACAACATCATTGTGGCTGTATCCAAAAGCTGCGGAGTGAACTATCTCGGAAAAAACAACCGGCTTGTCTCTTTTTAGCGTTTGAATTCCGCCCTTATATACGTAAAGCTCCGAACCCTCTACGTCGCATTTTATAAAATCTACGTGCGCGTTTTTCTTGTCTACGTAAGAATCCAATGTCGTAACACTGCATTCGACTTTTTCAAATGCAGACTCCCCAAGCTTCCTTATGTTTTGAATCGACGAAGCACCAGAGGTGTATCTATAAAAGTGGAATTCCACTCTTTTTTCCTCGTCAAAAAAGCCAAAATTGTTGGCAACCACACCATCCATTTTATTCAGGGCAAGGTTCTCTTTCAGAAAGCTATAAGTCAATGGTAACGGTTCAAAAGCATAAACAGTCATTTCAGGAAACCATGTTTTATAACAAAGTGAATAAAGGCCAACATTTGCGCCTACATCAAAAATTATAGAATCTCTAGAAAACATGGACAGAATTCGATGCTGCATGCGCATTTCGTCTGCTTCGCACTGTTTTTCCTCCAAAATACCCATCGTAGACCCACCAATATCATCCATGCGCATTTTAAAAATTTGGTTGTCACCCAAAGCATCAACAGTAATATCCGTGCAATCTTGAAAAATTTCTATTTTTTTGACTGCGCTATCTGCAAGTTTATTTTGTAGCTCGGAGAAATTGTTGGAGGATCCGCGAAAAGCAGGCTGGTTGTAAAATAGCGGTGGCCCGATGAGCTCCGGCATAATTCCAGCATTTTCAATCAGGTCGTAGCAGACACCGGCAAACAAAGACGGCTCAACCATGACAATCAACACAAAATCAGGGAAGCGCGTAATTGCCTCGCGAAGTGGAAGAATTTCATATTCGCTGCCGTTTTGCGTTTTTATTTTGGTATGATGTTTTTTCTCATCCTTATCCGCAAAACAAGCCGGCACAATATCCATCGCGATATGGCTATCAATGACACTCTTCGCGTAAGAACCGGCACCATAAAAAATAAATTGTTTTTTCACGTCAGATTTCTCCGTTCGAAAAAGAATAAGGCAACCTCGCAGTTTGACATTGGTTAACCAAACGTGCGAATGCCGAACTTTCGTTGTCCGTCATCGGCGCATACATAACTCTGCGGTCTCTGCTAATAACAATATGACGAACATACATTTTTTTCGCGATTGTCACAAATCCATCTATATCAGTATCGTTGTCGTTGATACCCTCCAGAATAATATATTTAAGCCAAACCTCTCCTGCCTCAGCATATCGTTTGATGTTTCTCATAACCCTCCCCAGACAATCGACGCCTTTCACCTTTGTAAATGTTTCTGGCGTCCCGGCATCCAAGCTGATTTCCGCGCGAACGCGTCTATCACGCAACAACGTCGTTATGCCATCGCAATACAAAAATGCATTGGTGTCAATTTGCCCTGCCCAGCCCTTTTCTTTCCACATCTTCAGGATTTCATCTCTATATGGAGAAATACTGAGTTCACCGGATGCATAATATAAATAATCCATATCCGGCTGCGCCGTTAATTTCCGAACGATTTCCAAGAGATTATCTTCTCTGGCATGTGCACCAAGGGACTCTCCATAGGTGCAATAGCAACAGCGCGCGTTACAACGATCTCCGCCCGGGAGTCCAGTTGATAAATTAACCCTCTCAATCTTTAAAGGCTCTTCCGAACGACCATCGCGAAGCATCGAACAATCCGCACAGCTTGTCAGTTTACCCTCGTTCAACGCATCTCTCAACTGCTCACAAAACTCGTAATATTGCGCAATGTCTTCCTCCAAATTTCCCGTACTCGCACAATTTCTGATATATGGCCCGCAACAGGTTTTATAACCCAAGCCATCCAGCACAAAAAAATGCCCAATTTCAGGACAGTGCTTTGGGATACCGACAAAAAATTTAAGCGAATCAGGGAAACGCACCCGCTCTTCTGATAATCCATTTGAGAGTAATAATTCGCGAACTTCAGCATACCAAACGGGGTTGGTCGAGATCAACACATCGGCATCCGGCCACCGTTCTAATGCATCATTAAGAGGCAGTATTTCAAAACTTCCTCCAACTGCTTCAAATGAACTATTATGTTTACGCTTATCGGAGTCAGTAAAACAAACAGGCACGATATTTTTAGAAAAACACTGTTCTAAAACCTCTTTTGCAGAGCTTCCCGCACCGTAAAAAATTATCGGCTTATCCATAAAAAATAGGCCCCCTAAAATTTATTAACTCCGTGCGTTATTCTTGATAAGAAGACTGGGGAGCCGATTGAATCGTTCCCCAGTCTTCTTCGATTCCAGGTAATATCTTTATCAGAAATTTACCCTCTGAGCAGGGCCATCACATTCTGTGGCAACTGGTTGGCCTGCGCGAGCATCGAATTGCCAGCCTGACTCAGGATGTTGAGCTTCGTGAACTCCATCATTTCCTTCGCCATATCAGCATCGCGGATTCGGCTCTCGGCTGCCGTTGTGTTGGTAGCGGCCGTCGTCAGGTTACTGATGGTGTGCTCTAACCTGTTCTGATATGCGCCGAGCTTTGCCCTCTGTTTCGAAACAAGACCAACTGCGTTGTCGATCTTGCCGAGCGCGCGGGCTGCAGATTCCCTGTCAGAGACGTTGATGTTGTGAATACCCAAGGCGTATGCACCCATGTCACCGATATCGATGCTCATGTCCTCGCTCTGGTTCGCGCCAATCTGGAAGATCGTCGAGTTGTCGGACAAGTGAACGATCGTGCTGTACTCCTCCGGCATGCTGATCAAATCAAATCCCAGTGTCCTTGGATTCCAAGTTGCCCTAATGTCGGCCATTGGATCGAAGGTCACATCGATGTTGGGTGCGACCACTCCATACAGCGTATTGCCGCTGATCTTGACGTTGGTTGCTACCGTAGCTCCTGTATGCGCGTCGTAAACCGACACCCTGAACTGACTCTCTTTTGATTCTTGTATTACATTCAATGACAACGACCTGATAATATCCTCGTCTCCCGAGAACGACAAAGCGCCGTCCGAGCCGGGAACCAAACTGCGTATGATAAACGTCCCCTGCACGGACTCAGGTCCGTTCGGCACCGGGTCTTCAACAAACGACACAAAATTGTTGATGCTTTCGGGGGAATATTTTCCTTGACCGAGGCCGAGGGCAATTGTGTCGTTGAGTTTTTTGCGCACATCTTCCAATGTATCTGTCGAGTAGATCGTAAACGTCGCCTTCGTCCCGTCTCCCTGTATAATTGAAAGTTGTTTCGCCTCGTCCAGCAAAAACTTTCCATTGGGGTCCCAGAACTTATCAAGGTCTCGCAACTGAACATCCTTTTTGGCAACCTGCCCGATATAAGCGGCTTCGAATGTCGTGCCAACGATTGTCGTTCCGCCAGAGGGCGCGGCAAATGCCGTGTTGAAGGTAATCACCGTGCTGCCTTCATAATGCGTTCCGTTCTGTGTGTTCAAATAGAACTGTTTGAAGTGAATCTCGCCGCCGCGAACCGCGGACGCTGCAACATTGAAGGTGGATTCGTAGGTAGCAGGAGCTTTAAGCCCCCCAGCGCTCACAGTCTTCGTCCAACCCTCGGGCCAGACCGTGTTAACCTTGCCGGATACAGTTATCGCGACGGTGGCGGAAAAAGTTCCAGCACGGTTGGATTCCGCCGCGTAGTTGAAAACAATTTTGTCGCCTGCCGTAAACAGACCAATTTTCGCCACATCTTTAAGAGCGAAAGCCGTCGCGTCCGATACGTCCCAACCCAATTCTTCTTTCTTTCCAGAAATACCGTTTTGTGTCACTAGAAAATTCGAGTCGTTATAGGAGTTGAGCGTTCCATCAACAGAAAGGCTCTTAATCTGCAAACGGAAGGATACGCTCTCTGCTCCGGCGGCCGTGTTGACCGACACAACTTCCATCAGGATGCTCTGATTGTCGGTAATGCCCATTTCAGTCCAATCGATGTCCAGAAGTTCGGCGACTAGATCTGCGCTCGATGCAGTCACAGTCAAACCAGCCGCCGCGGTTATGATCTGTCCGGCTTTGGCAAAATATGCGGCATGAACCACACCGTCTGCGGCAACCGCGGTTCCGGCAATCACGTTATAATTTCCGGCCGGGAGATTATCGACCCTGACGCTTTCAAAACCAGCGCCTTTATTCAAAGTGACATTCATGATGACATTAGGGTGCTTGATCTTGAAAATGTCCGTCTTTTGCGTCTGTGATTGCCCCGGTATAGAGTCAATCGTGATCTTGAAGTTACCTTCGCGCGCCGACTTCTGCCCAAACTGGTCTATCTCACGTAAGCCGCCATTCACAATAACCTTGGTTGCCAGATTGTCCGTCGACCAAAGCGCGCCACCGGAACCGTCGAGCAGTTGTTTCTTGTTGAACTGCGTCGTCGTCGAGATGCGCGTGATCTCTTCTTTTAACTGGTCGATTTCAGCTTGGATATAACTGCGGTCCTCTTGTGTCAACGTATCGTTGGCGGCTTGCACAGCCAATTCCCTCATACGTTGGAGCATTGAGTGCGTTTCCGAAAGCGCGCCCTCCGCCGTCTGAATCATTGAGATACCGTCCTGGGCATTACGCGTTGCCTGGTTGAGCCCTCGAATCTGCGAGCGCATCTTCTCCGAAATCGCAAGCCCTGCGGCATCATCCGCCGCACTGTTGATCCGCAGACCTGTCGAAAGCCTGTTGATCGATTTTGACAACGCCTCATTCGTCTTGGTCAGCGCATTGTAACTTTGAAGCGCCGGTATGTTCTGCAAAATACGCATGTGCAAGTACCTCCCTGTAGTCTCTCACCCGCCCGCGCTCGAGCAAAACGGGACGGGTAAAATAATCGACAGGTAAGCTGCACCAAAATACGCACACGCATCCATGCAGCGCGACATCCAATGCAAGCGTACCGTGTTCCATCAAAATTATTATCGTCGCCTTTGGATGCCCTCTTGATAGCTTTTATCATTCATTGAGCAATTTTTTGCACAAAAAAAGAGGGCCCCTCCGAAGAGAGACCCTCTTTTCCTGTTGCTACGCTTTTGTATCGAGACTGACGCCGGCGAATTTTTTGAGGTTTTCGATCATACGCAGGATACCGTCCGGTGGTATCTTGCGTATCACCTCTTTCCCATCCTCGCCGTCGACCACGGACACCTGAAAAACATCGGCCTCCTTCTGATACTCGAACTTAAGTCTGCGATTAGAGTATTCAGACAGTCTATCCGCCGCTTTAAGCGCTTCTTTTAATCGATCCTTATCAAAAGGAGCGGTGTCCTTTGTCGTCGGCGAAGCGGTTGCGTCCCTGTTGCCAGTCGATACCGCCAAACGAACTGCATCGACCAGGGCCGATTGATCTTTTGGCGTAAACGCGTTTGTTTCCGCTACCTTCAACTGGATCACCACCTTGCAGAGAAGGTTTGATCGAATCAAATTACTTCCGTGTAATACGAGACTTCCATGTAAACAAGATTCGATCGACGCTTATTTAGCGGAGCAGGCTCAGGATGTTCTGCGGCAGCTGGTTGGCCTGTGCGAGCATCGAGTTGCCGGCCTGGCTCAGGATGTTGAGCTTCGTGAAGTTCATCATCTCTTTCGCCATGTCGGCGTCGCGAATGCGGCTCTCGGACGACTTCATGTTCGTCGATGCCGTCGTCAGGTTGTTGATCGTGTGCTCCAAACGGTTCTGGTATGCACCGAGTTTCGCACGCTGCAACGACACTTTGTTGATCGCGCCGTCGATGACTGTGATGCTCCGGGCAGCAGACTCGCGGTCCGTCACGATCAAGTTGTGCACGCCGAGTGCCTCCGCGGACATGTTGCCGATGTTGATCCCCATGTCCTCGCCTTCGTTGGCCCCGATCTGGAACACCGTCGTGTTATCCGCAAGGTGAAGGATCGTCTCGTAGACATCCGTCGACTGCTTCAGCAAGAAGCGACCGCTGTCTTTGTCCCAAGTCACGTCAATGTTCGCCATCGAGTCGAACTTCACGTCGACATTCTCGTGGAGCACGCCAACGAGCGTGTTGCCGGTCACCTTGGCGTCGGTGGCGACGACGTTGCCCGAGTGGGCGTCGACGATCGAGACTTCGAACTGGCTCTCCCTCGCCTCCTGGATCACGTTCAGGCTGAACGCCTTGATGATGTCCTCGTCGCCGGAAAGGCTGAGCTTGCCGTTTGCACCAGGGATCAGGCTGCGGATGACGAACGTTCCCTCTACTGCTTCCGGGCTGTTCGGCACTGAGTCTTCAACGAACGACACAAAGTTGTCGATGTTGTTGCTCGCGTACTTACCCTGACCAAGACCGACAGCGACTGCATCGTTCAGCTTTTTGCGTACATCGTCGAGCGTGTCCGTCGAGTACAGTGTCACGTTCGTCTTCTTGCCGTCGCCCTGAACGATCGACAGCGTCTTGGGGTCGTCCAGCATGAACTTGCCGTTCGCGTCCCAGAACTTGTCAAGGTCGCGGAGCTGTACGTCGCCCTTCGCTACCTGACCGATGTAAGCTGCTTCGAAGGAGGCCACTCCACCCTTACTGGTAGCGGCAAACGAAGTGTTGAAGGTGACTACGATGTCGCCCTCGTGGACGGTGCCATTAGCCGTGTTCAGATAGAACTGTTTGAAGTGAACCTCTTTGTTTTGAACATCCGCTACATTCACACCGTAGGCGTTCTTGAGAGTAGCGTTGCCAGTACTCCACGCACCCTCCCAGTCTGTGTTTATGGTACCGCTCACCGTCAAACCTTTATCAGCATTCGTCGCGACGTGGGAGATGACGAGCTTGGAACCGACGGAAAAAGCAGTCGCTTTCGCATTGCTAAGAGATATCGCAGATTGTGCGAGATTGAGCCCTATTGCTTTATAGTCGCCATCTTTGGCCCCTGCTGTGCCAACGGTAATCTGGCCTCCGTTAAACGTTAGAGCATTGCCCTTCGCATCTACACCCATGGCACGGACATTGAACACAACCTGATTCGCCGCCGTGTTGACGCTCGCGACTTCAAAGAGGTAGCTCATATTGTGACTGGCTGACAATGTATTGATGCCACTCATTTTGAACGCACCTTTAACAATGTCTCCATAAGTCGCCACAATGCCAGCTGCGCTAGTGAAACCAACTGCCGCAGCCGCTGAGAGCGCACCGGCCGAAGAGAATACCTTGATATTATATGTACCGGCCGGCAGGTTGTCGACGCGAACCTTCTCGACGCCCTGTTCCTTGTTCACAAGGACGTCCATGATGACGTTCTTGTGCTTGATCTTGAAGATATCGGACTTCTGTACCTCGGCTTCGCCGGGCGACGCCTTGATCGTGATCTTAAAGTTGCCCTCGACCGCCTTCTTCTGGCCGAACTGGTCGATCTCGCGAAGACCGCCGTTGATGATCGCCTTCGTCTCGAGGTTGTCAGAGGACCACACCGCAGCGGCAGAACCATCGAGCAGCTGCTTTTTGTTGAACTGCGTCGTGTTGGAGATACGGGTGATCTCCTCCTTGAGCTGGTCGACCTCGAGCTGGATGTAGCTGCGGTCTTCCTGCGTCAGCGTGTCGTTCGCCGCCTGTACGGACAGCTCGCGCATACGCTGAAGGATGGAGTGCGTCTCGTTCAAGGCACCCTCGGCAGTCTGGATCATCGAGATGCCATCCTGAGAGTTGCTGATGGCCTGGTCGAGGCCGCGGTACTGCGCGCGCATCTTCTCGGAGATGGCGAGCCCGGCAGCGTCGTCGGCGGCGCTGTTGATACGCAGGCCGGTCGAGAGACGGTTGATGGACTTCTGAAGTGCGCTGTTGGTCGCGGTGAGTGCGTTGTAAGACTGTAGCGCTGGAATATTGGTGTTGATACGCATTGTTCACAACCTCCCTGTTGTGTTGTGCTTAATGATGTCGTCCGAGAAACTTCCATGCTCCCGGAACCCGTGGAGGAAGGTTCAGCAACGGTTATATTTTCCTATCGGCTTCCTTGCCAGCGCATCGCCTCCTTCACAAATTTTCACAATTTACATAAACATGAGCGCATCAACTGTAGTGCCACAGGGAGTATTGAATTGACAATTGGTAGTTTGATGTTTGTTTCAGTTGTCAAGGTCCAACGTCTCATGGGCGCAAAAATACGCGCCCGTTTCCATCACAACGTCATTTAAGTTAAATCGGGAGAGAGGGCTCTTCCCCTCCCTCCCGATTTTTCAAACCACATTGGTTGGTTTTGTTAACCACTATTACCTCAGCGGAGCAGGCTCAGGATGTTCTGCGGCAGCTGGTTGGCCTGTGCGAGCATCGAGTTGCCGGCCTGGCTCAGGATGTTGAGCTTCGTGAAGTTCATCATCTCTTTCGCCATGTCGGCGTCGCGAATGCGGCTCTCGGACGACTTCATGTTCGTCGATGCCGTCGTCAGGTTGTTGATCGTGTGCTCCAAACGGTTCTGGTATGCACCGAGTTTCGCACGCTGCAACGACACTTTGTTGATCGCGCCGTCGATGACTGTGATGCTCCGGGCAGCAGACTCGCGGTCCGTCACGATCAAGTTGTGCACGCCGAGTGCCTCCGCGGACATGTTGCCGATGTTGATCCCCATGTCCTCGCCTTCGTTGGCCCCGATCTGGAACACCGTCGTGTTATCCGCAAGGTGAAGGATCGTCTCGTAGACATCCGTCGACTGCTTCAGCAAGAAGCGACCGCTGTCTTTGTCCCAAGTCACGTCAATGTTCGCCATCGAGTCGAACTTCACGTCGACATTCTCGTGGAGCACGCCAACGAGCGTGTTGCCGGTCACCTTGGCGTCGGTGGCGACGACGTTGCCCGAGTGGGCGTCGACGATCGAGACTTCGAACTGGCTCTCCCTCGCCTCCTGGATCACGTTCAGGCTGAACGCCTTGATGATGTCCTCGTCGCCGGAAAGGCTGAGCTTGCCGTTTGCACCAGGGATCAGGCTGCGGATGACGAACGTTCCCTCTACTGCTTCCGGGCTGTTCGGCACTGAGTCTTCAACGAACGACACAAAGTTGTCGATGTTGTTGCTCGCGTACTTACCCTGACCAAGACCGACAGCGACTGCATCGTTCAGCTTTTTGCGTACATCGTCGAGCGTGTCCGTCGAGTACAGTGTCACGTTCGTCTTCTTGCCGTCGCCCTGAACGATCGACAGCGTCTTGGGGTCGTCCAGCATGAACTTGCCGTTCGCGTCCCAGAACTTGTCAAGGTCGCGGAGCTGTACGTCGCCCTTCGCTACCTGACCGATGTAAGCTGCTTCGAAGGAGGCCACTCCACCCTTACTGGTAGCGGCAAACGAAGTGTTGAAGGTGACTACGATGTCGCCCTCGTGGACGGTGCCATTAGCCGTGTTCAGATAGAACTGTTTGAAGTGAACCTCTTTGTTTTGAACATCCGCTACATTCACACCGTAGGCGTTCTTGAGAGTAGCGTTGCCAGTACTCCACGCACCCTCCCAGTCTGTGTTTATGGTACCGCTCACCGTCAAACCTTTATCAGCATTCGTCGCGACGTGGGAGATGACGAGCTTGGAACCGACGGAAAAAGCAGTCGCTTTCGCATTGCTAAGAGATATCGCAGATTGTGCGAGATTGAGCCCTATTGCTTTATAGTCGCCATCTTTGGCCCCTGCTGTGCCAACGGTAATCTGGCCTCCGTTAAACGTTAGAGCATTGCCCTTCGCATCTACACCCATGGCACGGACATTGAACACAACCTGATTCGCCGCCGTGTTGACGCTCGCGACTTCAAAGAGGTAGCTCATATTGTGACTGGCTGACAATGTATTGATGCCACTCATTTTGAACGCACCTTTAACAATGTCTCCATAAGTCGCCACAATGCCAGCTGCGCTAGTGAAACCAACTGCCGCAGCCGCTGAGAGCGCACCGGCCGAAGAGAATACCTTGATATTATATGTACCGGCCGGCAGGTTGTCGACGCGAACCTTCTCGACGCCCTGTTCCTTGTTCACAAGGACGTCCATGATGACGTTCTTGTGCTTGATCTTGAAGATATCGGACTTCTGTACCTCGGCTTCGCCGGGCGACGCCTTGATCGTGATCTTAAAGTTGCCCTCGACCGCCTTCTTCTGGCCGAACTGGTCGATCTCGCGAAGACCGCCGTTGATGATCGCCTTCGTCTCGAGGTTGTCAGAGGACCACACCGCAGCGGCAGAACCATCGAGCAGCTGCTTTTTGTTGAACTGCGTCGTGTTGGAGATACGGGTGATCTCCTCCTTGAGCTGGTCGACCTCGAGCTGGATGTAGCTGCGGTCTTCCTGCGTCAGCGTGTCGTTCGCCGCCTGTACGGACAGCTCGCGCATACGCTGAAGGATGGAGTGCGTCTCGTTCAAGGCACCCTCCGCCGTCTGAATCATCGAGATGCCGTCCTGAGAGTTGTTCACAGCCTGGTCAAGACCGCGGTACTGCGCGCGCATCTTCTCGGAGATGGCGAGCCCGGCGGCGTCGTCGGCGGCACTGTTGATGCGCAGGCCGGTCGAAAGGCGGTTGATGGACTTCTGGAGTGCATTGTTGGTCAAGGTAAGTGCATTGTAGGATTGCAGTGCGGGGATATTGGTGTTGATTCTCATAATTCACAACCTCCTTGTTGTGTTGGACAGAGTATTTCAGGCATCCTTGCCTGCTAACAGATTTTTGTGATTTCTTTATTCCTCTACGCCGTTAACGCTCGTCGCACACCTCCCTCGAATCTTAATTTGATATGTAGAATACACCGGAAAATATTTTTGTCAAGTGCCAAAACTCAAATTTCGATTGCAACATTTACGATTCGCTCGGGACACCCTCTTTTTCCGGCTGGGAGAGTTTGATATCGGCGCCGTGCTTGGCGAGCGCTGCCATAAAAGCGTATGTATACGGTATGGGCACACTTCTCAACACATCGGGCCTAGAGACCATCTCGTCCAGCAGTCCGTCGATCACAGGCGTATAACGCTCGTCTTCTGCGCCGAAAAATTTTTCCATATTCGAGACAAGCCAGTGCAGATACGGGGCGGCAATCCCAGGGAGATACTCGCCGTAAGCGCACAACGCGTCCCAGATAATTCTCATGGCCGCCATCGGGTCCCTGCGCGACAAAGCCTCGTCCGCCTCCTTCCTGGCAGCATACCAAGCATTGACGTACTGCTTGCGATACGGCGTCGACAAGAGGCTGATATCGACCAAATAGGATCTTTGTTTTTCACGCAATTCGGTTTTGAGGTCCTCTATCTCTTCGTCACTGCCGCACAACTCTTCTGCGTTTTCAAGAAGTGTTTTTGCATACTCGTAATTCGGCAGATGACAAAGGTCGGGAGTGATTAACACCCTTGCGTAATCCTTCATGAACGAATAAATTTCGTCCGTCGGCATCTCCGTATCTTCAAAGGACACTGCCGCAGATGCCATCAATATTCCAGCTTCCTGTGAACGGCTCTCCTGCAACAGGAACATCGCGCTCCGCCAAAGGGCGGCCGGCGGCCAACACGCCTGTTGCATATCGACAAACGCAAACAGTTTGTCCATCTCGTACCTGAGCGCAACCTGATCGTGCCCATCCCCAAGAGTTTCGCATACCCTCTCGAATTCGCCATAGGATTCTTCCGGCTCAAGAGGCTGGAGCGGCAAATCCTTGTCCAGATAATACTCCATAGCCTTGTCAGCATAGCTCAACCATATTTTTATAAATCTTGCGACGGCAACGTGCCCCTCGACAATCTCCTTGTGAGTTTTTACCCAGCGTTCGACAGTTTCAACGTTGTCAAGGAAACGGGTGACGGCGATTTCCGGCGTCGACAAATACAGATAACTCTGGGCGATAAATGCGAACATCGGGTTTAGGCTGTTGAGTTTATCCAGAAGTTTCGCGGTCTCCGCCGCATGCTGCACTCTTTTTTGGGGCAAAATAGCTGCTGCCGAGACATCGTCGAGGCTCTTCATTATTTTGAGGATGAGATCGGCAGCCGTGTCCAAATCTTTGTACGCCTTTTCGAAAAAAGGCCGGAGAAAATCGTACTTTCCTTTTTTATCGGCGACGACACCTTTTTCAACCGCGAGAGTGGCAGGCGACATTTTAAGTGCATCCTGTATCGCGACTTTTTCCGAGATGTATTCACCGAATGGCTTCACGATGGTGCCTTTTATGAGGGCACCTCCCTCGGTACAGTCATAAACCGGCGCACTGGTCATATTGATGCGCGACTCAAACATCCGAAGAAACGAAAGCCACAGCTCCGTCGTCAAGACCTCGCCACCGAGGAGACCACGAACGAAGTAATGACCTTTGCTTAAATAGTACTGTTTTTGCTCTTCGCTTAATTCTTTTTTTCCTGTCTCTTCATTCATTTCCTTATCTTGTCCGGCGGCTGTAGGTTTTTCGGCAAAAACACCGTATGCATGTGTCGTCCAAGTGCCCACACCTCCACCGAATGCGAGATCTTGTCCGATAAGTGCTATGGAAGAAGCGCCCATCGTAGCGGCTACGCCGAAACACATATGGGCAACGGAGGAACCGGAGGGGATTAGTGTGCCATGCAATGTCCCGTTAATAAACCATTTGTCCACCGGTATTTCGGATTTTCCGATTATTATCTTCGGTCCCGGCCATGTGCCAAAAATTTTCGGAGTGCAGACGGCCTGACTGATCAACAATATTTTTGTGCATTCGTCGGCATAATCTCTGACTGTGTTTTTGAAAAAAATGTCATACGTCGGCATCCCCCTCTCAAGGGCACAGACGATATGAGGCATTATGCCGGCAGAGAGCAATTTTTTCAGCGTGGCGTCGTTCGCCAAAATCACACACTTGTCCTGAATGTCCCGCAACAACTCGTAATTCTTTTCCAGCGACGGCCCAGCCGAAACGACAACAAACGGCTTGCCGGCAAATTCTTTCAATATGGATTCATACTGGTAGCCATAGCTGATCCACGGGGACATCAGCGCCATTTGCCTGAGGCCCAACATCGTATCGTGCGAACTGTTGCCAAGGTAGTTAAGTTTAAGGACGAGCCACTCTCGTACGTCCTTCGCCATTGCCAGGAGGTCGTCCTGGAAAGCATTCTCTTCTCCGGGGTGCGTGGAGGTCCTGGACATAAAGGCCGTAAAGAGGCCATAGACGTTGAGCCCAGCGTCCAACGCCTCTTCCCTGAGAATTCTCGCCAAAATATTTAAAGGCAAATCTTCGTCGCCTGTTTTTTCACTCAACATTTCAAAATGCGGCGGCACCTCCTTCGGCAAAGCATAAAAGGTAAGAGACGCCCCCAGAGGCATTGCTTTGTACACGTGTGTCATGTGCAAAACGTACGCCAACAACTCGATGTTCGGTTCGACAACAACAAGCGAAAGCGCCTCGGCAGGAAGGCTCCGAATTACTTTGAACAGGTAAGGCGGCGTGCCGATGCCATATTGGAAGAAGATGGGGACGTCGCGGGATTTTTTATCCCAATCGACCTTCGGCTCCTCATCGGTTTGGAAAAACGGCTCGTCCGAGAGGCACTCGATCCATGTTCCGGATGGGGTTTTGTTCTCGAAATGCTCGAACTCATGTCCGTGCCTTTCTACGTAATCGTGCAAAACCGCGCCCAGTTGCGGCTGCCTCTTGTAGAGTTCTCTCATGTTGCTCATCCACACGGAGAGGCTTTCGGGGGCCTTTACCAGTTCTTTTGCCATCTATGTCGTTCCCTTCGAAATCTCGGGATATTCCCGAAATATGCTATTTTTCTTCTTTCTTTTTCTTCTTCGCCAGAAGGCCGGACAGTTTCACGGGCGTCTGGGCGGCGGGGATGGTAGGCGGGGTTACGATGGCTGCCAGTGCGGCTTCTTCGGCTGCCTTCTTGTTTTCCGCCACGATGGCCTCCCAGAGTTCCTTGCGCCATACCTGCACGTTCCTGGGCGCCTCGATTCCGATGCGTACCATGTCCCCTTTTACTTCGACGATGGTGATTTCGACGTCATCGCCGACTCGGAGGGCTTCTCCGGGTTTTCTGCTCAACACCAGCATGGTTATTCCGCCTTTTCGGCAGCCATCGTGGCCTGCGCCTTCATGGTCTCCCTCGTCTGTTCGTCAAGCACCGTGTAGCGGAAGTCATAATCCTCGTTCAACGCGATCGCCTGGGTCGCGATTCGCGACGCCATGTTGACCAGTATGGGCGCGCGGAGGTTCGCGGTCATGTCCCACGGACGACCCGGCGGTATCGCAACCACGATCAGGAGGATGACGTCTTTCATGTTCATCTCGCCGATCTGTTCGAGCGACTCGCGCGGAATTTTCGCGTTATAGTCGCTCTTCACAGCTTCCGGCGTCGTGACCGGCAGTGCGAGAGAACCGTCGTCGGCGCTGTGCAGCCACATGATGGCGTTGTCTTCATCTCCGACGAGAATCCATTTGTGTTTATCCTCGAACCCCGGAATCCCGACGGGAAAATGGATCACGTCCTCATCTTCTACTTCCAGTTCTCCAAATCGTGTGGAAGTCAGTTTGATCATTATGCTCCTCCTCGAAAACGATTTCTAGCGCAGGAAGTCCAGCAGCGTCGGCTGCATGATGCGCGCAAGGGCGGCAAGGCTCGCTTCGTATATGCTCGACGCCATCTCATAGTCCGTAATCACTTCCGCCATGTCGACGCCAACCGTCTTCGTATGCAGGTCGGTATAGTTCGTGTTGTTCGACGTCATGCGGTCGATCGACGTGGAATATCTGCTGGTCAACGCGCCGACCTGTGCCCTACATTTTAACAGTGTATTCATCCAATTGTCGAGTTGTTCGATCATCGTGTCCGTAATTCCATCGACGTGACCGCCTTCGACGCAGTCGATCAGATTGTCCAGCACTCCGAAGAAGTCTGTCTCTTTCTGGTTGTTGCCCGTGCGATGGGTGACCTGCTGGTTATATGGCGAAGCGTTCGGAGCATATCCCCTGCTTTGATCATTACCGACCGCAAATCCCAACGCTTCAGCAATTGGGATTGTACCACCAGCGCCATCGTCAGCTTCGCCTTCGCCACCGACGGCAAACGTATATCCTTTTGGAGACCAGAGGCTCAAATATTTTTTTCCACTTCCGTCGTCAATAACCTCTGCGCGGATGTCCTGCCCCTGAAAGCGCGTATTAATAATTTCAGCCAGGTCTTCGACGCTCTGGACAATTTGCGTCGGCGGGTTCGTCTCGTTGTCGACCAGATCAATCGTGTGTGGCGTGCCGTTGACCGTGATCGTCAACGTCGCATCCTCGTCGAATGTCGGGAACGTATTCAAATCTGCCGTACCCTTCAGTCCTGTGTCGATCTCCAATGTGGATGCAACATCGCCCGTAACGTCGATGATCGAAAGGGCCGAACCGTCTTTTGCCGCCAGGGAAATTTGGACTTTTCCACCATCGGTATCCACATTCGTGTCGTAAAAAGAAACGTCGAGCCAGCTTCCAGCATAATCGCGAATGCGGGCAGCAATATCCTGCAGCGTGTCGTCGTCAAGCACTGGCACATCGACTGTATGGCCGGGCGTGTTGATACGTATTGTGCCCGGACCAAAGTCATCCTTCGTGTCGTCATGTGTGTTTGCGGCACTGGTGATTCCCGCCGCAATACCGAGTTGTATGGCAACGCCACCGGTATATTCCGAAAATCTCGGGTCGCCGTAGCTAGCGTCGATCACGCGCAACGGTTCGCCGGTGACGGCATAGAGCGAGAATGTCCCCGGATTGGAGGTGTTCTTTACGTCGTTGCCGTCCCATGCAAGCAGCGTACCGCCGTATTGCTCGTTGACCTGCCGAACGATGGCGGCGGCGACTTTTTCGGCGTCGCCGCAAAAGGTCTTGCAGACTTTGACCTCATATGTCCGCTCGCCCACCGTCACTTCCAGTATGGCGGGCATATTTTCATCGAAGAAACTGTCCGTGCCGGCTTTGGGATATGTCACCACCCCGCCTGCCTGCGACGATTCACCCATCAACGCCGTGTTGATACCGAGCATCTGGGCGTATGAACTGCCGGGACCATCGTAAATGGCGAACGGTTCACCGTCGATCGTGCGGAGGACGAGGCGTTTGCTCGCTTCCTCCTTGTTGTCGCCGCTGTTGCTCAGCGGATCGACCAACGGGTCGGTTCCGTCCGGCTCGTCCGTCTCGACCACCGCCTGCAACCATGTGCCGCAGACACTGTTAATTCGTTCTGCAAGCTGCTCAATCGTCAGTTCGGCGTTGTCCTCGATATAAATCTCGCCTCTGTTGTTTGCACCGACAAATTTGATATGCAATGGCCCACTCGCTGGATTTGTGGGGTCGACTGTCGTTGTATCCCATATCGCGTCAAGCGCCACTTCGGTACTCTTGACGGTCGTCTCCATGCCCATGAACGCGGCAAAACCGATGTGCGTGTGGTCCGTGTTCGTATCGATCTCCTTGCTGCCGAGACTGTGGCTGCCGATGACGGATGCGCCGGAGCCGAATCCGCTCAGGACGATCGGCGACTTCGTGCGTATTTTTAGGGATTGCAGCATATTTCCATCGTCGTCGGGCGTTTCGACGACCTCAACGGATCCGTCGATACCCTTCGCAGTAAAGACAGTTTGTATTGCCGTGGCCACCGCGTTCAAATCATTGCCTGCCGCAACTGGCACCTCGTATTTTTTGCCGTCATGCTCAATGTACATGAGCCCGTTGCCTGAAATCGACGTTTCGTCGGAAACCTTGGATGTGGTCAGCGTATAATCGCCGTTTGTATCAGGTGTAACGGACGAACTTACGGAGACGCCATCCGACAGTAGTGGAACGAGACCGCCTGTCGCGGTGACTTCAAATACGTCATTAGGGTTTGCCGACTCGATTTTCAACGAACCATCCGGCGTAACTGAAACGGTCATATCGGCGGGCAAAACATTGGGGTCTGGAGCACCCGGGACCAATATGTCATAAATGTCGTCGAGATCGGACCCAATAGGGATGTCGATCGAATAGGTCTCGTTACCGCGTCTTATCGTGAGGCTGCCGTCCGAAAGAGAGACGAAATCATCGAATTTTTTGCTCTCGAAAACCTGTTTACCCTCCTGTTTGCCGGACTGCGTAGTGGCGATCTCCGGCGCAAACAACGCCGTCGCGCCACCTGTCGTGTCGAGGTAAAAAAATCCACTCTCGTTTCTCGACACGATGTCGATCCAAGCGTTCGTGCCGTCGCTTTTGTACGCCGACCACGCGCGCCCCTCGGGCAGGCTCGCAAGTTTTTTCGCGATGTCCTCCAAAGACTCGCCCTTTTTGACCTCGACATCGAACGTAAAACCGTCGTCGAAGCGGACGGTCACCATACCGTCGTTGTCTGCCTTGCGGTTTGCCGGTCCGTACGCCGCGCCCTTGATGCCCTGCGGGATTGCGACGGGGTCGGTCTCCGTCCAACTCGTCAGGCGGACCGCCTCACCGGTGTGGCTTTTGATCACGAGATATTGAACGTTTCTGTCAGTGTCCGTCACCACTTCTGCTTTAAGCAGTTTACTGACGTCACCCATCTCCGTGCTGTTGTTGATGAGATCCGCGATCTCCTTGAGGGAATACCCTTCCAACTCTCCGGGATCGCGATATCTGTTGTAATCGGTGGGATCGGCGAGTCCGTTTTTGAGCTCGTCCTCCCATTTTTCGGGAATGCGAACCTTCACCGTCTGCCAGCCGACCTTGAACTCGAGGATTTCGTTGCGCCCGGTCCACTCGAAATCCAGCGGAAGTTCAATGCCCTTCAGGCTATTTGTGATTTCATCCTTCGGGAAGAGCTCGCTGCCAGTGATGGAAACTTTACCCACTTCGCTGCGCGCGAACTCCCACTTCACGGAATAGTCGTTTCCGTTGTACAGAATTTCCCCGCCCGGCCCCACTGTGAATGGCGTTGTGCCGGTTTTGAGGCCCGCGAACAAATATTCGCCAGCGATCGTCGAGTTGGCGTAACTCATCAACTCTTTTCTGAGCTCCGTCAACTCGGCTGCGATGGCAGTATGGTCCACACCTTCGAGAATACCGTCACCGGCGTAAATGGCGAGCTCCCTCATGCGCTGGAAGACATCGTTCATATCGCCCAACGCGCTGTCCGTGAACTTGAGCCATGCAACCGCATCCTCAAGGTTTTTGATATATTGCTCGGTCTCGGTCATCATCGTCTCGAGGTTCATGCCCTTCGTGACCGCGTTGGGATTGTCCGAGGCAGATTGATACTTTCTCTGCGTCGACAATTGCTGCTGCACGTCGAGCAATTTATTCAGATTCGTGTGCATATCGTTGAGCAAAAGGCTCTGCATCATGCTGTTCGTAACTCTATATGACATCGACCATCACCGCCTCGATTTATTCTTGTTCATTTATATGCTCGCTATATTCCCGCGCGGCCCATACCGTTGATGATCCGGTCCAGCATGTCGTCCAGCGCCGTCATGTAGCGGGAGATGGCACCGATCCCCTGTTGGAATTTGATGATGTCGATCATCTCTTCGTCCGTGCTGACCCCCATCACCGAATCCCGCTCTTTCGCGATCTGATCGTTAATGGCCTGCTGCGCCTCGAGCATATAGTTCGCCTCGTAACCCTGCGAGCCATAGTCGGCGACGAAACTGAGGAAATATGTGTTGAAGTCGTCCGTTCCGGAGTTGAACACCTTGGACGTCTTCAGTTGGGCCATCATCAACGCGCGACTCCCGTCGCCCTCGCCCTTCGTGTGTCCCGTTCCGTCATCGGAGGCTGCGGCGATAAGGCTGGTGTCCTTTTCAAACGCCGCGTTGACACGGATCGCCCTCGATGCACCGTACAGCGACGTGACTTCTTTGAAAAAAGCCGTGCCCGTCAAGTCCTTGTTGTCGCCGTTTCCGTGGCTGGCGTAGTGTATGGCGTTGACCTCGGTAACCATCTCGTACGCGAGGCGGTCGAGGTAATCCTCCAGGCCGAGGATCATATCGTCCCGGCTTTCGAGCATCGCGTAGATCGAGCCGGTTTTCAGGTGCGAGCTTACGGTTATTATCGTCGCCTCGTTGCCCGATAGTGAGCCCGCAGCATCGTAAAAGTGGTTGACGCCGTTCAGGTTTAGGCGCACCCCCTTGGCGAAATCCCCCAGAACGTCCGCCGCCGGGTTGTTCCACTGAAGGACAGTTCCCTGCGAGTTGGTCGTTTTGAAGGCCCGCGCCTCGGCGAAGCTGTTGCTCTCCGAAAGATAATGCACGCCGTTGTAGATAAAGTAAGCGTCGTCGACATACACGTCCCCTTTTGTGATCGTCGTGCTCGCGGCGGGGTCGGTATTGAGCTGCATATAGCTCGTCGAGTCGCTGCCCGCGTTCGTGAAGCCCAGCAGACGCGCGATGGAAAAATCGCCGTTCGCCCCGCACACGCTGCCCGGCAGAACGTTGACCCGGTTTGCCTCGCCCGACACGTTGCTCGTCAGCGCGATGTACATCGACCCGTTCGGCTCGGTGATGATATTCGCGTGCAGCCACTCCTCGGGGCTCGATGGCGCGGTTCCCGGCGGGTTGGTGGCGTATGCCGCGTCGTCGCCGGAGACGAGGTCGCTCATGTATGCCGCATTGATCTTGTTCGCGATGGTCGTGAGCGTGTCCTCTTCCGTAACCGTAATCTCGACGGCGGGGTTTTTGTTCGCAATGCCGAGGTCCGACGCAAGCGTGCCGCGCGTATCCGTGATCGAGAGGAGGTGACCGCGCATCTCCTCCGTGTTCGCCGCTTCGATCGTGAAGCGCTGCGCCGACGCGTCGTATGTCGTTTTCAACTGCGGATAGGCGTTCAACGCCTGTTGGAGTTCGTCGACGGTGAGATCTTTGCCGGCACTCTTACCCAATTCCGTTTCATTATCCCCGTCAGTCGTAATGAACCACTTATATGTTCCCGCAGCATTTGGATCCTCTTTATATTCGACTTTCACCGTGCTCTCGAATTCACCCGCAGCAATACGAAATTCATAGACGGTAGGATCGCTGCCGGCTGGCTCGCCCAAAACGATACCGTTCGTTGCAGGGTCCGTCGTTGCGTATGAATTGCTCGCCGCCTGCACACCGACGGTGCCGACTTGCAGGGAGAAAGAACCGTTCAAACCCAGGGCCTGGTTCTTGTTGTAGATTGTGTCGAGCCGTTCCCCACCCTCAAGCGCACCGGTCGCTCCGCCGACCTGCCATGTCTTGCCGTTCGCGAGGCGCTCGACAAACAATTCGTGTGCGTCCTTCGGGTTGACACAGGAGGGCATGACGGCCTGGCGCTCCATGATCACTGACGCAACACCGTAATCGCTGCTGTGATCGAACTGGTCGTACTCGACCTGCACGTCGTAATAGCTGTTGTTGCCGACCATCGGGACTAGGACGAGGTGGCGCGTGTTCTTGATCGCCGTTCCCTTGCAGTTGAACTCCGCACCGCCCTGGACGAGATACTTGCCATGCAGGTCGATCTTGTAATCCCCGTCTGCCTCGTCGAGCGCGGGGCTGCTGACCGTTGCGCCCGTCAGCTTGCAGAGGCGGTCCGCCATCTGGTCGCGCTTGTCCAGAAGATCGTTTGGATTTTCACCCTTGGCCTGCGCCTCGTAAATGTCGTTGCAGATGAGCGCGATTTCGTCGATGAGGTAGTTGGCCTCCTCAACCATGTTGTATATCTGCTCGTTGATGTCGTTGCGATAGGCATCGTACTGCGTCCGTATGTCCAGCAGCGACGAAACCATCGTTTGTGCGCTGTTGTAAAGCGTCTGTCGATACACCGACGTGTTCGGGTACCCGCTGACGTCCTGGAGCTTCGTCCAGAAGGCGTCGATCGTCGTCCCCAGATTGTTTGCGGCAACCTGCCCCGAATAGTATTCGAGCGTGTCGATGGCGCTGACTCTCGTCTCCCAATAGCCAAGCGTCGGGAGTTGTGCACGGAACTGCGCGTCGAGAAATTCGTTGCGCACGCGCGTGATGGAATCGATTGAGACCCCCTGTCCGAGCGAAATACCGTTTCCAACCGAAAGCGACGGGTTCTCGGTCACATTGACGCGCTGTCTCGAATAACCGTCCGTCGAGGCGTTCGCGATGTTGTGTCCGGCCGTTTCGATGCCCCGCCTATAATAGAGAAGAGACGTGTTGCCGCTGGATAAGCCTGCGAAGAGATTGCTCATCGTCTATACCCCCCAAATCGGGTTCATATTCCCACTCGGCCGAGGCCGCTGATGATCTGGTCGATCACCTGCATCAATGTCGAAATGTACTGCGATGCGTAGTTAAAATTCTGATTCATCTCGACCAGTGTCAGCATTTCTTCATCGGCGTTGACACCCATGATCTGCTGCCGCTGGATCTCGATCTGCTCGACAATATAATTTTGATTGCTGAGCATGATCTCAGAGCGCTGCCCGAACGAGCCGTACACCGCCACGAAATCCGTGTACAGACCGTTGAAATCGGCGGTGCCGCTCATGAACAATTTCGCCTGCTTGAGCTGTGCGATCGCGAGCGCGTTGCTGCCGTCTCCCGTTCCCAGCGCGGAACCTTTTCCGTCCCCACTCATCGCGGCGAGACGCTCGTGGTTGAAACCGTCGTCCGAAATGATTTCGTCGTCGATCTTCAACTTGCTGAACGCACCGTACTGGTTGGATATGGCTTCGAAAAACGCCATGCCCGAGACATTCTTGTAGTCGCCCGTTCCGTATCCCGCGTAGTGGATGGCGTTGAACTGCGTCGCAAGCTCGTACATCATTTCGTCGAAGACGTCGGTGTGCGACAAGAGGATGTCGTCGCGCAACTTGACATACGAAAAAATTGTGCCCTCCGTCAGGTGGTGGCGGACGATGATTTCGCTCGTCCCGACGCCGTTCAGGACAACCCGGATGCCTGGCGAAAACTCTTCCATCGTGTCCGCCTTCGCCTCGCCGATGACCGCAATCTGGCGCGCGTTCTTGAACTCGTTGGCCGAGGAGAGATATTCTTTGCCGTCCAGGATGACGTACGCATCATCGACAAAAACGTCGCCGCCCTGCGTGTATCGCGTGATGATCTCGTCGTTCGCCCGATCGAGTTGAATATAGCTCGTGACGTCGGACTGGACTTTGTTCCCATTCTCGTCGGTCACGGCTTCGACCAAACCCAACAGGCGCGCGACCGTCATATCGTTGACACTGTCGCCGCAGACGGAACCAGACATGACGTTGATCCGGTTCGCCTCACCCGCGACGTTGCTCGTGAGGCAGAGGTAGGGATTGCCGTTCGCGTCGACCTCGACGGAGGCGTGCATCCACTCCTCGGGCGAGCTCGGCGCCGTGTCGGCGGGGACCGTTTCATAGAACAGCAGGCGCTCGGTCGTTGCTTCGTCGCCCTCTCCCTCGATCGCCACGATCTTGTCGAACATGTATGCGTTGTTGATCTTGTTCGCGATCGTCTGGAGCGTGTCGTCCTTCGTCACTTCGATCTTGACGATGGGATTGTCGTTCGCAAGACCGCAGGACTGCATCAGCGAACCGTTGATGTCGGTAACGGAGACAATCTGGCGATCCGCGCTCTCGAAGACGAGGGCGTTTCCGTCGTTCTTCGCCACAACACCGGAGTCCGGATAATTCTCATTGAAGTAACCCACGATCTCGTCCACCGTAAGATTCTCGGTCGCTGAAGAAAACGGAGTTACAGAAGGAGGAACGGCGTTATCCGATACGACCCATCTATCTACATTTATTTTTCCTGGGGGGATATTGGGGTCATTCGGATCGTCGATCTCCACTGTTTTCCACTCGACCGTCAGCGTCGTCTCAAAATCGCCGGCGGAGACGCGGAAGGAGTAGGATGTCGGTTCGCCCGGTCCGGGTTCGCCGAGTACGATGCCGGGGCCCGGCGGCGTTTTGCCGAAGACTTCGCTGTACGCTCGCACGCCAGCAGAACCGACCTGGAGGGCGAACGAGCCTTCGATGCCCAAAGGGGTGTCCGCGGAGCCGAAGCCGTCCATCCGCTCACCGCCCTCCGACTGGGCGAGCCCATAGCCGACCGTCCAGTACAGTTCGTCGGCCGTACGAACGACCTCGATCTCGTGGAGCGCATCCATCGTGCAGGAGCCGTCGATCATGCGCTGATCGTCCGCGCGCTGTTCGAGAATGACGCCGACGGCGTCGGGGTTGCTCGTGATGTCGTACTGGTTGTACTCGATCTGAATGTCGTAATATCCTTTGTTGGCCTCGTTTTCGACGAGCATGAGGTGGCGTACATTTGTGCCCTGGACGACGATCCTGCCGCCGATCATCACCTTGAACGCATTGTCTCGCTCATCCACGCTCGTCGTCGCCGTCGCACCGGTCAGCGTACAGAGTTGATCGACGAGCAGGTCGCGTTTATCGAGCAGCTCGTTCGGTTCCGCGCCGCTCAGGACGAGCTGTGTGATCCCCTTGTTCAGGAGCGCGATCTGGTCGATGAGACCGTTCGCCTCCTGGACCATCGCACTGATGTCGTTGTTGAGTTCGTCGCGGTAGGAGTTGTAGGTCGCCGACAGGTTGTAGGCGAACTGCACGAGGGTGTCCGCCTCGTCGAGGAAAAATCCGCGGATGGCACCATTGTTTGGATTTATATGCACATCCTGTATGGCCGTCCAAAAATTATCCAGCAGATTGTTCACGCCGATGTCGTTCGTTCCTACAATAAAAGAATCGACGCGTTCCATGCCCGTGGCCATCGTCTGCCAATAGGTCTGGTCCACCGTCGCCCGGCGCTTTCGCGCGTCGAGAAATTGGTCCCGCATGCGCTCGATCGACGTGATGTCGACCCCGGTGCCCAGCATGCTGTAATTCGTAGATGTCGAAAGGGCAGCGGACGCCGTTTTATTGACAACCTGCCGCGAGTAGCCCTCCGTGTTCGCCTTGCTTGTGTTGGTCCCCGCAACCTCCATACTCTTTCGGAAATAGGTGATCGCCCTGCGCCCCGTCTCGATCCCGTGATACGTACTGACCATTCAAAATCCCTCCCGAAGTTTCCCCTGGAGCGTTTAAAAGCCGAAAAAAGGCATGAAAAAAACCAAGGAAGAAAATGCTCTTCCTTGGTTAATATCGGCTCTGCCTGTATAAAACTTTCGGGGGGAACGGCGACTTTTGTCGCGTTTTCGCAGTCTACTCAGATTTTCGCGTCGAACGTGCCCAGTGCCGCGCCGCCAATCGCCTTCAGGCTCAGCTTCTGCCATTCGGAGATCAACATCTCGTTCAGCGATTTCGCCTCGTCCATCAGACGAGAAATCAGCGACATCTCGATCTTGAGGCGCTGAACGATCTGGATGAGTTTTTTCGACTCCTCTTCGATCAAAGAGCGGCCCTCCGCGCTTTCTTCCGAGCCCTCGGGCAACGCGCGCAGGATTTCGGAGACGGTTGGCTCACAGCCAAGCGCACCCGCCAGCTCTTCCGCCGTGCGGGCGCGTTTGGTCTCGATAGCCTGGCAACGCACCGAAACATGGCGCAACTCTGACATCAGCGTTTGCAGATCTGCGTGACGACCTTCCTTCAGCGCATCCCTCTGTTTGAGTATGATGTCCAGCAGTTCCGTCAGAATCTCATTCTGTTTTTTCAGGGTGTTTCCCAGAAGGAGAACCGACTCCGACATCAGTCTTCGATTCTGTTGATTCCAGCCCAGACGAGTCTCGCCGCAAGCGCGTTCAGGTCAGGGTTGTATGTCCCCTCCTCGATCTGGCGTTTGAGGTCGCGAACCTTATCCTCCCGAACTTCGGGGACCTTGGCCATCTCCGCCGAGATGTTCGCCATCTCGCGCGCGAACGGGCTTACCGCGAGGCCATCCTGCACAAGCGCGGCTTCCTCCGCTCCCTGCAAGCCCCATCTCTTGGATTTGACACCGTTCACATGTGCTGCGCCCTGTACTTCATTGATTTTGTCGATCATTTACAATCACCTCTCGTGGGCGGTACTTCTCATTACACCTATTATCGGACGATCGCGTGACAGCTTTATAGCGTCAACGAAAATCTTCTTTCGAACGTGAAGGATTACCGTACGTTTCGTCGAAGAGCTCGAGAAATTTTTTGCTCTTGACGAGCTGCACCAGTCCACTGTCGACGAGATGGTGGATTTTGCGCTCGTCGACATTCAGCAGGGAAACGGCGTCCTCGATCGTAAGTTTCTGGCCGGGGTTGTCCCGAATAAATTTACGCAATTTCTTGTAGAGCGCTTGCTCCTCGTCCCGACAATTTTCACAGACATTTCGCAAACCCGCCACACCGATAAACGCCTTTCCGCACATTCCGCACTTTGCGATATCGAATTTCACTTTTCATACCCCCATACGTCGGATGTCGTGCCGGCACATCAACTCATACTCCACACCACTGCGCCGGCCACCCCGCACCCCTCTCTTTCGAGTGCAACGCGCGCCGCGCAAAGTGTGTTTCCCGTCGTGCGTACGTCGTCTACCAAGCAAGCCCGCCGGCAACCCGACAAGTTTCCCGACACGATTATAGCATCTTTCGGGAGAAAACGCTCCTCCGCTCCACCCGCGCGCGCCTGCCTCGAAACGTTTCCGTGCCACGCAAGCACCTGTCGCACGGGAATACCCCAGACTTCCCCCGCTCCCTGAGCGATGAGACATGCCTGATTATAATCCCGCTCGCTGCCCTTGTGCAACGGTACCGGTACAAGGCAATCCGCGTCCGGCGGCGCAATCGACCGGGCAATTCGCTGCCCCATCATCGTCGCGACGCGTCGCGCGTTTCTGTATTTCATCGCGTGCACGACGTGCCGGTTGACCGCGTCATAGCGTGAAACGGCACGGCAATACGGCCCGTTCGGATGCAACGCGCAAGGCTCGCCGGTACCGCACTCCAGACAGACGGAAATCGGCATTTGAGCCAATCCGTCAAGGCATGAAGCGCAAATCGATTCGCCGAGTTTGCCACATACCGGACACGAGGCCGGCCACAACACATGCAGCAGGCTCCGCGCAAATATAAAAAAACTGCCGGAGGAAAGATGAAAAGACATCTCACGCCTCCGGCAGAAATATTTTTGCTAAACGCATATGTGCGCCACGAAACGAGGCTAGGCCATTCCCTCCGCGTCGGCACGCATGGCGTCCGCCCGGTCGGTGCTCTCCCACTTCGGCATCGGATCGAGGTCCGTACGACCCATGTGACCGTACGCGGCAATGCGACGATACTGCGGTTTGCGCAGGTCGAGGTCGCGAATGATCGCAGCGGGACGGAAGTCAAAGTGCTTGCGCACGAGCTCGGTGATCTTGTGATCGGCGATCTTGCCTGTGCCGTAGGTTTCGACCATAATCGAAACGGGGTTCGCCACACCGATCGCGTACGCGACCTGAATCTGGCAGCGCTCCGCGATCCCCGCCGCGACGACGTTCTTCGCAGCGTAACGGGTCATATAGGCCGCCGAACGGTCGACCTTCGTCGGGTCTTTGCCGGAGAACGCGCCGCCGCCGTGCGGCACGACGCCGCCGTACGTGTCGACGATGATCTTGCGGCCGGTGAGGCCGGAGTCCGCCTGCGGTCCGCCGAGGACGAAACGCCCCGTCGGGTTGACATAGATTTTCGGTTTGCCGTCCAGCATGCTCTCCGGGATGATCGGGCGAATCACGTGCTCGGTGATATCCGCCTCGATTTGGGACTCGTCGACGGCGGGATGGTGCTGCGTGCTGATGACTACGGTATCGACGCGAACCGGCTTCAGTCCTTCATACTCGAGCGTGACCTGTGACTTTCCGTCGGGGCGGAGATACGGCAGGACGAGATCCTTGCGAATCTGCGCGAGTTTGCGCGACAGCTTGTGTGCCAGCGCCATCGGCATCGGCATAAGCTCGGGCGTCTCGTTGCACGCGTATCCGATCATCATCCCCTGGTCACCCGCGCCGACCTTGTCGATCGCGTCGTCGTCCATGTCACACTCGCGGACTTCCATCGCGCGGTCGACGCCGCGGGCGATGTCGGGCGATTGCTCGTCGATCGCGGTGATGACGGCGCAGGTGTCGCCGTCGAAACCGTACTTCGCCCTCGTGTATCCGACGTCCTTGATCGTCGTGCGTGCGATTTTGGGGATATCGACGTACACGCCGGTCGTAATTTCGCCGGTGATGACTACCAGACCCGTGCTGACAAGCGTTTCGCACGCAACACGTCCCATGGGCTCCTGCTCGAGTATCGCGTCAAGAACGCCATCGGAGATCTGGTCCGCGAGTTTGTCTGGGTGCCCTTCCGTCACTGATTCCGAAGTGATCAGGTACCGCTCTTTGCTCATCGAACACACCTCCATAAATTCGACCTCTTGGGTCGTTTGATCGTCATTTTCTCACGCATCGCCCTCGAATGCAAATGCGCGCTACGAATACTCGATCGGCACGCGCTGCAGCACCATAAGGCCGTCCGTATCCTCGAAGCCGTGGCGTCTGAGAAACGTGACGAGGTCGCTCGAATAGCTCGTGATGATCGGGATGTCCTTCACCGCGGGATGCGACAGGGCGTAGTTCATCATTCTGGAACCGAGCCCCTTGCCCTGGTGATCGGGGTGAACGAGGATATCCCAGATCGACCCGCGAAAGACGAAATCCGTCAGCATTCGGCAGAACGCCACGAGGTGCCCCTTGCAGCGCACGGAAAAGCAGAGGTCGGAACCTTGCAGCATACGCGCGATCTGGTCGAGCGTGCGGCTCCTCCCCCAGTGCGTGAAGCGATACAGCTCCTGAAGCTCCGCCGGAAGCACGGCGAGCTTGCTGTCGTAAAAGAGATAATCGCCGGATTCGACCTGCGGCATTTACCCCAAACTCCTACAAAGGCGAAAACGCATTGCGCGGCAGGTCGATCGTTTCCTCCGGCAACCCGTCCGCGGCATTCTGCTCGCCCGCGTTTCGAGGCTCGCTCAGCGCAAGCCCGCCCAATATTTTCCGCAAGTCGCCGTTTCGCGCGTCGACCGCCATTTCGAGTTGCAGCACCTGCCCCGTTCCGCACTTGGAACAGGTCCACTTCACACGCGCCACGCCGTCCCGATCGGGCGTTCCTGCCAGAATTTTCGCTTCGCCGCACGTTTGACACCCAACAATCAACATGACGCACACCACCTTCGAAATTTTTTTCGTTACTTGCCGTCGGGCACGGTGACCTCCACTCGGATGTTGACCGGCCCTTCGGTATAGATATCCGTCGCCGCAAACAGGTCGATTTTCTTCTCGCCGTCGCCCTCGCCGATCCTGTCCACGGCGTCGTAAAACTCCATCGAGTCGAGGTTGCCGACCGTGCCGGAGATTGGGTCGGGCAACACGCCGTTTCGGACCGCCATCCGGTTGATCTGTTTCAGGAGCGCGTACAGCAAATCCGCCGCGTTCTCAGATGAAAGCGGTGCATCGACCGTGTGCGTCAAGAGCAACGCGTCTTTCTCATAGACCAGCCTGCTGTCGAAAATCTGCAAAACACCCTCCACGGTCTGACCGAACACGATGTTGCTCGGCGCAGAAAGCCGCAACACCTTGCGCGTGTCCGAGGCCAGAAGTTCGCGTTCGACCTTCTCCCGCTCTTCCTGCGTCACGACGACCTCGGTCGCGGGGTTGGGGGGTGCGGTGGGGTTGTCCTTGAGGGACAATTTTTCCTCCGCGATCTGCACAAGTCGAGAAATGGCGTTGTCGATCCCCTGGCGATTCGCATCTCCCTCCACAGACGTCTGTGCCAGCAATTCACCCTGGAAGGCGATGACGCGACCCTCCTTCATCTCCGCAAGCCCTTTTTTCAGCTCCGTCGCCTCGGCGGTGAGTCGCTCGAGCTCCTCTCGCGCACTGTAGACCTCGAGCTCCATCTCGTCCAGCTGATATTGCCGATCGCGAACGTCCGTCGTCAACTGCGAGATCTGGCGGTCGAGATAGTTGACGCCGAAAAAGGCGTGACGAACCCGCTCGGACGTGTAGGAAGCGACCATGAGCGTCAGAACGGCGACAGCCAAGCCCGTGGCGATCGTAATGATCGTCGAGGTATATTTCGGCCGAAGGCCGAAGATCGAGATTCTTTTTTTGCCGATCTTCATGCCGAGAACGTCTCCGACGTACGACACAACGGCACTGATCGCAGCGATGAGCAGGATGAGCTGCCAGTTGAACTCCGACAGGTTGACCAGCGCACGTCACCTCCCAATGAATCGTCTATATAACTGTATCATGAGAAAAAGAGATTCGCACGCGCTGTTCCGTTCATCTTTCAAAAAACATACGGCGACCGAGGAGAGCGGTCGCCGTATTGAGAGAAACAGTTGGTACTCGTCTATATCGCGCCCTTCATAGACTTCCACTTCGAGTGCAACAAAAAAAGGAGAACCGCTCACGCGGTTCTCCTCAAGCAAATCTGCACTGTATCAATCACATGCATTCTACTCATTGCGCCCGCGCACAATCAAGACAAACACATTCCGACCGGTCTCCTGACTCTCCTTCATCCTACTCCCGCATCTTCCCGCTCGTTCGAGCAGTGATCTATCGCGGTTTCGTCCGGATTACAGTGGCGGGGCCGCTCCGGCTTCACACCGGATTCCCGTACATCGAAACGTTTTCGCTATGCTGTTGTCCTCCGAGTATAGCATTGCGCCATTGTTTGCACAATAGCGACAATGAATTGTTAGGTCGTCGCCTGAATCAGGCCCGCATGGTCCAGCTTCGCAAGCTCCTTTACCTTGCCCATATCCAACCCTGCCGCCTCGGCGAAGCGCGTTCCGTATTCCTCGTCGGCAAGATAGCAGTGGGCGGCGTGGCGATACTTGATGTTCTCCGTCACCGGCGCGATATCGTTCGCCGTGTTTTCGATCAGAATTTGGCGCTTGTCCTCGGTCAGTACGCGCCAGAGGTCGCCCCCGGCGCGGAAGCAGTCGTCCGTGGGGTCGTCCTTGGGATCGTAATGGTACATCGCACCCTCCAGGTCCAGAGGCGGTTCCATCACATCGGGCTGGGCGCTCCAGACGCCGTAACTGTTCGGGGTGTAGGCCGGGGCGCCGCCATAATTGCCGTCGACGCGCATCGCGCCGTCGCGGTGGTATTCGCTGACGTCGCACTTTGCGCGGTTGACGGGAATCTGGTTGTGGTTGACGCCCAGGCGGTAACGTTGCGCGTCGCCGTAGGAGAACAGCCTACCTTGCAAGAATCGGTCGGGACTGAAACCGATGCCCGGCACGACGTGGGCGGGCGTGAACGCCGACTGCTCCACCTCGGCGAAATAATTTTCCGGGTTGCGGTTGAGCTCCAGCACGCCGACCTCGATCAGGGGGTACTCCGCGTGCCGCCAGATTTTCGTGATGTCGAAGGGATTTTCGTAATGGTTCTTCGCCTGCTCCTCCGTCATGATCTGCACATACGCGGTCCATTTCGGGAAGTCGCCGCGCTCGATCGCCTCGTACAGGTCTTTGCCGTGGTACTCCCTGTCCTGCC
Source organism: Synergistaceae bacterium OttesenSCG-928-I11 (assembly GCA_030266365.1). Lineage (GTDB taxonomy): Bacteria > Synergistota > Synergistia > Synergistales > Synergistaceae > JAJDHV01. The sequence goes on along the minus strand of JAJDHV010000008.1, from coordinate 5,712 downwards.
CGTTGATCTTCGCCGCCTCTTCGTTGGAGAGGTTCTCGATGCCCTGCTGCGTCTTGAAGTGAAATTTGCACCAGACGCGCTCGTTCTTCGCGTTATAGAACGAGAAGGTGTGCTCGCCGAAAAAGTGCATGTTGCGGAAGGAGGCCGGGATGCCGCGATCGCTCATCACGACTGTGATCTGGTGGAAACACTCCGGCAGCATCGTCCAGAAATCCCAGTTGTTCTGCGCGGAGCGGCGGCCGGTGCGGGGGTCGCGTTTGACCGCGCGGTTCAGGTCGGAAAAATTATGTACGTCGCGAATGAAGAAAGTGGGTGTGTTGTTGCCGACCAGGTCCCAGTTGCCCTCCTCCGTATAGAACTTGACGGCGACGCCGCGGATGTCGCGCTCGCAGTCCGCCGCTCCGCGCTCGCCCGCCACGGTGGAAAATCGGATGAAGACCTCCGTCTCCGCGCCGGGTTGCAGAACCTTCGCCTTCGTATATTTCGAGATGTCGTGGGTGACGGTGAACTTGCCGTACGCGCCCCAACCCTTCGCGTGCATGCGGCGCTCGGGGATGACCTCGCGGTTGAAGTGGGCCATCTTCTCCATCAGCCACACGTCCTGCATCACAACGGGACCGCGGGGGCCGGCCGTGATCGAGTTCTCGTTGTCCGGAACGGGAGCGCCGACCTCGTTGGTGAGCTTCTTGTACTTGTCCATATTCTCCATCGTCAAGCTCCTTTCGTCGATTCGTCGTCTGTTGCAGGTTCATGGGAAGGACCACTGCGGTTGGTGCGTTTTGGATTGGCGGGAAACCAGCCTTTTCTGACCCGCTCCTCCTGATGCTTCAATTCGCCGATGCTCCACAGCATCGTAAAACCGAGGACGCCGAGGATTGCCGAGAGAATCGTCTGCCGTACAAACATCGAGAGCAGACAGGCAAACAGGCCGCCGATGAGAAAGACGGGCCAGACCCGGGCGGAAAAATAATATTCGCACTTGATGACGATCGGGTGAAAGATCCCGATGATCAAAAAGGAAACCGCGCCGATGACGAGTCCGGTCCAGACCATGCAAAATCCTCCTCAGAGAAACAGAAACATCGCAAGCATCCACAGATAGGCGCAGGTCTTGGGGAACATCAGCATCCCGATTTTCGGATTCCGGTTCGACCAAAGCACCACCGGCAGATAGCAGGCGAAGCTCAGCACGATTGCGAGCCACATCGGCCGCAGGGCGGGCACGGCGTTCCGAACGAGATAGAAGCGCCACGCAACCGCGATCCCCAGCATGAAAAAGGGGATGTTTCGCCATACACCCCACGCAACCGGAGGATATCGGTCGCGCCATCGATTCTGGGGGAGCAGGCAGAGCGCAATCCGGACCATCGCCAGAAAATAAATCGCAAAATCCCAAAACTCGTAACCGTCCGAACGAACTACGTACCGTAAAATCTGCCACAGCAGAAGGTAAAAGACCGTCATCGTGATCGAGGCAATCTGCTTGCCCCTACCAAGGTGGGAACGAAAAATTTCCTCCCTGCGCGCGACGATCACCGCCATGCGTGGAACGAGATGGAACAGATCCCCAATTCCGAGAACCAGCGCCGCGACGCCCGCAAGCAGGCGAACCGGGCTGCGCGCTTCGGCAAATAAAAGGAAAAAACCGATGCCGAACGCGACGATCAGGTACAGCGCATCGAATGCCGCTTCAAAGAGCCCGAATACGCGCTTCATTTCCCGGACGCTTCTCTTTTCGGCTTCGCCATCCAGAGGATATGGACGGTCACGCCAATACCTATAACGACGAGCAGTGCAATCACCCACGATTTGCGAATCCGCAGCATGGAGATCAGCATCATGCCCCACAAAAAAACCAGGCTTGCGACGACCGTGCGCTTCGGAAGACCGATTCTCTTCTCGTAATTTTCCAGGTGCTCCCGAAAAAAACCGATCCGCATGATCTTCTCGCGCAACCGCGGCGTGCCGGAGAAACAAACGGCGGCGAGCAGAACGAACGGCGTCGTCGGCAGAATGGGAAGAAACGCACCGACCGCACCGATACCTAAAAAAACAAAGCCCAACACGACCGCCAAAACGGACTTTACGCTCAAACAACGCACCCTAACGGTTGATTTTATTGAAACCCATGTGATCATCAAAGCATTACGGATCGCTCTTGTCAATCGTCGATCAGGGATTGCGTTTTTCTTTTTAATTTTTCTTCTCGAAAAAATTTACGATGCCCGCCTCTGCATGAACAAACCGGCGTAACTGCGCATAACCCCTCGGAGGTTCGTCGACGCGAATTACGCGAATTTTTTTCGCGCAAATCCCATAGACAAAAAAACGACTCGGTGTTACGATGCCCGCAGCTAAAAAAGCGTCCTTTAATCCAGTCCGGCGAGGCTGGGAAGGCGACGCAGGGTGTGGTTTTGCCCTGCCGACGGGAGAACGTGCAAAGCCCTGTCGTCTTCGGACGGCGGGGCTTTTTTCTATGTTCACCACGCGCCCCTTCGCTCCGGACGCCCGATCTCACAGCAAAAAGAACACAAAAGGAGTGGTTCATGTGAAGGAAAAGGCGCACATCATGGACGACGCTGCGATGACGCGAGCGCTGCACCGCATCTCGCACGAGATCATCGAGCGCAACAAGGGGACGGAGAACGTCGTCATCATCGGCATCCAACGGCGCGGCGTCCCCATCGCGAAAATTCTGGCGGATCACATCGGCTCCGTCGAGAACGCGACCATCCCGGTCGGCACGCTCGACATCACGTTCTACCGCGACGACCTCTCGATGCTCTCGGCACACCCCGTCCTGAACGGGACGGACATTCCCTTCAACATCACCGAGCGTGACATCATCCTCGTCGACGACGTCCTCTACACCGGCCGCACGACGCGCGCCGCGATGGACGCGATCATGGAGGTCGGGCGCGCCCGCACCATCCAGCTCGCGGTCCTGGTCGACCGCGGGCATCGCGAGCTGCCGATCCGCGCGGACTACGTCGGCAAGAACGTACCGACGTCGCATGCCGAGCTTGTCGCAGTGCGCATTGCGCCGTTCGACGAGACGAACGAAGTCGTCCTTCTGGACGCGAGCGAGGGGGAGTAGAAGACCATGCTGAAGAACAAAGACCTTCTGGGCATGCGGGACATCACACCGGAGGAAATTCACGAGATCCTGAACACGGCCGAGCTGATGAAGACGGTCGTCACGAGCAACAATAAAAAAACGCCGCACCTCCAGGGCAAGTCGATCCTCACCGTCTTCTACGAGAACAGCACGCGCACGCGCCTCTCGTTCGAACTCGCGTCGAAGTACATGTCCGGCGTCGCCGCCAACATGTCCGCCTCCACCTCGAGCGTCGCGAAGGGCGAGACGTTGATCGACACCGCGCGCACCCTCGACGTTATGGGCACGGACGTCCTCGTCCTCCGCCACCCGATGACCGGCGCGCCGCACCTGATGGCGAAAAACGTCAAGGCGTCCGTCATCAACGCGGGCGACGGCACGAACGAGCACCCGACGCAGGCGCTGCTCGACATGTTTACCATGCGCGAGAAGAAGGGCGGCTTAAAGGGCCTCCGCGTCGCCATCGTCGGCGACGTCCGCCACAGCCGCGTCGCGCGCTCGAACATCTACGGCCTCACCAAAATGGGCGCGTCGGTCGTCGTCGCAGGCCCCGACACCCTGCTCCAGCCCGGGCTGGAACGGCTCGGCATCGAGGTCACGGACCGCGTTGACGACGCCGTCAAGGGCGCGGACGTCGTGATGGGTCTTCGCATCCAACTCGAGCGTCAGAAGAAAGGCCTCTTCCCCTCCGTCGCCGAGTACCACAAATACTTCGGCCTCACGGAGGAGCGGATCGCGATGGCGAAAAAGGACGCGCTCGTCATGCACCCCGGCCCGATCAACCGCGGGCTCGAAATCTCGAGCGCCGTCGCGGACTGCCCGCAATCGACCATCGACGAGCAGGTCACGAACGGCGTCGCGGTGCGCATGGCGCTGCTCTTCATGCTGACGCGACGCAAGCCCGAGGCGGCTGGACTGTAGGGGAAGGAGCGAACGAAAATGAGCGAGCACAGCAAAGAAAAAATTCTGATCAAGGCTGGCAAGGTCCTGACCCCCTCCGGCGCGCGCATCTCCGACGTGCTGATCGAGGACGGCAAAATCTCATCCATCAAAGAAAACCTCTCCGCGGGCGACGCACGCACGGTCGACGCGAAGGGGATGTGGGTCGTCCCCGGCCTCGTCGACATCCACTGCCACCTGCGCGAACCGGGCTTCGAGTACAAGGAGGACATCGCATCCGGCACGGCGGCTGCGGCAAAGGGCGGTTTCACCTCCATCTGCTGCATGGCGAACACCGACCCGGTCAACGATAGCCCGGTCGTAACCGAGTTCATCCGCAAAAAAGCGCGCGACGCGGGCCCGATCCACGTCCACCCGATCGCGGCGCTGACGAAGGGCCTCAAGGGCGAGCAGCTCACCGAGGTCGGCGAACTCGCGGCATCCGGCGCAGTCGCCCTCTCGGACGACGGCGTCTCCGTGCGCGACGCCAACCGCCTCCGCCTCGGCCTCGCCTACGCCAAGCGCTTCGGTCTCAAGGTTGTCTCCCATCCGGAAGATCTCGATCTGACGAACGGCGGCCTCATGAACGAGGGATACTGGTCGACCGCACTCGGCCTCGCAGGCATCACGCGCGCCGCGGAGGAGACGATCATCGCGCGGGACTGCGCCATCGCGGAACTCGAAGACGCGCCGATCCACATCGCCCACGTCTCGACGCGCGGCGGTGCGGAGGTCGTGCGCGCCATGAAGAAGCGCGGCCTCAAGGTCACGGCGGAGACCGCCCCGCACTACCTGTACGCCACGGACGAATGGGTCCGTGACTACGACACGAACACGAAGGTCAACCCGCCCCTGCGCACGGACGACGACCAGACGGCGCTCATCGAGGCGCTGCGCGACGGCACCATCGACTGCATCGCCACCGACCACGCGCCGCACCACATCGACGAGAAGAACGTCGAGTTCGCCCTCGCAGCGAACGGCATCTCCGGCTTCGAGACCGCGTTCGGCATCTGCTGGACCGCCCTCGTCAAGCCCGGACACCTGACGCCCGAGCAACTCTTCGAAAAGATGACGAGCGCGCCCGCTGCCATCTTTAACCTCGACGCGGGCGTCCTCGAAGAAGGGCGCGTCGCCGACGTCGCCGTGATCGACCCCGAGGCCGAGTGGGTCGTCGATCCGAAACATTTCCTCTCGCGCGGCAAGAACACCCCCTTTACCGGCAGAACGCTGACCGGTCTCGCCCGGTGTACGATCGCTGGCGGCGAAGTCGCCTACGAGGTGAAATGACATGACGCAAATCGACCGACTGATCCGCGCAATCCGTGAGATGAACAACCCGAGCGTCATGGGACTCGACACCAAAGTCGACTATCTCCCCGAAGCGTTCGCCAAGCGCCACATCGCCGAATCCGGCCGCGCAGGCGCGATTCTCGCCTACAACAAGGCGCTGATGGAAGGGCTCCGCGACGTCATCCCCGCCGTGAAAATCCAGTCCGCCTACTACGAGCTCCTGGGTAGCGAGGGCATCCGCTGCATGGAGCAGACCATCGAGATCGCCCACAAGCTCGACTACGTCGTCATGGTCGACGCCAAACGCGGCGACATCGGCGCAACGGCCACCGCCTACTCCGCCGCCTACCTCGCCCCGGACG
>JAJDHV010000079.1 GCA_030266365.1 Synergistaceae bacterium OttesenSCG-928-I11 | reverse complement strand
AGAAATGTCCCATCGCCCCCGATGGAAACGGCAAACGCCATGCGCGCGAAATCGTCGTCCTCGACCTCCCCTATGACAAAACGCACGACCTCGTTTGGGTAACGTGCGTTCATGATCCTGTTCGCGGTCTCCACGCTACGGGCGACGTCGCGCTTGAAAAAAAGCCCGACGACCCGCTCCGCCTTCGATGTGTCTTCTTTCATCCGATCACCCTGCCAGTTCGGTGTGCGCCTCCCGGACGACGGCGGAAAAATCCGGCTCTTTGTCGATCTCATCGCCAGTATGCGCTTCGTCCGTTCGCTTCATATAAAAGATAAATTCGATGTTGCCCTCCGGTCCCTTGATCGGCGAGTGCGTCGCGCCGATCAGCGCAAGTTCCGTTTCATCCCGGACGAACGCCGCGATGGTTCGGAGCACCTCTTCGTGCAGTGCCGGATCGCGCACGACGCCCTTCGACGTGCGGCCGCGTCCGGCTTCGAACTGCGGCTTTACAAGCGCGATCATTGTACCATCAAGAGAGAACAGCGTCTGCAAGTTCGGCAACAACAGGCGCAGAGAAATAAAAGAAGCGTCGACCGTCAACAGGTCGGCGCTCCAGCCGATTTCTTCCGGTGTGACATAGCGCGCGTTTGTGCGCTCCATGACGCGCACGCGCGCGTCGTTGCGCAGGGACCACGCGAGCTGCCCGTAGCCGACGTCGACCGCCGCCACGCGAGACGCGCCGCGCGCGAGAAGCACCTGCGTGAAGCCGCCCGTCGATGCGCCGATGTCGATGCACTGCATCCCCGTCGGGTCGATCCCCCAGAAGTCGAGGCCCTTGAGCAGCTTGTGCGCGCCACGGCTGACCCATTTCTCCTCCGCGCCGTCGTCCGCGATCTCGACCTGCGCGTCCGGTGAGACCATCGAGGCGGGTTTGTGCTGCAAAAAGCCGGAGACCTTCACTCTGCCTCCGGCGATCATCTCCTTCGCAGCGTCCCTCGACGGGGCAAGACCCCGTTCGACGAGCAGCCTATCCAGACGCAGCAGTCCCGATGCCGCCATAATCCCTGTATTGTTCCTCGACCAGCGCCGCGATCGCGGACGCGGTCAGGCCATACTCCTCCATCTGCTGCCCGCGAGACGCGTGCGGAATATAGGCAGCGGGCGCCGCAACGGGAAGCACCCGGCAATCCAGGCCGAGGCTCGCAGCGCGCGCCGCGATCGCCTCGCCGACGCCGCCGTCGCGATATCCGTCCTCCGCCACGACGACGAGCGCGTGACGCGCCAGCAGATCGTCGATCGTCTCCCAGTCGAGCGGCGCTGCAAATCGCAGGTCGACGACCGTCGGGGAGACGGGGCACGCGTCCGCCGCCTCCAGCACCGCGCCGACCATGCAGCCGAGCCCCATGAGGCAGACGTCCTTCTCAGCCGCGCCCTCGCGCAGCACCTCCGCCCTCCCCCACGCAGCAGGCGTCGCGGGCGCGGCAAAAGCGTCGCGCGCGACCGCCTCCGGGGCCTTCCCCTTGGGGTAGCGGATCGTCATGGGGATCGCCCGCTCGTGCCAGCCGTCCATCATGAAAGCGAGGTCGACCTTGTCGCGCGGCACGCCGATCGTGAGACCGGGGATGCCCCGCCCCCACGAGACGTCGAGCAGCCCCTGGTGCGTTTCTCCGTCCTCCCCGTTCAGGCCCGCGCGGTCGACCGCGATGAGGACGGGGTGTTTCTGCATGCAGATGTCGTGGACCATCTGGTCCATCGCGCGCTGCAAAAAGGTCGAGTAGATGCAGACCGCGGGCATCATGCCGCCCGCCGCCATGCCCGCCGCATAGGTCAGCATGTGCCCTTCGGCGATGCCGACGTCGAAAAACCGCGCGGGAAATTTTTCCTTGAAGCCGTTGAGGCGCGTCCCGTCCGCCATCGCCGCCGTGCAGGCGACGACGCGCGGATCGTGCTCCGCGAGCCGAATCAGGTTGTCCGCGACCGCCTGGCTCCAGTCGACGGGGAGCGCCTTCGGCGCGGACTTCGCGGCATGCCCGATCACCGTGCCGGAGCCGACGCCGTGAAAGACGGAGGGCATGGCCTCCGCATCGGCGCAGCCGCGCCCCTTCTGCGTGATGACGTGGATCAAAAGGGGTTTCGAGTACTGCTTCGACATCTCGAAGATCCGTTCGAGCTCGCGCACGTCATGACCGTCGAACGGCCCCCAATAACTGATCTCCATCGCCTCGAAGATGTTCGTCGGCTGGAGGAGCGACTTGAGCTTCGTCTTGATGTTTCCGAGTTTGTTCTCGTACCATTCACCGCGCAACATATTGCGGCAACGGTCCTTGAGGAACTGCTTGAAACGTTTGTACGGCGAGCTCACTGCGAGGCGCGCCAGGTGCTCCGCCATGCCGCCGACGCGCGGACTGATGGACATTTTATTGTCGTTCAGGACGATCGTCAGCTTCGTGTCACACGCCGAGACGTTGTTCAACGCCTCGAGCGCAAGCCCGTTCAACAGCGAGCCGTCGCCGATGACCGCGACGACCTCGTGACCGAGGCCGCGCAAGTCGCGCGCCTTGGCGAAACCGAGCGCCACCGAGATAGACGTGCTGCTGTGCCCGACGTCGAACGCGTCGTAGCAACTCTCCGCGCGCCGCGGGAATCCGGAGATCCCGCCCTTCGTCCGCAGGGTGTGGAAGCGATCGAGGCGGTCGGTCAGCAATTTATACGCGTACGTCTGATGTCCGACGTCGAAGACGATCTTGTCCCGCTCGGGGTTGAACGAGCGAAGCAGCGCGACGCAGAGCTCGACCGTGCCGAGCGAGCCGCCGAGGTGACCGCCGTTCTTCAGGGTGACGTCGATGATGCGCGTGCGGATGTCGCAGCAGAGCTCGTCGATCTCGGCCTCACCGAGAATCGCGAGCCCCTTGAAATTTTTTACGGATTCGAGAATGGTCTTGCCCGGTTCTTTTTTCACGATTGCCTAAAACGTCCTCATCGCAAGCGATTTCGCGACGTCGATCAGCAGGTCGCCCTGCGGGAAGAGGGGTTCCAGCGCGTGCGCCGCCGCCTCCGACTCGCGGACCGCGAGGCGTTTCGCTTCATCGAGCCCATAGGCCGAGACAAACGTGCGCTTGTCCTGCGCCTCGTCCTTGTTGGGCGTCTTGCCCAGTTCTTCTTTCGTCGCCGTCACGTCCAGAATGTCGTCGACGATCTGAAACGCGAGCCCGAGGTGCGTGCCGTAATCGTAATAGCACTGGAGCGTCGCGTCCGAGATGTCGCCCAGCATTGCGCCCGAGGCCACGGCGGCGCGGATCAGCGCGCCGGTCTTCATGGACGCGATCTCGAAGACGAAGTCGCGGTCGTCGCGCTGGCTCTCCCGGTCGGTATCCAGCACCTGACCGCCCCCCATCCCCGCGGGGCCGGAGCCCTCGGCGAGAAGCGTCACCGCGCGCAGGACGCGCTCAGGCTGAATGCCCTGCGCGGGCAGGCGGCAGAGAGCGTGGCTGAACGCCCAGATCATCATGCAGTCGCCCGCGATGACCGCCAGCGCCTCGCCGAAGACCTTGTGGTTCGTCGGCTTGCCGCGGCGGAAATCGTCGTCGTCCATGCAGGGAAGGTCGTCGTGGATGAGCGAGGCGGTGTGGATGAACTCCGCCGCCATCGCCATCGGCAGCGCGCGCTCGGGGGCCACGCCGCACCGCTCCGCCGCCGCGAGACAGAGCGCGGGCCGCAGCCGCTTGCCCCCCGCGGTGAGCGAGTAGGCCATCGACTGCGCCAGACGCTCCGGGATGTTGCTGCGCTCCTCTTTGCAAAATTCTTCGAGATGCGCCTCGAAGAGGCGCACGTACTGTTCGTCCAGAATCTTCAGCGGGCTCTTGCCGCCCGTTCCGTTGCCTTCCGCGCTCATAATTCGAAACCACTCTCCACTTCCTGATCGTCCATGAGGATCGTCACGCGCCGCTTCGTCTCCTCTAGGTACGCCCGACAGTCCCGGATCAATTTTACACCCTCTTCGAAGCGCGACAACGCGTCCTCCATGTTTAAATTATCACGCTCGAACGAGTCGATGATCGTTTGCAGCCGCTCCATATCTTCGCTGAATGCCATCGCAAAAATTCACCTCTTGTAAATGTTCCCCGCTCTGTGCTACAATGCGCGGGCTGATTTCAAAACGACAATGCTTTCATGTTTACAGCAAGGGAGGGAATACCATGTCCAAGTTCTGCGACTGCTGCGGCAGAGGTCCCACTACGGGCAACGCCGTCAGCCACTCGAACCGCCACACGCGGAGACGCTGGCTCATCAATCTGCGGAGCGTCAAGATCGACGTAGGCGGCGGGGAATCGAGAAAGATGAAGATCTGCACAAAGTGCCTCCGTGCCGGTAGAGTTCGCAGGGCCGCGTAACGCGGCCCTGTTTTTTTGTTCCCTCGGCCCTACAACAACCCCTCCGCGCCGCACCAGTATACAGCGAGAACCCCTTCCGCACAACACACCTCCGCCGTACCGTCGCCGCCCGCCGCGAGTTCGTTGCTCACGGCCCACGGATACGCGCGTTCGAGCGACACATCCGTTAACGGCCAGCGCACACCGCGGATCGATACGCCGCGACAAATTTCCGTCATCGGCAGCAGCGAGATCGCCTTTATCTTTCGATGAAACCGCAAAAAAATTTTTTTCGGCCCATCGGGCGGACTGAGCAAAAAAATTCCCTCGGCATGATCGATCATGCACCGAGGGAATTTTTTTGCTTTTTTTATTTTTTCCGAACACGCGAACGTGTTCGCGACGCTCGTCAGGTGGTCGAACCTGCCGCCGAAACAGCCGGTGAGGACGAGTGCGCCGCGCGGCTCCCAAAGGTCCAGCGCGAGTTGAAAATCCGTCAGGTTTTTCGCGCTGTCGTATCGATGCTCCCGCGCGCCCAAATCGCTCGCCCACTCCCAGTCGTCGCGGCTCGCGCTGTCCATGTCCCCGACGATCACGGACGGCGGCACCCCCGCCGCCCGGCAGGCAGAAATCCCCGCGTCGACGCCCCAGACGTCCGCGCCATTTGCCCGAACGAATTCCGCGAGCCACGCGGGCTCCGGCGCGCGCCCGCCGAGGGCGAAGAGCGTCGGTTTCTCGCCCGAGTGCGGCGCGTCGCAAAAAATTTCTACCGATGGGGAGGTCAAAAGCGAGTGCACGACGTCAGCTCCGAATCCTCGACAGGATCTCCTCCGCCTCTTCCTCGTCGACCAGAATCTCGCGTGGGCGTGCGCCGTCGGCGGGGCCGACGATGCCCGCCGACTCCATCATGTCGACGAGCCGCCCCGCGCGGGTGAAACCGACGCGCAGGCGGCGCTGCAAGCCGCTCGCGGACGCCATGCCCGTCGTGACGACGACGCGGACCGCCTCGTCGAGAAGCGCGTCGTCGTAGCTGCCCGCCTCCTCGAAGCCGACCGGCACGTCGCCCTGATCCTCGATGTCCGTGAAGATTGGCTCGCCGAACATATTCAAAAGATAGTCGAGCCAGCGCGCGATGGCCTGCTCGTCGATCCACGGCGACTGGATGCGGAGCGGCTTCGGATTCTGCGTCGACATGAAGAGCATGTCGCCCTTGCCGAGCAGTTTTTCCGCGCCGCCCGTGTCGATGATCGTGCGCGAGTCCATCATCGAGGGAAGCGTGAACGCGACGCGCGCGGGAACGTTGGCCTTGATCAGGCCGGTGATGACGTTGACGGACGGGCGCTGTGTCGCGAGCATGAGGTGGATGCCGACGGCGCGCGCCATCTGCGCGAGGCGGCAGATGTACTC
>JAJDHV010000076.1 GCA_030266365.1 Synergistaceae bacterium OttesenSCG-928-I11 | reverse complement strand
AGGACTCCACCATCGCCATTTATACAAGCAATTCGATCATTATCCATCAAAAATGCGCCTCGTGCTATTTCAGCTAGGCGCGTTTTCCCGGAACCCGGCTGACCGCCAAGAATGGCAATTCTCGGGTTGGGACTTTCTGTTGAATTTCGCAGAAGCGCTTCTTCGAGTTCCTTATAAATCGCCTCGTGCTCAGGCGGAGGCAACTTGAAGCGATCCTGAATGCTCATCTTCCATCCTTTTTAGGCGATCTGCAATAATCGGCGTATATTTTTCGATGCACTGATGCTGTGCATTTCTATTACCGGAAGACACCACGTTCTGCTCAAGGCGCAATTCTGTTCGCATACTTTTCAACTCCGCTAGTCTAACAGTGTCGCATACAGGCTTTCCCTGTTCTTCCCGAATATCTGAATTTAAAAAAGAAATCATCAATCCGATACAATGCTGCGCGCTTTCGCCCAATAAAAAGTCCTGTCGCCGCACCCTCTCCACAACGCTATCTATCACCTGATCCGCCACAGAACCCATTAAGTCCTCCCCTTCTGCAAGTAGCGCGTCTATAACTTCGCCTTGACTGAAACCACATTTTTCAGCGATTACCCGCAATTTATCATGAGTGCTCTTCCTTATTACGAGAGTCAGGCGAGAGCTAGAGTTTTTTATTCTCTCCCGGTAAGCGCGTTGGCTCTCCCGGTTTTTTTGTCTTTCATCACTTCTTTTTTTAGAGGTCGACACCGCAATTCCCCCCTTATCATGTAATTGAAAATATATTACCCGGTAAAATGGGAGAAATCAAGAGATAACCGCAAACTGGCTAATCATCCAGCACCTTAACTGCGTGCAATTTATTTTCCGGGGCTAAGTGCGCGTATCTCAGCGTCATTTTCAAATCCGAATGGCCCATCAGCTCTCTGACGGTATTCAAGTCGATCCCCTTCATTACAAGGCGAGAGGCAAAGTCGTGCCGCATATCGTGCCAGCGGAAATTTTCGATCTCGGCATCCTTCAAAAGATTCCTCCATGCTGTTTTGCAGTTATCCATCTTTTTCCCGGTTTGCGGAGACGGAAATATCAACGTATTTGCACCTGTTTTCTCGGATTGCCCCTTCCATCTATGAAAAACATCATACGCCGTATCGTTGAGCGGCAGATAATACGTTTTATCCGTCTTATCGACTTCGGCACGAAGCACGAGAATTCTATCGTCGAAATTAAGCCCTTGAGAAGTCCGGCCTGGACTGGAATGTCATCCAACGCCCGATTCTTACAAACACCTATGACCCAATTCCCGGCTACAAGGCAATGACATACGTTCGATCCGCAGGTTTGCCTAATCGTCGATTCTATGTTAGCATGCTTTGTTTTAAAAAGTGAGACAAGGCGAACTTGTCGAGAGGATGGTACCGGTGCCAGTGAGCGTATTGATCGACTGTATGTGCGTACTGTTGGGAGGGATTATTGGAGCGACCTTCAAGGATCGCGTCCATGAGCGCGTAAAGGAGCCGCTCAACGTCATATTCGGAATTTGCGCTATCGGGATCGGTATATACTCGTTCATAAAGCTGCACGCCCTGCCGCCCGTCATCCTCTCATTGGTGATGGGAGCCATGATCGGGGAGCTTCTCGACCTGGACGCGAAGGTCAGGCGTTTTTTTCTGCGGGTTTTCGATCGTCTCAACTTCAAGATTCATGGGGATCACGATCAATATATGAACTTTTACGTTGTGGTTGCCGTCACCTTCTGCGCAAGCGGGACCAATATCTTCGGTGCGATGAGCGAGGGGATTACCGGCGATATGAATATACTGCTGTCCAAGGCCGCCATGGATCTCTTCGCGGGCGCGATCTTCGCCTCAACCCTGGGCTATGCGATGAACCTGATCGTCGTGCCGCAGTTCCTGATCCTCTCCGCCTGCTTTTACCTGGCGCGCTTCATCATGCACTTCATCACCGCCGAGATGTTCGCGGACTTCCTCGCCGTAGGCGGGTTGCTCACCTTCGCCCTCGGCCTCAGTATCGCGCGCATCAAGGCGATCAACGCGGTAAATCTCCTGCCGGCTCTGCTCATCGCGATGCCCGTTTCGTATCTCTTGGGTTTTTTCCTCTGACAGCGGACTCCTTTGCCAAAACCTCTGAGCGGAACATATTGATGCAAAAGATATTGACAACATCAGGATCAGGACAACAGATGCGGATATCGCAGTGCTCTTTGCAAAGCGGCAATTGAGCCTGAAACACCGATATGAAAATTTCGTCAAGCCAATTGAGGTTATTCCATCTATATTTGAGTTGTAGTTACAAAGAGTGGAAGGAAAGCTCCACCATTAGAAATCAAGGCTTAACATTTGCGTCAAGTCGGCCATTTAACAGGATGTTTTATTTTTCAAGTGAAACACTCTTCTTTTTTGTTTGTTTTATTTGCATCTACATGTTAAATTGCGAGCAAATGAACATGCTAAAGATATGTAATTGTTTTGCCGAGTAAATAGTGCTTCGGATACGATATCGATACGACTTTTGAGAAAAAGAGGTGCGAGGGATGTCGGAGAACGAACGCTATAAATGTTATACCCACAGGTCGTGCGAATTTTTTCCGTGCCACAGCGGGGCGGACGGCGAGCGCTTCAACTGCCTCTTCTGCTACTGCCCGCTCTACGCCCTCGGGCGGCGTTGCGGAGGCGACTACGTCTATTCGCCGGACGGCATCAAGGATTGCAGCGGCTGCCTGCTCCCACACAAGCCGGAGAGCTATGCCTTCATCATCGGCCGCTATGAGGAAATCATGGAGATCGTCAAGGAGCAGGACCAAACGTAACGTTAAAACTACGGCCACAAGACCACACGCATTTCGGTACCCAGATACGAACGCAAAAAAATCGGGTCCTCCTCGGAGGCGCCCGATTTTTTTTGCTCACTCTTGCCTTGCTTTCGGTGCTTTTCGCAATTCTGTCTCGCGTCTGAGTCGCGGAACGGTCAGTCGGCGTAACGAATTTTTTCCGCGGGAAGCCAGCGCTTCAATTTTTCGCTGAGCTTTTCGATGTCGAGCGGCTTGCTCAGGAAATCGCTCATCTGATTCGCCAGATAATACTCCTCCATCCCGACAACCGCGTTCGCCGTGAGCGCGATGATGGGGACGTTTTCGTTCGGCCCGGGGTCGAGGCGAATGCGTCTCGTCGCTTCGACTCCGTCGATCTCGGGCATCATGTGATCCATGAAGACGAGGTCGAATCGTTCCCGCTTCACCGCGTCGATCGCCTCCGCGCCGCTGGACACGGGGACGACGTCCAGGCCGTACTGCCTCAGAATTTCGTCCGCGACGAGCAGGTTGATCTCGTTGTCGTCCACGAGGAGCACTCTGGCGCCCGGCGCGGTAAACGCCCCCAGCTTCTCGCGCCTGGCGCCCCTTTCGTCCTCCGCGCCCCCGTGAAGCGCGTGCGACAGGGCGTCGATCAGGAGCGGCTCGTAGAGGATCACAGCTCCCCTCGGCAGCGCTTGCTCCTGCTCCGCACCCATCACCGTCACGAAAATCGTCCGCAGGGCGCGGAGTGGCGCAAGATCCTCCGTCGTCAGCGGAAGCGCCGGATCGCAGTGGACGATCGCGCAGGTGTAGGGCGTGAGGTCGGGAATATTCGTCAACTCATGGATCGCGCGCAAGCGCTCGAAGGGGACGCCGATCGATGCCAGCATCCGAGAGGCGGAGGCGGCGGACTCGTCGCGCTCCACCAGCAGGACGTTCTCCCCGCGCAGCGCGTCGCGGTCGATCAATGGTCGTGCGTCGACGACACGCTGCGGCAGGGAGACCGTAAAACAGCTTCCCACACCGTACTCGCTCTCGACGAAAATATCCCCGTTCATCGCCTGCGCGAGTCCCTTGCTGATCGCGAGCCCAAGCCCGGTCCCCTCGACGTTGCGGTTTTTCCTGACGTCCATCTGGCTGAACGCGCTGAACAGATTCGGGAGGTCCTCCTCGCGGATTCCGATGCCGGTGTCGCAGACGGAAAAGAACAGACGCCCCTCGGCACGCGTCCCGCTGGAGGCAACCCGCATTTCGATACTGCCCGATTTCGTATATTTGATGGCGTTCGTCAGGACGTTCACCAGAATCTGTTTGATTCGCACGTTGTCCCCGCGATAGAGCCTGGCGAGGTCGGGGGAGATGTCCACGTAGAGGGCGAGGCGCTTTTCATGCGCGCGGAGCTTGACGATATTCACGACGTCGCCGACCAGTTCGGCGAGGTTGTAGTCCTGTTCCACGAGCTCGAAGCGCTGGGCGTCGATCTTGGAAAAATCCAGGATGTCGTTGATGATGTCGAGCAGGGAGTCCGAGGCGCGCAGCAAATTTTCCAGAAAATCCTTCTGCTTTTCGGAGAGCTCCGTCGTCTCCAAGAGGTGCCCCATTCCCACAATGGCGTTCATCGGGGTGCGGATCTCGTGGCTCATGTTGGCGAGGAAGCTGCTCTTCGAACGAGCCGCCTGCTCGGCCTTCTCCTTCGTCTTGACGAGCTCCGTCACGTCGTCCAGCAGAAAGAGAACGCCCTGCACGTCGCCGCCGCGCTTTGCGGGCGCGATCGTCACGTTCGCGTGCACCTGATCGCCGTCCTTGAAGACGAGAAAGTCCGTGTAGCGCATCGCATCGCCGCCCTCCAGGACATGGCGACAGTTCTCGAGCGTGCGGTCGACCCACGCGTCGTCCGCGCCGCCGCGCAGAATCGTCTCCAACGGCTGGGCGTTCAGCTCCTTCTCGTCGGAGAAACCGAATTTCTGGGCGACATACGCGCCGGTGCCGATGGTATAGCGGAGTTGGTCGTCGAGAACGAGCAGGATACCGGGGAAAAATTGGAGCATAAGCCGATTGTACATGGACTGCTTGTCGCGCTCGCGCTCGTTGTGGTCGCGCAGATGGATCGCGTTCTCGTACATGGCGTTGATCGATTCCTTGTCATGTTCGAGCCTGCGGATGGTCCGCTGATTTTTTTTATCCGCCAGACGGGCCTGATTC
Organism: Synergistaceae bacterium OttesenSCG-928-I11; assembly: GCA_030266365.1. Classification (GTDB taxonomy): domain Bacteria; phylum Synergistota; class Synergistia; order Synergistales; family Synergistaceae; genus JAJDHV01. Next base: position 965 of record JAJDHV010000076.1, on the reverse strand, counting down.
AACTCGTCGAGCAATCGCTCCTGCTGATCCAGTGTCAGAGGAAGAGAGATCTCGTTCTCCAATATAGAACACCCTCAAATCATGGAATCCGATAATTTCCCATGAGATTACTTCGCCCCCTCCGTTTTGTCAACGCCGCGTGTGACAGTCTGCGGTTGATTCGACAGGTCGATAATGATACGATACTTCAAAACCATGAGATTGAAAAAAATTCAAAAAAATATCGGGAGGAATCTTCGTTATGAGATCAAACGTTTCCGTGACCCAACAGATCGACGACGTCGAAACGGCGGCGCGTGAACTTCTCGAGGGGGCGAAGAGCGGGTTCCCCTTGGCAAACAACAGCGTCGGGATTCTTTTCTGCTACTCCGACATGGAGGCGGAGGACCTCCTCCGCGAGCTGTCGAACCGCGCCGACTTCGACATCGTCGGCTGCACAGCTATCGCGAACATGGACGAGCGCACCGGCTTCCACGATATGGCGGCGACCCTGACGCTCCTCACCTCCGACGACGTCCGCTTTGTTACGGCGTCATCCGAACCCATCACCCCGGCAAACGTCTCCGAGCAGATCGAGCGGACATACCGCGCCGCAGCAGATCGCCTCGGAGAGACGCCCGCACTGCTCGTGGCGCTCCCGCCCTATCGTCTCGAGATCATGCTCGACGCGTACGCAAACGGATTCAACGCGGTCGCGCCGGGCGTACCCGTCGTCGGGGGCCTCCCCTCCTACAACGCGACGGGCGACAGCAATCTGACGTTCCACAACGGCACGGCCTCCGCCGACCGCATGGTGCTGCTCGCCATGGCGGGCGACGTTCGCCCCGTCTTCTCCGTCCAGAACGTCACGAGCAACGACGCGGAGCGCAAGAGAAAGGTCACGCGCGCGCGCGACAACGTCGTCTACGAGGTCGGCAACCAGCGATTCACGGACTACCTCGCGGAGATCGGCCTCCCTGTCGACA
>JAJDHV010000075.1 GCA_030266365.1 Synergistaceae bacterium OttesenSCG-928-I11 | reverse complement strand
CATTCCGTTACTCGAAGGACGCTCCGTAGCGCGCGGCAGGACGAATGTGATGGGAATCCTGAACGTCAACAACGACTCGTTTTACGCGGGCAGCCGTGCGCCATCCTTCGAGGACGCGCTGCAAAAAATCGAAGCGATGGTGGACGCCGGAGTCGATATTCTGGACATCGGCGCAGAGTCCACGCGCCCGGGCTCAATGGGCATGGACGCCGAAGAAGAAAAGCAAGCTCTGGTTCCTGTCGTTCGGCTCGCAAGGGAGCGCTTCCCCGATCTGCCGATTTCAGTCGACACGCGCAAGGCGCAGGTCGCGCGATCCGTCGTCCAGGCCGGCGCGGATATTGTCAACGACGTCTCCGGATTGCTGCTCGAGGAGGAGCGGGACGAGATGCTTCGCGCCGTCGCGGAAACGGGTGCCGTATATGTTCTGATGCACACGAAGGGGACGCCGCAGACGATGCAGAATCTGACGCATTACGACAATTTCTGGGACGACCTGACGCTGTTTTTCGAACATCGCATCGCGGACCTGATCGGTGCGGGTATTCCACGCGAGCGAATCGTTCTGGATCCGGGAATCGGGTTTGCAAAACGGGTTCGCGACAATCTCGAAATTATTGCGAATATGCGTGAGTTGAAGCGGTATGGCCTTCCGGTTCTGATCGGTGCTTCGAGAAAAGGTTTTCTTGGCAAAATTTTGGTGGAAAACCTGGATGTACCATCCCTTCCTCCAGCAGAGCGACTGGAGGCGACGCTCGCCGTGACGGCGCTCTGCGTCGACGCCGGTATCGACATCGTCCGCGTGCACGACGTGCGGGAAAACGCCCGCGTGGTCCGGGCGATCGAAGCGGCGAAGAGGTATCGCCATGACTAAAGCCGCAATCGGCGTCGGGTCGAACATCGGCGACCGCCTCGCGAACATCCGCAGGTCCGTTAAAATGATCGCGAAACACGCAGGACGACTCCTTGCAGCGAGCGATGTCTACGAAACCCCTCCGTGGGGCGTCGAGGCACAACCAAGGTTCCTCAACGCCTGTTGCGTTGTCGACACGCCACTTTCCCCGCACGAACTCCTTCGTGTGTTGAAAGAAATCGAGCACACCCTCGGGCGAAAAAAACGCAAGCGTTGGGGACCGCGTGAAATCGATCTCGACATTCTCCTCTTCGAGGGGAGCGAGATGCACACAAAAGATATCTCGATCCCACACCTTCACATGTCCGAACGCGCTTTTGTACTCGTGCCGCTCGCCCAAATTGCACCCGACTTTGTCCATACGCCGTCCGGCAAAACAATCGCGGAGTTGTTGAACGCGCTGCCGGACGAATCGCGACGGGAAGTCGTACGCATTACGGAAATATGAAAGACACGAACGTCTTTCTCCCAACGACGCGACACGAGATGGACGAGCGAGGGTGGGACGCGCTCGATTTTCTTTGCATCACCGGCGACGCGTACGTGGATCACCCCTCCTTCGGCACGGCGATCGTCTCGCGCGTGATGGAGTCCCTCGGGTATCGCGTCGGCGTCCTCGCGCAACCGGATTGGAAAAGCATCGACGACTTCAGCCGAATGGGACGCCCGAGACTGGCCGTTCTGGTCACCGCGGGCAACCTCGACTCGATGCTCTCGAATTATTCGACACAGCACAAGAAACGCAAGCGCGACGTCTATTCCCCGAATGGGGAACCGGGCAGAAGGCCGGACCGCGCCACGATTGCCTACTGCAACCGCGTTCGTGAGCTGTGGAAAGATGTCCCCCTCGTAATCGGCGGAATCGAGGCAAGCCTGCGAAGGCTCGCACACTATGACTACTGGTCCGATCAGGTGCGCCGCTCACTGCTTGTCGACAGCCGCGCGGACCTCCTCGTCTATGGCATGGCCGAGCAACAGATGGAAACCATCGCACGCCGCCTCGAAGCGGGCGAGAATGTCGGGACGATCTGGGATATTTCGGGAACATGTTGGAAGACACACAACGTGAACGATGTCGAAGACGCCGTCGAGCTTCCTTCTTTCGAGCAAGTCAAAAGCGAAAAAATAATCTTCGCGCGCGCATTCCGCATGGCGTACGAAGAACAGAATTTCACTACGGGACGCGCCCTTCTCCAGGACCAGGGCGCCTGGTTCGTCGTCTGTAACCCGCCGCCGCACCCGCTCACACAAACGCAGCTCGACCGGATATACGCGCTTCCGTATACGAGGGAAGCGCACCCCACATATCGCGGGGTCGAAATCCCGGCGACCGAAGAAGTGCGTTTCAGCGTCACAAGCCACAGGGGTTGTTTTGGCGAGTGCGCGTTCTGCGCCATTTCCTCGCATCAGGGAAGGAGCATCCAGGCGAGAAGCGCACGCAGCATCGTCGAAGAAACGCGCGCTTTGACAAACTTGCGCGACTTCAAAGGTTACATTCACGATATCGGCGGGCCGTCGGCGAATTTCCGCACGCCCGCGTGCAAGAAAAGCACGGAGGAAGGGGCATGTGAAAAAAAATCGTGCATGTACCCCAAACCATGCAAAAACCTCACGGCAAGCCACGCGGAATATCTGTCCATTCTGCGGACGGTTCGAGAAATCCCTGGGGTCAAAAAAGTCTTCGTCCGATCCGGCCTGCGATACGACTATCTTCTCCACGCACCCGACGGAGAAAAATTTCTGGAAGAACTCTGCCTGCACCACGTCAGCGGACAGCTGAAAATTGCGCCGGAACACATCTCCGATACCGTTCTGTCCTGCATGCGAAAACCGACGAGTGCGTCGACGCGCATTTTTATCGAAAAATACCAGGAGACGAACCGCAGACTCGGCAAAAAGCAATTCCTCGTCCCATACTTCATGTCGGGGCACCCGGGCAGCGGGCTGCGCGAAGCGCTCGAACTCGCCGAATTCATCCGGGACCTCGGTATCCGTCCCGAACAGGTGCAGGATTTCACGCCGACACCGGGAACGCTGTCGACCTGCATATATCATACGGAACTCGACCCGTTCACCGGAGAACGGGTACACGTGCCGAAAGGCGAACGAGAGAAGGCGATGCAACGTGCGCTTCTGCAATACTGGATGCCCCAAAACCGCAAACTCGTCAGAGAAGCGCTCTTGACCCTCGGCAGGAAAGACCTGATCGGAAGAGGGAGAAAGTGTTTGATCGCCTGATCGTTGCTTGACACAACCAAAAATGAGGTGTAGTATCGTCGTCAAGTTTACATAAACCATAGCATCATAAAAAAAGAACAGGAGTGACACAGATGGGACGAAATAATATCAAAACCTTCGCGACACAGGCGGCTTATCGATATTATTATTATCCCAACCCCGTTTACGAATATACGACCGGGGCTTTTTCTGTGTCGTTGAAGTAGAACCTTAAATTCTTCAAATGTAGCAAAAGGTGATCTTCAAGGCCGTCGTCCCGAGGGACGACGGCCTTTTTTATGGGCAACGAACCAAAAAAATCGAAGAAATTATGAGGTGAATATAAATGTTCGGAATGGATATATGGGTAGCATCGATGGGTATCATGCTTTTCTGGGCAGGCGGCTGGTCTTTCTTCCGCCTCTTCGCGGACGCAAAAAAGGGGATGAAGCGATGACACCCACCATCGCAATTACGTGGATCTCGTACGCACTCGTCCTGCTCGCCATCTCCAGGTGGGCGAACAACGGCAATGCCTTGCTTCCCGGCAAAGTCGGCGTTGTCGTGCAGGCGTTCGCGTACATGGCGACGTACATTTCCGCCGTCGCGCTGGTCGGTTTCGGCGGACTGTGCAACAAATACGGGCTCCAGATGCTGCTGGTCGCGGCGGGCAATGTTTGGTTGGGGACCTGGTTTGTCTATCGTTACCTCGCGTGGCCGACAAGGCTCTTTCAGAGAAAGTACGACGCGCGTACCCCGGCACAGCTTCTCGCGCGCGCTTACAACGCGCCCAAATTGCAGGTCTTCCTGGGCGCGATTTCCGCCGTCCTGCTCATCGTCTACGGGTCCGCCGTCTTCAAAGGGGCTGCTCTCATCATCGCCGGCGTTCTGCCGATTCATGCGAACACGGCGCTCTTGATCCTCGTCGTCATCGTCGGGTTGAGCGTCATGTGGGGCGGATTGCGCGGCGTTCTTTACACCGAAGCGCTACAGGGCGCAATCATGCTCGTCGGGGTCGGCGCACTTCTTTTCGCCATTTTCAAAGTGGTCGGCGGCCCGCTCGCCGGTATGCGGCAACTTGCGGAGCTGGCGCCGACGCCGGAGGCCAATCGAGGCTTCCTGTCGCTCAGCTCCGGCTCGGAGGGCATCAACATTCTCTCACTCGCCTTGGTTACAAGCGTCGGGATCTGGGCGCAGCCGCAGCTCATTCAACGCCATTTCGCCTTGAGCAGCCGCAAGGAGGCGTCGAAAGTATCCCCTCTGGCAATGCTTGCGCTCGTCCTCGTCGTTGGAGGAATGTACTTCGGTGGCGCGCTCTCGCGATTGATTCTCGGATCGGAAATCGCAAATCCCGATGCAGTGATTCCGACGCTGGTGGGGATGCTCCTTCCGGAGGCGGGACAACAGATCTTCGCGCTCGCAGTTGTATCGGCGTCTCTTTCCACGGCATCCGGGTTGCTGCACATCGCGAGCGGCAGTCTTTGGAGCGATGTGCTCAAGCTGCCGACGCACGGAGAAAAGTCCAAAATGACGTGGCGGTTCATGGTCCTGTGCAGCGTCGCATTTTGCGGTCTGTTCGCGCTGAAAAGCTCCTCGATCATCGCGATGATCTGCACGACGAGTTGGAGCCTCTTGGCATCCGCCACGCTCGCGCCATACCTCGCGCTTCTGCTCTGGGGTCCGCGCCTCTCCCCGGGGACGGCCCTTGCATCTGCGGTCTCCGGCACGCTCGGTTGCCTCGCCTGGTACACCATAGGCTATGCACAAACCTCGATAAAACTATCCGGCATGGCAGCTGCCGGAGTTCTGGGAATGGTACCCCCGATCCTCGTTGGGACCCTTTGTTCGGCGGTATGCATCGCACCGTGCATCCTGTTGAAAAAATCCACCATCGCTGAAACGGGGGAGGAAGTGTAAGGTATACAGCAGAGTTAGACACTTTTTGCTGGACAAGCTTTGACGTTACGGGTAAAATTCCCTCCATAGTGCTGCGATCCTGAACAGCGACACAAAGGAGGAGATTTTTGACAATGCGCAAAAACGCGCGAAGGATATTTCTTGCGCTGGTTATTCTGCATCTTTTCTCTGCGGTGGCGATGGCCGCTTCGGACAGGGTCGGTTACATCGACGCACAGCGGATTTTAATGTCGCACCCGAAATATGAAACATCGCAGAAACACCTCGACGATTTCGTCCAAAAGAAAACGGAAGAGGCTAAAACTGCGGCGGAACAGGAGCCGGATGCCTCGAAGCGTATGATGATCATCGACACCGCGCGACGAGAGAGCGGCAATGAAGAAATGCGGATTATGAACCCGATCACGGTCGAGATCAACAAGATCATCGAAAAAGTCGCCAAGGCAAAGGGTGTGACGGTCGTTTTAAACAAAGTCCTCATCTATTTCGGAGGAGTCGATTTGACGGAGGACGTCATCAAAGAAGTCAAAACGCTGAAGTAGCGGTACGAAGACCACAAAAGCGATCGCCTTCCATACGGAGAGCGATCGCTTTTTCGAAAAACGCTCGATTTTCCCCAGTTGGGGTTGACACATGAGGAATTGCTGTCGTATACTACCGCTTGCGTTGGCAGGGGCGGATAGCTCAGTGGGAGAGCACCTGCCTTACAAGCAGGGGGTCGTAGGTTCGAAACCTATTCCGCCCACCATAGACCTCCTGAAGTCAATGCAAAACGCGGAGCTGTAGCTCAATTCGGTTAGAGCGCTGGCCTGTCACGCCAGAGGTCGCGGGTTCAAGTCCCGTCAGCTCCGCCACTTCTTTGGCAAAAATGGCGGGATAGCTCAGTAGGTAGAGCAACGGACTGAAAATCCGTGTGTCCCCAGTTCAATTCTGGGTCCC
>JAJDHV010000074.1 GCA_030266365.1 Synergistaceae bacterium OttesenSCG-928-I11 | reverse complement strand
GGTACGACTACTTTTTTGTCTCGACGTTCGTTTTCGAATCCGCGCGAAATGCGGTGACGCGCCTCGGTCTCGGCGGCGAGATGGTCGTCTTCGCGGAGATCGGCGAGGTGGTCGCGGACCTGAACGTCCGGACCGTCGTCATGCCTGCCCACGCACTCTCGATCGCGAGTATCCTGAACGACGAGTGTGAGCTCCGCCCGATCGCGGAGGATTACGAGCCGGGCCCCCGATTCATCGCGCCCGACGCCAGGGTTCTCGTCGTCGACGATATCGCGACGAATCTGAGCGTCGCACAGGGCCTCATCGCACCTTACGGGATTCAGGTCGACATATGCCGCAGCGGCGAGGAGGCGGTCGAGCTCGTGCGGCGCAACCATTACGACATCGTCTTCATGGACCACATGATGCCGGAGATGGACGGCATCGAGGCGACGGAGCTCATCCGAAGCACCGAGGGGGCGTGCTACAAAAATCTGCCGATCGTCGCGCTCACGGCGAACGCGATGTCGGGGATGCGCGAGATGTTCATCGACCGCGGCCTGAACGATTTTCTCCCGAAACCGATCGACACGAAACGCCTTGGCGCGGTAATCGAGCGATGGATCCCGCCGGAGAAACTCGTCCGAGGGCAGTCCGCAGACACGGTACAGACGCTGCCGGAAAAGACGCTCGACATTGCAGGGCTCGATGCGTCGTCGGGCATTGCCATGACGGGCGGATCGTTCGAACAATATCTCGCCGTCCTCTCCGTTTTCCACGGGGAGGGGTATGGAAAAATCAAGGAAATCCGGTTCGCGGCGGCAGAGGGCGATTTCAGACGCTACACGACGCACGTCCACGCGGTGAAAAGCGCCGCCGCGACGATCGGTGCGGCGCACCTCTCGGACTTCGCGCGCGCGCTCGAAGCCGCGGGAAAAAAGCGCGATACGGCACTGATCGCGTCGGCGACGGAAAATTTTCTCGAGGAGTACGCGGAACTTCTGCGGCGCATCGGAGAGCTCCTCGATGATGGTGCGGCGTCCAGGGACGCCGCAGCCGAGGTGGGGGAGATGTCCGTGCTCCGCGAAAATCTCTCGCGGTTGCGCGAGGCATTGGAGCGCTACGACGCGGGCGCGGCGGACGGAATCCTCCGCGCGATCCGGGCGTATCGCTGGGAGCTGGAGGTTGCGCGCGCGATCGAAGCGATCTCGCAAAACATTCTTCTGTTCGAATACGAATCGGCCGTTTCCGTCATCGACAACCTTCTCGAACAATAGTGATACAATAGGAGAAGGTTTTTTTGCAAAATTTTTTTTGTTTTTTTGCGAAGAAATTTTTCGGAGGTTGCGACATGGTTTTCGATTATGGAAATGAAATTTACGCGGTCGACGCGGAGTTCGGCCGCGAGGGGTTTGCTGCCGTCTACGTCCTGAAGTCGGACGACGGCGCTGCAATCATCGACACGGCCCACAGGGGCTCGCTCCCCATCGTGTTGCGGGCGTTGCCCGGGTTCGGTGTGTCGTCCGAGGACATAAAGCTCGTCTGCCTGACGCATGTGCACCTCGACCACGCGGGCGGGGCCGGCGTGTACATGGAGCGTTTCGAAAACGCGCGGCTCGTCGTCCACGAGCGGGGGGCGCGGCATATGATCGATCCCACAAAGCTGCTGGAGGGCGCGCGCGCCGTGTACGGCGCGGAGGAGACGGCGCGCATGTACGGCGCGCTCGTGCCGGTTTCGCCTGAACGGATCCTGACCCCGGCGGACGGGGAACGCCTGCGCCTGGGCGAACGGACGATCGTCTGCCTCGACACGCCTGGACACGCGCGGCATCATCTGGCATACTTCGTGGAGGACGCGCGGGTCGCGTTCACCGGCGATGTCTTCGGCATGAACTACGGTGAGCTGGCCTCGTGCGACAGGCAGGGAATCGTTCCCTCCACGTCGCCGGTGCAGTTCGACCCCGTGGAGATGCACCGCTCCATCGACCGGATCATGGCCCTTCTCCCGGCGCGGATTTTCCCCGCGCACTTTGGAGAGGTCCGCAACCCGGCGCTTGCTGCGGAGGATATGCACCGAATGATCGATTGGCACGGGCGCGTGGCGGTCGATGCGGACGGAGAGATCGACGCCGTTCGCGAGCAGCTCGTGAAACATTTCGAGGATGAGTGCCGCATACAGAGATGGCCGTTTCGGAGCGACAAGGTGCGCGCATTGCTCGCACCCGTGATCGAGATGAACGCGCAGGGGCTTGTCGTCTGGCACGGGAAACAGGGGAAGGGTTAAATGGCGATCGGGACGGGACGCAAAACGCAAATACGCAGATCTCCGGGCGTTCGGGCGCTCTTTTTGTGCGTTGCGCTGGGGACGCTCGCGGCGTCTCGCGCGTACGCGGCGGATGTCGCCGAGGTCGCCTTTGTGGCGGAACGGCTTCCATACCTGCTCGGCCTCACCGGCGCGCTTCTGCTGGCGTTTCTGCTCTGCCTCGTGCTCTATCTCAAGAATTGGCGGATGAACCGCGACCTCGAACGGCTGGTCGAGGAGCGGACGAGCGAGCTTCAGACCCAGAAGGAAGCCGCGCAGGCCGCTTCGATCGCCAAGAGCGAATTCCTCGCGCGGATGAGCCACGAGATGCGGACGCCCCTGAACGCAATCATGGGCATGACCGACATCGCGAGGCGTTCGACCGACATCGCGCGGCGGAACTACTGCACCGAGATGGTGGAGAACGCGTCGCGTCACCTGCTCGGGATGATCAACGACATCCTCGACATGTCGAGGATGGAGTCGAACAAGATGACGGTGACCGTGGCGGACTTCGAGGTACGGGGCCTGATGCACCGGATCGAGGGCATGGCATACTACATGACGGAGCGGCGGGCGCAGAACATCCGCACGCTCGTCTCCGAGAACGTGCCGGAGTGGGTCTCCGGCGACGCGCTTCACATCACGCAGGTCATCATGAACCTTCTCTCCAACGCGGTGAAATTTTCACCGGAAGGTGGTCTCATCACGCTCTCCGTGACGACCGACGTGCCCCCCGTGGCGGGCGAGCGCTTCTCCCTTCAGTTTTCGGTGGCGGACGAGGGCATCGGCATCTCGGACGAGGCCAGGAAACGATTGTTCCAATCCTTCGAACAACTCGACGGCAGCATGACCCGGCGTTACGGCGGTATGGGCCTCGGGCTCGCCATGTCCAAGCGACTCGTCGACCTGATGGGCGGGGAGGTCTGGGTCGAGTCCGAGCAGAGCGTCGGCTCGACGTTTTCTTTCACCATCCCAGTCGTGTCCGTCAAACCGGACGAACACGCCGACGAGCGCATTCTGGGAGGACGCCACGGCGATGCGGCGCGCGTCGAGCGCGAGGCGCGGTCGTTGGGGAGCCGGCGAATCCTCGTCGTGGAGGACCTCGAAATCAACCGGGACATCGTGGCGGCCTTTCTCGAGGACCTCGATTTTCGCATCGACTTCGCGCTGAACGGGCGGGAAGCGCTCGAGATGTTCACCGCGGACCAGAGCGCTTACGACCTGATCCTGATGGATATCCAAATGCCGGAGATGAACGGCATCGACGCCACGAAAGCGATCCGCGCGATGGGGACGGCGTGCGCGCGCAGCGTGCCGATCGTCGCGATGACCGCCAACGTTTTCAAGGAGGACGTCGAACGCTGTCTCGCGGCCGGGATGAACGACCACATCGGCAAACCCGTCGACCGCGTTTTGCTGCTTCAGAAAATGTCGGAACACATCAAGGCGAGGTGCGACGCGCCCAGCGTGCAGGAGGAGGATGCGGAGTGAGCGGACAAACGCTCGTGATCATGGCGGCAGGCATGGGGAGCCGCTATGGCGGCATCAAGCAGATGGAGCCGATCGGTCCCCATGGTGAACTCATCATCGACTATTCGATCTACGACGCGGTTCGGGCGGGTTTCGACCGCGTCGTTTTTATCATCAAGCGGGAGATGGAACGGGATTTTCGCGAGGTCGTCGGTGACAGGACGGAGAAGGTCGCGTCGGTTGCCTATGCCTTCCAGTCCCTGGATGCGCTCCCGCCCGGCTACCATCTGCCGGAGGGGCGGGTGAAACCGTGGGGGACGACGCACGCGATCCTCGCGGCGCGCGGTGTCCTGGACGGCGCGTTTGCCGCCGTCAACGCCGACGATTACTACGGTCCGCGCGCGTTCGAAGAAATTGCCGCGTGGCTCGCTGTGCCCCCGACGAACGACGGCAGGCTGCATCACGCCATCGTCGGCTACCGGATCAAAAACACGCTCTCCGAGAGCGGGGGGGTGACGCGCGGCGTCTGCGAAGCGGATGAACACGACTTCCTCGTGAGCATCAAGGAGCGCAGGATGGTCGAGCGAACGCCCACGGGCGCGCGTTTCCCGGTGGACGATGGCCGCGCGTGGAGCGATCTGCACCCGGACACGCTCGTCTCCATGAATTTCTGGGGGTTGGACGCGCGTTTTCTGGACGAAGCCGCGCGCGATTTCCCGGTGTTCCTGGACAGGAACCTGCCGGTCGACCCAATGAAGTGTGAATGCATCCTGCCGGAGACGGTCGACGCCCAGCTGCAATCCGGGCGGGCGGACGTGAAGGTCCTGTACAGCGACGACGTCTGGCACGGCGTGACGTATCGCGAGGACAGGCCGAGCGTCATGCGCGCCATCGCAGCACTGCACGAGGAGGGGCGCTACCCGACGCCGCTCTGGGGTTGACCGGGGCACAACAAGCGATATCAAGTTGCGGATAAGACCGGTAGGATGCCGACGATGTAGAACCCGGACCGGGCAAGATAACTGCAAGAAAATACGCGAAACGCCCCCTTTGCACCGAAGGGGGCGTCTTTTAAAATGACCGGGCGCTTCGCGAGTCGTGCCCCGTTGCGCGACCCGCGCTTTGTCTTCCGGTGTTTGTTCACGGAATCGATCGTTTCCACCCCTGCTGCGCTTCGTCCGTTGCCCTCACAAACCGGCGAAGTCGATCGATCCTGATAGCGGCGAATAATCACAATTGTCTGTGGTATTCGCAAAAAATAACAAGCCTTAGGGCCGCCCATCTCTCTGAACGGTTTTTTGCGGTGCCGCCTGCCGCGCATTTTTTCGGGGTTGCGTCGCTCGGTGCCCCGAAATGCCGCGGTCTTTTTTGTCTTAAGGGGCGATCCGAAAAATAACGATTTTTTGTAATGATTCCCCTTGAAACGACGAATGCGAACGACTTCCAAAGAAGTGTTCGCATTCGTATCGGCGTGCATTGCATAACTTTATAACACAAAAAGGTGGCGCGCGCAATGGGTCTGGATGTTTATTCGTCGGTCGGGGTCGAAGGGGAGGGGATCGGCGTTTTTTTGAACGCGAGGACGATGGCGGTTCCCCCGCCCGGTTCGCTCTCCGCCCGCACACCGCCTTCGAGCGATTCCATCACGCTCTTGACGATGTACAGGCCCAGGCCGCTGTCGCCCGATGCTGCGCCGCGCGCGCTCTCGACCTTGTAGAAGCGGTCGAAGATATGGGGCAGATCCGCTCGCGCGATGCCGGTCCCGGTGTCGCGCACCGTCACCGTTGCCGTTTCGCCGGATGTATCCGCCGTGACGGAGATCCCGCCCGTGCGGGTGTAGCGAACCGCGTTGTAAACGATGTTGTCGAACACGCTCCAGATTTTTCGCTCGTCCAGCCACAGATACGCGTCCTCGCCGTAGCCGATGTCGAGGTACAGGCCTTTTCCGTCCAGAAAATCCTCGTATCGGTCCTGCACGCGCGTCATCAGCGTGGACAACGGAACCCACTCCGGGTTGTATATGCTCCGACCGGTTTCGATGCGGCTGACCTCGAAGAGGTTCTGCGTGATCCGCTGGAGGTCGATATTTTTTCGCCACGCGGCGTTTGCCTTTGCGGAGAGTTCGTCGTCGTTTGCGTGCCGCATCGCCTCGCAGAGTTCCTCGAGGTGCACGCTCATGATCGTCAGCGGCGTCTTGAGGTCGTGCGAGATGTTCGCCGTCAGGTCCCGC
>JAJDHV010000078.1 GCA_030266365.1 Synergistaceae bacterium OttesenSCG-928-I11 | reverse complement strand
CGTCGCCGCACCGCAGGCGGGCGCGAACGGCGTGTGCGGCGGCGCCTTCATCCCGATGTTGACGCTCGGCATCCCCGGCGACGCGGTCACCGCGATCATTTTGGGCGCGCTCATCATCTGGGGCCTCCAACCCGGTCCGAACCTGTTCGTGCAGAGTGCGCCGCTGGTGAACACCCTCTTCGCCGGTTTCTTCGTCGCGTCGATCATGACGCTCGCGGTCGGTTTGGGGCTCGCCAACATCTTCGTCAAAATCGACCGGCTGCCGAAAAAATTTCTGCTTCCCTGCATCTTCCTCATGTGCTGTGTCGGCTCGTACGCGATCCAGAACTCGATCTTCGACGTTTTCGTGGCGTTCTTCTTCGGGATCGCGGGCTTCTTCCTCATGAAGTACGGTTACCAGGGCAGCCCGTTCGTGCTGGGGATGATCCTGGGCCCGATGATCGAGCAGAACCTGCGACGGTCGCTGATCATCTCGAACAACAACCCCGTCATCTTTTTTACGCGTCCGATCAGCGTCGTCTTCCTGACGATCGCGATTCTCACGTTTGTTTTTGCCGTCAGAAACCAGTTGCGAAAAGACAGAGTTCAGGCGAGCCAGTGAACGATTGAGTTCGAGAATTTACTGACGGAAAAAAGCCCGCCGGTGTCAGAAATTTGACGCCGGCGGGCTTTTGGGTGTGCGCGTGAGAAATCAGTGGATCAGTTCAAAACTTCCGGGTTGACGACGGCGCTCGGGCGTTCGCCGTTCAGCGCTGCAATGCAGCACTCGGCGGCGAGGCGCGCCATCCCCTGTCTGCTCTCGGGTGACGCGCTTGCAACGTGCGGCGTCATGACGATGTTTTCGAGCTCGAAGAGGGCGGGGTTGACGACCGGCTCGTTCTCATACACGTCGATGCCCGCGCCCCAGATCTGTCCGGTTTTGAGGGCATGCGCGAGCGCTACTTCGTCGACGACCGGCCCGCGCGAGGAGTTGACGAGGACGGTGGTCGGTTTCATGATTTCGAATGCGCGCGCATCGATCAGATGATGCGTGGCGGGGATGTAAGGGACGTGCAGCGAGATGAAGTCCGATTCCTTTAAAAGCGTCTCCATGTCGACGCGGCGCGCGCCGAGTTCGCGGTCGAGCGTGGTGTTGTCCACGACGTCGTGATACAGAACCTTCATGTCGAAGCCGCGGCTCTTCATGGCGAAGCTCGTGCCGATGCGGCCGGTCCCGACGACGCCGAGTGTCCGGCCCGTGATGTCGCATCCCCAGAAATCGCACGGCGTCAAATGCCATGGCTTGCCCGTGCGGACGAGGCGCTCGCCCTCGCCGATGCGCCTCGCTGCGGACAGCATGAGGCACCAGGCGAACGTTGCGGTGGCGTCTGTCAGAACATCCGGTGTATTCGTCACCAGGATTTTTTTCTCCGTCGCCGCGGCGACGTCGATGTTGTTGTACCCGACGCCGAAGTTGACGATCGCCTTGAGGTTGGGGCCCGCACAGGCGATGACTTCGCGGGGGATCGCGATCCACGCGGTCGCAACGATGGCGTCGACCGTGCGCGCCTTCTCGCACAGCAATTCCTGTGGGATCAGGCCGTCTTTCTCGTACACCTCGACGTCGAAGTGCCTGGTCAGCATTTCGACAAGCGGTTCAGGCAGTTTCAGGGAGACGAACACTTTTTTCCTGTTTTTTCCGTCGGTCATGATGAACCCTCCTGTCATTCTGTCGTCAGTGCATCCTGACGCATTCGATGCCGCGGTGTGTGAAAACCTCGACCGCAGACGCGATTTCTTCGTCGGAGGGGACGGTCGTCCCCTCCATCGTGTAGAGCCGGTCGAGCGTCGCATATTTTTTTTCGCCGTAACGATGATACGGCATGAGCTCGACGCGCCGGCCCGGGGCGTTCTCCGCGACCCATTCGGCGATTGCTTCCACGTCCTCCGGTGCGGTGTTGAAATTCGGTATGAAGGGGTAGCGCACGACGAGGTTCGCGTCGCCCGTCGCGAGCCGCCGGAGATTCGACAGCGTGGGTTCGACGCCGTGGCGCGTGCCCTCGCGGTGTTTCGCGTCGTCGACGTGCTTCAGGTCGAAGTAGAACGTGTCGATGAGCGGCGCGACCTCGGCGATCGCATTCCATTCGACTGCGCCGCATGTCTCGATTGCGGTGTCCAATGCCTCGTCCCGGCAGGCCGCAAGCAGTTCTTTCGCAAACGCCGGGTAGAGCAGCGGCTCGCCGCCCGAAAGCGTGACGCCGCCGCCGGAGCGGCGGTAGAAGGCGCTGTCCTTCGCAGCGATTGCGACGAGTTCGTCTATTTCGTACCGCCTGCCGTATTGCAGCATCGCGCCGGTCGGGCAGCCCTCGACACAGGCGAGGCACACGGTGCACTTACGACGGTCGACGGAAATTCCGCGCGTATCCGCCGAAAGCGCCTCGTTCGGACACGTGGCGACGCAGCGCCCGCAACCCATGCAGACTCGTTCCTCGAACGCGATCTCCGCTGCCGGCGACTGCGACTCGGGGTTCGAACACCATCGGCAGGAGAGCGGGCATCCCTTGAAGAAGAAGACGGTGCGGATGCCCGGCCCATCGAAGAGCGAATATTTCTGGATGTTGAAGAGGAGCGGCGCGTCCGTCGGCATGTCTCGGCGAAGCTACAGCTCCGCGAACTCCGTCCTCGCGATGATGTCCTCCTGCACCTCGTTGTGGAGGTTGGCGAAGTAGGCGCTGTATCCCGCCACGCGGATGAGAAGGTCCCGGTGCTCGGCGGGGCGTTCCTGCGCGGCGCGCAGCGTCTCCGCCGTCACGCAGTTCGCCTGGAGATGCCAGACGCCCGCGTCGAACGCGCCTCGAATGAGGCTCGCGAACTTGCGCAGCCCCGCGTCGTCCTTCACGCTCGTCGGGTTGATCTTGATATTGAGCAGCGTGCCGTTTTTAAGTCGGGCAAGGTCCATCTTGCCGACCGATTTGAGGCTTGCGGTCGGCCCGTTGACGTCCATGCCCGGCATCGGCGAGACGCTGTCGGCGTAGGCGACGCCCTTCTTTCGTCCCGAGGCGAACGCGCCCGCGACCGATCCGAACGCGATGCCGGACGTCACCGGGATGATGCCGCCATCCGCCTGTCCGCCGAAGATGTTGTGGTGCCGCATGATCGCCTCGTTGCCCGCCTGTGCGACGTCGCGCACAAGGAAGTCGACCTCGTCAACGTCGTTGCCGTATTTTTCGATCTTGTGAAGCAGGAACTGCCGAAATTCCTCCTGCCCCTCGAAGTTCGCGTTCAGAATACCGACGAGTTCGGGAAGCGTCATCATTTTCTTCTCGTATACGACCTTCTTGATGGCGTAGAACGAGTCGCCCGCGTCCGTACAGCCGAAGAGGTTGACGGCGGGTCCGAAGTTGTAGCGCGCGCCGCCCTGCTGCAACGATTTTCCGCGCGACAGGCAGTCCGCCGTGAGGGCCGAGAGGAACGGCGTCGAGATGTAGTCGACGTACGCGCGCTCGGCGTATGCGTCGATGATGAACAGATGGTGCACCATGTTGTCGAGCTGTGCCCGGAAGGCGTCCCAGAGTTTTTCAAACGTGTCGAACCCCGCGGGGTCGCCTGTCTTGAGACCGATCGCCCTGCCGCTGGACGGCAGGACGCCGTCGTTCAGCGCGAGCTCGAGCGCGATCGGCACGTTGACATGCCCGCCCGTGATGTGGATCCCTTCGCCGTACACGCGCGGCTCGACGCAGCCCATGACGGAAAAATTTCTCGCCTCTTCGATCGACAGGCCACGCGAGGTCATTGAGAGCGTGATGAGTTCGTCGTTGTAGAATTTTGGGTGTCCCGTTCCGAGCCGGGAGAGTTTGCAGGCCGCGAGCAGGAGTTTCTCCGGCGTATGCAGGTGAACGCGGATGGAGATATCGGGTTGCTGCACGCGAAGGGCCGCCATCGCTTCGATACAGAGGTACGACAGGTCGTTCGTCGCGTCGGTCCCGTCCTCCTTGCGTCCGCCGACGTTGAGGTTCTGCCACTGGGGAACGCCCGCGTAGTGGCGGGACGTCGGCGTGCTGACGAGAAGCATCAGCTCGGAAAATTTCAGATAGAGCAGTTCGATCAATTCCAGCGCACGCTCGCGCTTGTCGGGGCCGAGCGTGTCGTCCATCTCGTAGTAGGGGTGCATGTACTGGTCGAAACGGCCCGGGGAGAGCGAGTGTCCGCTCAATTCGACGCGTACGCTCAGATGCGTGAACCAGAAGGACTGCAACGCCTCCTGAAACGTCGAGGGCGGCTCCGCCGGTACCTTTTTGCAGATGCGTGCGATCTCGCGGAGTTCGGCGGCGCGTTTGGGGTCGGTTTCGCGCGTCGCCATGGCGTCAGCGAGTTCCGAGTAGCGCTCCGCCAGGCGAATGAATGCCGCCAATACGGTCTCGGCCGCCTCGTAGAAGACGATCTTGTCGATGTTCTCCGGTGCCGTCGGGTCGAGCGCGTTTTTCGCGTTCGTGGCCTTCGCGATCAGAGCGCTCGCTCCTTTTTCTAGGATGGCGCGATAATTTGGCACCGTCGTGCCGATTCCCTTCTCGAGGAGGGAAAAATTGTCGATGAAACAGCTCGGTTTCGTCGGATATTCATCGGGGTCGCGGTAGAGAAAACTTTTCGTGTCTCGTCCAAGTTGGCGATAAACGCGTTCGTTGATCGTCTGTCCGCGCCAGAAGGGGAGGATTTCCTCCTCGAGTTCGCGCCGATCCTCCGGAGACAGGACGAGCGGATCCCACTCGCGCGTGCCGAGCCCCTCGAGTTCGCCGCCGAGCCATCCGGACTGCACCTCCGGATACACCTGGGCGGCACGTCGTTTTATCGTGGGTGCGCCGACGATCAGCTCGCCGTCGTGGATCGCGATCGGCATGGTCTCATAAAGCGCCTTCATGGCGAGCGCGTTACGCATGACAAGCGGAAGGGCACGCTGCTCCGCGTGTGTCTGTGTGTACACGCGCCCCCGCACAATGTCGACACTCGGCAACGCCTCCAAAACCTCTTTCCTGATGCTCGATACTCGCTCGTTCATTCTCCTCCACTCCTTCCAAGGACCCGGTTTGACTGACAGTAATGTGTGGTTTGTCATGATTTTCGATGACTAAATCATATGTCAGACATATGATTTAGTCAATAGTCATCTGCAGATCGTGAGAGCGAGTTGTTTTCCTCATATGCCTCCATGGTGAAAGGAAAAAATTTTTTTCCGCACTACCCAATCGGTACCGGCGGTTCATCAAAATAGATTCGCTATTTTTTTTATCGCCACGACATTTTTTTCAGGAATCCGTTTTCTGTCGCCGGAATATTCCGTTCGTGTGATAAAGATACGTATTTTTCCCACAACAGCTGTAGATGCCCGCACAGTGGGGGTTCGGCGGCGTGTGTGTGGGTGCGGTGCGCGCGTTTGCCTCAATCCGCCATGCTCGCTTCATTAAAAAGGGTTGACGCATATGTGGTCCGGTTTGTACAATGACCCCTCAGGTTTTTTGTTATACATTTGGTATACGTCGTTTCGTGTGTACGAAGTTATTTTCATATCGATACAGGAGAGTGAGCGTAGATGATAGTGAAGAGCAGGGGTTTTTCCGGCATGTTTTTGGCATTGTTTCTCATCTTGTCGGCAGCGTCGGGTTCCGCGTTCGGTGCGGTCAGTTCGTACGCGGGGGACGACTCGTTGCGGGACAGCATCGTGAAGGCCGTGTCGACCCACCCGGAGGTGCAGTCGAAGTGGCACGCGTTCCGCGCGGCGGAGTACGAGATCGAGGCGGCGAAGGGCGGTTATCGTCCCAGGGTCGACGTCACGGCGGGTTGGGGGCGCGACAGCCTGGACGGCAAAGGGTATTCGAGCAGCGAGCTCTTCCACTACACCCGCACCGGCGTGGCTGCGTTCATCACGCAGGCGATCTACGACGGCAATC
>JAJDHV010000077.1 GCA_030266365.1 Synergistaceae bacterium OttesenSCG-928-I11 | reverse complement strand
CGTGAACGTATTCCCCTCGCAGATCGAGACCGTGCTTTTGAACTGCGGCATGACCGCGAACTATCAGATCATCGTGGACCGCGTACGTCACACCGACACGTTGGAAGTGCAGGTCGAGATGACGCCGGAGATGTTCTCCGACACGGTGAGGGACATCTCCGGAAAAGAGAGGGAGCTCGTGGCGGAGATGCGCTCGATGCTGGGCATATCGCCGAAGGTAACGCTCACCGCGCCGCGCAGCCTGGCGAGAAGCGAGGGAAAAGCCGTACGCGTCATCGACAAACGCAAGATATAATAAAGCAGCAAATCTGCTTTGGGATTTTTATCACGGGGTCAAGGGGACTACGTCCCCTTGCGGGCGTGGGCAGAGCCCACGGTTTTTCAATGGAGGTGTTTATGATGATCGTCGATCAGATTTCAGTGTTCATCGAAAACAAACTCGGCACACTTGCCGAGGTAACGGAGGTAATCGGGGCCGCAGGCATCGATCTGCGCGCGCTTTCGCTGGCCGACACGGCCGAATTCGGGGTACTTCGGCTGATCGTGAGCGACCCGGACAGTGCAAACCGGCTGCTGCGCGAGGCCGGCTTCGCGGTCGCCGTGACGAAGACGCTCGCCGTTTCCATCCCGGATGTACCGGGCGGACTGGCGAAAGTGCTTCGAATCTTAACCGAGAACCAAGTGACCGTCGAGTACGCCTACGCGTCCATCACGCGCAATGAGAACAACGCCTATGTGATTCTCCGGGTGGACGACAACGAACAGGCGCAAAAACTGCTCGCCGAAAACGGCGTCAACATGACGGCGGACAAGAATCTTTTCAGCAATTAGAAACGCTGGGACCATTTATCCCCTATCAGCAAATCCCCCTGCCAGCGCGCTTGCGCGGGCAGGGGATTTTTTGTGTCAAGTGCGTGTGCGCGTCGTCGCCCTCTTCTTGATATACGCGACGATCGCTGGTGCTTCGGTCACGGCAGTGTAGGCGAGTATGAGATACGGAATGCCGAGCACAAGAAACTGCACGACGAAGAACATGCCGCTGTTGCCGGGAATCGCCTGAATTGGATTGATCAGGAGGAAGAACGCCAGAATCGCGAAGCGTTTTTTCGGCTTTTTCCCGTGCATGACCTCGGCGACCTTGAGCAGAAACCAGAGTGCCGCGATATCCCCGAAACCGCAGAGGATCCCGCCAACTTTCAGGTAGAAAAGATGCGGGGCCTCGGTGAAATTCATTGCAATCCAGAGAAAAAAAGGACTCAAGCACGCTCCGTCACCTCCGCTCGTTTCTGCATCTCCCGGTACAGTCGATAGAAAATACAGGCGGCGCTCACTTCAAGGATGACATAGGAGAGGTTCGAGATCTGGATGAAAAAGCGCCGAATTCGAATGTATCCGATGACCGGTATATCGAGCGCCGCGACCGCATGCTCGCTGCCCACGAGATAGAGACCGGCGAAGCCGAAGACGAGAGCGAAGACCGCCACGTCGACGGGCAACGTTTTGCGCGCCGCAGCGACCCCGCCGCGATATATCCGGTGGAGCCTGTGCGCGTAGACGACCAGCATCGCGTCGAAGTAAACCATCGCCGCGCAGACGACGACACAGCAGACCGTGATCGTGCCCTGCCAAGGATACAGGCTTCGCCACGATGTGGACGCGGCGCCCACCGCCGGATCGAACCCCAGGTCACGCGCGAAACAGAGCAGAGAGAGAAAGAGAAAGATCGCGCACTGCGTCAGATAGAATACACCGTGATTTTTCTTCTCGAACGCCAGATTGTCGTGCGTCCGCTTGAGCCAGACGAAACAGATCTGCTGAATCAACGCCCAGAAAAGCCCGAAGAACCGTTGCAGCAAAAAGTAGTTCAAGTGCCATTCCTCCCTGAATCGTGTTTGCGCGAATCGTCCCGATTAGCGCCGCCGCGCGAGCACGGCCACGGTTTCCACGTGCGCCGTCTGTGGGAACATGTCGAACGCGCGAACGCCACGAATCTCGTATCTTCCGTCTTCCATGAGCCGCGCGACGTCGCGCGCGAGGGTCGCCGGGTTGCAGGAAACGTAGACGACGTGGTTCGGTGCGATGCGCCCGATGGCGTCCGTTGCAGCCTCGGGGCAACCTGTCCGCGGCGGGTCGAGGACGACGGTGTCGTACGTACTGGAGCGTGTATTTTCCGACTGACTCAAAAAACGTTCGACGGCATCCGGATGGACACGGACGTTTCGGGCGCCGTTTCGCGTCATGTTCTCCTCCATCTGGCGGACGGCGGGACGCCACTCCTCCACGGCGTCGATCTGCTCCACGACGCCGGAGAGATATGCGGTCAGACTGCCGACACCGCTGTAGAGTTCGAGGACATTCTGCGCTCCGATCTCCCGCACGCACTCGCGCACGTGCGAGAACATCGTCTCCGCCTGCCCCCGGTTGACCTGGAAGAAGGCGGAGATGTCCGTTTGAAAGCGATATTCTGCCAATCGTTGTTCGATCTGTCTTTTCCCGTTCAGCGACTGGAAGGCGGGACCCCAGATAAAATTACCCGAGTCCGTGTTGATGTTGAGGACCGAACCGGAGAGCGCGGGCACTGCCACGCCGAGTTTCTGATGGACGTTTTTCAGCCGTCCCAGCTCGCGCTTGGAATAATCGTGCGCCGCAACGACGCAGGAAAGCGCCTCCTCATCGCGCACAGATCCGCCGGAACGCGCTGCGATATAGCGAATGTCGCCCGACCGCCCCTTTTCGTCGTAACCCTTCAAATTCGCCGCGTCAAGCGCAGCGATCAGAGACGGAACGACCTTTTGAAGCAGCGGGGTCAGGACGGGACATTCCCTGAAAGGAACGATGTTGTGCGAACCCTGCTCGTAGTAACCGCAGACGAGCGAGGACTTCCCTCTCCCCATACCCGCCTGGACAGGGAGCGCGGTCTTGTTGCGATACCCCCACTCTTCGGGAGAGGGCGTGCAGTCGATCTGGTACGGCAGCTCGATTTTTGCGATCCTCCTGAGCGCGTCAGTGAGAATTTTCGCCTTGATCGCTGCCTGCGCCCCGTACGACGCATGTTGAAGCTGGCAACCGCCGCATTTGCCGTAGTGGCGACACTTCGGGATCTTGCGCACATCGGAGGCAGTCACGAGGTCGAGTGTCACCGCCGTTGCAAATTTTTTTTGGACGCGGACAATCCTGCCCTTGACGCGCTCCCCCGGAAGCGCGCCGCGCACGAAGACGACGTAACCGTCGTCGCCGTGACGTGCAATCCCCTCCCCCTCGCTGTTGACGCCCGTTATGTCCAGGACCGCCACTTGATTTTTTTCCATGTTTTTCACGCGTTGCACCGCCCTGTCGCAGATTTATAGACATCCTACCATAAAAAAGGAGGGGCTTGCGCCCCTCCCTTCGGTTTGTTCGAAATCGATCGTGTAACTTAGATCTTTTCCTTCATCAGCTTGTAGCCTTCGTCGAAGGCCTTCGCGTTGAGTTCCTCGGTCCCCTTCGGAACGGAGGCGAGGATCGTGTTCTTGATCGACTCCGGCTTCATGAGGCCCTTGACCTCGAGCGCGCGCGCTGCGGTGCCGAGCGCCACCATGTTCGTCACGATCTCGCGGCCCAGAACGTCGCGCGCCGTGCGGACGATCGGAAGGCGATAGATCGTCGCGTTGACCTTGGGGTCATTCTGCACGAAGAAGTCGTCCAGAATGATGATCCCGCCGTCCGCCGCGTCTCCCGCGTATTCGTCGCACGCCTTCTGCGTCAGGATGACCATCAGGTTGGGGTTCGCAGCCTTCGGATAGTCGATCTCGCCGCGCGCGATGACGACCTCGGACTTCGACGCGCCGCCGCGCGCCTCCGGCCCGTATGCCTGCGTCTGGACCGAGTTGAGGCCATCCTCCATCAGCGCCGCGGCCTGGCCGATGATAACCGCTGCGAGGATTACTCCCTGTCCGCCGGAACCAGCCACGCGAATTTCAAAACGGTCGCTCATGGCTCTACCCCCTCGCCCTTTCGATGACTTTGTCGTATTTCTTGGTGTACTCCACACCCTCGCCGCTGAAGAGCTCGCCGATGACGATCTTGTCCGCCAGATCCTCGGCGCTCATGCCGTCCGCCTTGGCCTTCATGACGCTGCGATCCTTGAAGAAGTTGAAGTTGTCCAGCGGGCGCGAACGCTTGTTCTTGCGGCCGAACTGCGTGTGGCAGTGGGTCATGATCTCGATGACGGAGAACCCGTCGTGCTCGACGCCCTTCTTGATGAGCGTCTCGCACATCTGCGGCTGCGCGATCGTCGCGCGCGCGACGAACGTCGCACCGGCGCCGATGGCGAGCTTACAGATGTCGAAGGTCGGGTCGACCGCGCCGTAGGGGGCGGTCGAGGCGAGCGCGCCGACCGGCGTCGTCGGAGACGCCTGGCCGCCGGTCATGCCGTAGATGTTGTTGTTCATGACGATTGCCGTGATGCCAATGTTCCTGCGGCACGCGTGGATGAAGTGGTTACCGCCGATCGCGGAGCAGTCGCCGTCACCCATGACGTCCAAGACGGTGAGCTCGGGGTTGGCGAGCTTGACGCCCGTCGCAAATGCGAGCGAACGACCGTGGGCCGTGTGCAGCGTGCAGGAGTCGATATATCCGGGCAGACGGCTCGAGCAGCCGATGCCGCTGGAGATGACCGTCTTGTCGGGGTCCTTGTTCAGGCTTGCGAGGGCGCGAACCATCGCGTGCATGATGATGCCGTGGCCGCAGCCGGGGCACCAGATGTGGGGCATAAACTGGGAACGCAACCATTTCATGACATCTTCGCGGGGCATAGTTAGGCCACCTCCTCGATGTAGGACATAATCTGCGCAGGCTTGAAGAGCTCGCCGTTGAGGAGCGTCTTGCTGTGAACTGCGGCCTTGCCGTGGATTGCCCTGTCGATTTCAAGGAACATCTGTCCCATGTTGAGCTCAGGCACGATGACGTGCTTGATGCCGTAGTCCGCAACCATCTTCTCCAGTTCGACATCCGCGAACGGCCAGAGGGTGATCGGGCGGAAGTGTCCGACCTTGACGCCCTTGCCGCGCAGCTCGCGAACCGCGCGAAGCGCGGAGCGCGCGACGCAGCCAAAGGAGACGACCAGAATGTCGGCATCCTCGTAGCTCTCCGCCTCGTACTCAACGATGTCGTTGCGGAAGCGGTCAACCTTGCGAAGGATGCGCGTGATCTTCTTGTCGATATCCAGCGCGTTGTTCGTCGGGAAACCCCAGTCGTTCGTCGTGAGGCCGGTGATGTGCCAATGGTAGCCATCGCCGAACGCCGGCATCGCGGGGATGTCGTCCTCGGGATCCGCCAGATAGGGGATGAAGTCCGCCGGCGCGCAGGAGGGTTTCTTGCGGTCGACGAGCTTGAGCGAGGAAGCGTCGGGTATAATGATCCGCTCTCTCATGTGTCCGATGACCTCGTCGGTCATCATCAAAACGGGCTGGCGGAAGCGCTCCGCCATGTTGAAGGCCTTGACGGTGAGGTCGTAGCACTCCTGCACGGAGGACGGGGAGTATGCGATCGTCGCGTGATCGCCGTGCGTGCCCCAGCGCGCCTGCAGCACGTCACCCTGGGAAACCTTCGTCGGCAGACCGGTCGAGGGGCCGCCGCGCTGCACGTCGACGCAGACGAGCGGGATCTCCGCGATGTACGCGTAGCCGAGGAGCTCCTGCTTCAGAGAAAAACCGGGGCCGGAGGTGCCGGTCATCGCCTTCTTGCCCGAGATCGAACCGCCGATGGTCGCTGCGATTCCGCCGATCTCGTCCTCCATCTGGATGAACTTGCCGCCGTACTTGGGCAGTTCCTCCGCCATGACCTCTGCGATTTCCGTGGAGGGCGTGATCGGATATCCGCCGAAGAAGCGGCATCCCGCGTCGACGCCGCCCATGGCGACCGCTTTATTGCCCTGCCAGAATTCAG
>JAJDHV010000073.1 GCA_030266365.1 Synergistaceae bacterium OttesenSCG-928-I11 | reverse complement strand
GTTTACAGCACACTTACCCCTTCAAGACAAACCCCGACTACTTGTTCATGACCTCCGAAAGGCTTCTCAGGAAGGAACCCGCGGGGAATGTTGCGATCTTCTTCGCCGTGAGGAAGACGCCGTCCATGTAGATGTCGCTCGTGTGATCCTCGACCGCGATCTTGATGATCTCGTCCTTCCGCGCGAGCGCGATCTCGTGTGCGGAATACGGCCCCGGCCAGGGCAGGCGCTGCGAGAAGACCTGCACACCCTGGATTTTGCCGCCCAGGACGCCGGGATAGCTCTCCTTGCTCGCCACCTCACCGAAGGGGGCATGCGACGCTGCCTGAGCCAACGCGCCGGCCGTGCCGCTCGGCGCGTTGGCCATTTCGTTCGTGTGCCGGTCCGTGATCGTGACGAACGAGTAATAACTGCGCGCGATCTTGATGAAGTCCAACACGAGGCTGATGCCCAATCCGTAGTTCGGGATGACGGCCCAGCGGAGGCCCTTTGCCGCCACTTCTTTTTTGAAAGGTTCGAGCTGCTCGTCCGTGAGGCCGGTTGTTCCAATGACCGCGTTGATACCGGCATTGACGTAGGACCTCATGTTGCCCTCGAGAACCGGTGTCGCCGAAAAATCGATGACGACGTCCGGCCTGGCCCCCGCAAGCCCCTCGTCGAGCCTCGCAGCCGCCTCGATGCCGAGCGGCTTGATCCCGGCTAGCGTCCCCAGGTCCTCCCCGGCCTCCCTGCACCAGCCGCCGACCAGCTCGAAACCCTGCGTCGTCTGGATCGTCCGCACGATTGTGCTACCTACGTTTCCCGATGCGCCTGTCACAAATATTTTTACCATCTTTGTTGCCTCCCTTTGTTTGCACGCTCTGTTTCGTGCTTATAATCGAATTTTTTGCAATTGAACAACCGCAGGCAGTTGCGTTCGCAAAGCGCCTTCCGGCAAATCATATTTTGGGGAAAATCGACGCGACAATAGCTTGCTCGAAAAAGCAACTTGTTCGCGCTTGAGGTTTTGTTTTTCTTTTCTAACGACAATCCTAACGAATGACTACATTTCTTGCAAGAACGCAAATTTTTTTTAGATACTAAAGTGTTGTTGAGTGTAAATACGATCTCAAACCTTTTTTGAACACGATGATTGTTTCTTCTCCCGATCGCTCGCGTGCGGCGAAAAGAATAACGATCCGCGCGAAAAAACCACGATTTTTTTACTCTCATTTACTCTCATTTTCGGAGTACTCGAATTTTGTTATAATTGAGCCGATCCACTTCCATCCCATTCGAGCAAAGAGGTGAGCCGCATGGTCATCGAAATCAAGTTGGAGGACTGCACGCCGCCGGGCGTGAGCATCAAGGACACGAACTTCGGTTACACGCTGTCGTTGATCGGCGGGAAACACAAGATGATCATCATTTATTGTCTGGCGCAGAACGACAATTTGCTTCGCTTCAACGAATTGCACCGCCTGTTGGTCAACGTATCCTACACTGCACTGAGCAACGCGCTGAAAGAGCTGGAATCGTGCGGGCTGATCGAGCGAATCGAGTATCCGCAGATTCCGCCAAAGGTCGAATACAAGCTTACCGAAAAGGGATTTTCGCTCATCCCGGTCATGGAGCAGTTGTGCGAGTGGGGGAAAAAACACAGGCCGAAAGACGACCCGGATTAGGGCGTAAACCTGGTGCGGATGGAAGGCGATTTCGCTTTTTTTATAGTATCGGTTATACTTACAATAACGGGGATCAAAAGGGGAATCGAAATTCTTTTCAGGGGCTTCCATAGACGTTTTCTTCTCTCTTTCGCGAAAATGGACACCTACATGTCTCCCTTCTTTCGTGTCGATATAGACTGACGATCCTTCGATTTTTTGTGTTTTATATATGAGGAGTGCGAGAAAATGGGTGCGAGGCTTGAGAATGTGATCGACGAGCGACTGCGCGACGCGCCGGACGCGCGTTGTTTTTGGTGGGAGGGCGTGTGGTATTCCAGAGAGGACTTTCGAAATCTGACGGAATCGTGCAGGCAGGCGCTGCTGGATTCCGGTTTCACGCCGGGTCAGAGGCTGTGCGTGCTGATGCAGAACTCCCCCATGATCCCCGCGCTCTCTCTGGCGGTCTGGCAGTTGGGCGGCAGTTTTTGCCCCTTGAACGTCAAATCCGGCATGGCTTCTCTGGCAGGCACGCTCGAACTGCTCGAGCCCTTCGCCGTCGTCGTCTCCGAGGCGGTTCGCGACGAGGCGAAAGCGATCCTGCAAGAGGGCGCGTTCGCCATCGTAACCTGTCCGCCCATGGGACCGCTGCCGCGGTTTAAGGGCAGTCGTTCTTCCTACGAAAGCCCGGACATCGCCGTAATCTTCGCCACCTCCGGGACCACCGGCACGCCAAAAGCCGTGCCGTTGAGCCATGACAACATTTATTCGAACTGCCTCGGCATTCGGGAGATTATCCGGCCCATCGAACCGGGCGACGTGTTTTTGAACGTGCTGCCCAACTTTCACTCGTTCGGCTACACCATCTGTATCGTCCTGCCGCTGATCATGGACGCGATGCTGGCGATTGTGCCGGGATTTTTTCCGCCGCAGGCGGCGATGCGGGCCATCCTGGAAGCCGAGGTGAACGTGCTCTTCGGCGTTCCTGCGATTTTCTCCTACCTCCTGGGCGCGGTGGAACGCGGCGCAATTCCGCGAGAGACCATCGGAGATATGAAGATCCTGATGTCTGGCGGCGACCGCATGGCTCCCGAACTGCACGACTCGGCGCGCAAGATTTTCGGCAAGGACATCATGGAGGGATACGGCCTCACCGAGGCGTCTCCCGCCGTCGCGATCAGCCGAAGCTACGAGGAGTACCGCCAGGGAACGGCCGGCCCCTTTCTGGAGGGGTACGAATGGCAGCTGCGCACGGAAAGCCGCGAGCGGACGGAGAAAAACGAGGGTGTCCTGTGGATCAAAAGCCCCTCGGTCGCCGCGGGCTACTTCCGCGCACCGGAGCTGACGGCGGAACGCTTTCACGACGGCTGGTTCGACACGGGCGATTACGTCCGCGTTCTAGAGGACGGGTACGTAGAGGTCCTCGGCCGCGTCACGGACATCATCATCGTCGGCGGTTTCAACGTACATCCGCAGGAGGTCGAGCAGGTACTGCACACCCACCCGGCGATCGACACAGCGATCGTGGTCGGCATCCCCCACCGCGTCAACGGTGAGGTGCCGATGGCCTTCGTCAAAAAGACGAGTGACGCCGACATCACGGAATTGGAGATCATCAAATACTGCAAGGAGCAGCTCGCCCACTACAAGGTTCCGCGAAAGATTGAATTTTTGGACGAGTTTCCCATTTCCAGCACGGGCAAAATTCTTCGCCGCGTCTTGTGCGAGCGAGCCTCCTGAATGCAATGACCTTAAAGCAAACGAGCCCCCGGCGAATTCGCCGGGGGCTCGTTTGCTATGAGTGGAATTGTGGAATCTCGGGTCTAGTACCCCAGCTCCTTGATCGCCTCGTACACGATGTCGAGCACTTCCCTGTTGCCCTTGCCCATCTTCGCGAACTCCTCGTGGACGGGAATGGACGCCTTCTTGAACTCCTCGATCTCCGCCTCGTTCGGGCGATAGACCTCCATGCCGTTCTCGCCGAGGTAGGTGATGATCTTCTCGTCTTCTTCCGCAACGAAGGCGCGCTGCTGCTGGATATTTTCCTGCGTTGCGCGGATGAGCAGTTCCCGATCCTCGTCGGAAAGCTTGTCGAACCAGCGCTTGTTGGCGACCATGAGGCCCACGAACAAGCCGTGCTTCGAAACCGTCAGGTAATCCTGCACTTCGTTGAAGCGGGACGCCCGAATGACGGAAAGACCGTTCTCACCGCCGTCGACAATCTTCTGCTGAAGCGCCACATAGAGCTCGCCGAACTCGACCGGCGTCGGGTTCGCGTTCCACGCCTGGTACGTGAGTTCCAGCGTTTTCGAGGGCATGATGCGAATCTTCATGCCTTTGATATCGCCGAGGCTCTTGATCTGCTTGCCCGCCGAGTGCAGCACCTTATAGCCGTACGGTGCGATGCCGAGCAGGGTAAAGTTTTTCTTCGCGAGCTGCTCCGCCAGATAGTCGGTCAGCTTTCCATC
The DNA here is from genome assembly GCA_030266365.1 of Synergistaceae bacterium OttesenSCG-928-I11. Classification (GTDB taxonomy): domain Bacteria; phylum Synergistota; class Synergistia; order Synergistales; family Synergistaceae; genus JAJDHV01. Next base: position 1,922 of record JAJDHV010000073.1, on the reverse strand, counting down.
GATGACCTTCCATGCCTTGTCGTAGTCGGTCGGGAAGATGAAGGGCAGGTCCAGGATGCCGATCTCGGGGACAAATTTGGACGCGGCCGACGCTGCAACATAGACGGTCTCGATCGCGCCGCTCTGACACGCCTCGTAGTGCTCGCGCATGCCGCCGAGCTGGCTGCCCGGGAAGATCTGGAGCACGATGTTTCCGTTCGACCACTTTTCGAGGTTTTCCTTCATCGTGGCCGCCGCGAAACCGCCCGCGTCGTCCATGTTGACCGTCATGGCGTGCTTGACCTTGAGCTCGGCGCTCGCCACGCCGCACATAATGAGAAGCGTGATTGCAGCTACTGCGATTGTCTTTGCGAATTTCATTGTATTCCCTCCAGGTTTTTTTAGAATCGGCGGACGTTCCTATAGGTTTACGAGGAACATGGAGACCGCCGGTATGTAGGTTATGACCGCAAGCGCAATGATACTGAGAACGATGAACGGGAGAGAGGCTTTATAGACGTCGATCAGGGACAGCCCGGTCACGGACCTCGCCACGAAGAGATTCAGACCGAACGGCGGCGTGAACATGCCGATCGACAGGTTCGTCACGAGGATGACACCGAGATGTACGGGATCTACCCCGAGCTTGACGAGCGGCAGATAGATCAGCGGAGCTAGGATCATGACGGCGGCGCCCGCGTCTACGAACATCCCCGCGATGAGGAACACGATATTGACGATGAAGAGCATCGTGTACTTCGAAGTAATGTTCGCCACCAGAATTTCCGTGAGAATCTGGGGGAAGAACGAGACGGTCAGAACCCAGCCGAACAGTGCTGCCGCGCCGAGGAGCATCATCAACTGTCCGATCGTGATCGCGGACGATACCATCGCCTCGTACAGGGCCTTCCAGGTCAGCTCCTTGTACACGAACACGCACACGAGCAGCGCGTAGACCACGGAAAAACCGGCCGCCTCCGTTGGCGTGAAGATACCGGCGGAGATTCCGCCGACGATGATCACAGGGACCCCGAGCGACCAGGACGCTTCCTTCGCCGACGACGCGATCTGCTTCATCGAGGCCCGGTTCTTCACGACGATATTGTGCGTCAACGCGTAATAGTAACTGTAGGCGATGATCACAGCGCTGAACATCAAACCCGCGCCGATGCCGCCGGTGAAGAGCGCGCCGACCGAGACGCCCGTCGTCGCCCCATAGATGATGAACGTGATGCTGGGCGGGATGAGCAGTGCAACCGCGCCGGAGGCCGTGATGAGGCCTGCGGAGAATCTCTCGGAATACCCTTCTTCGTGGACGAGTCTGGGGTACATCATGGAGCCGATCGCGACGACCGTCGCGGGGCTGGAGCCCGAGAGCGCGCCGAAGAACATGCAGGCACCCTGCGTGGCGATTGCCAGACTGCCTCTGAAGTTCCCGATCAGGATGTTGACGAAGTCGACGATCCGCCGCGACATGCCGCCGACCGTCATGATGTCGGCCGCCAAAACGTAGAACGGCAGCGACATCAGCGAAAATTTGTCGATGCCGCCGAAAATTCGTTGCAAAACGGCGGAGAGGCTGAAATCTCCGAACAGGAACATCACTGCCATCGACGAAACGGTCATCGCGATATAGATTGGGGCACTGAAGATGAGGAGTACAAAAAGGGTTGTGAAAAGAACGATCGCCATCTCCATGAGATTATGCCTCCTCCGTGAACGCCTTGCGAACCGCCTGAAACGAACGAATCGCGCAGAACACGATGCCGACCGCAACAACCAGGTAGGGCAGGTACATTGGGTAATCCGTGGAGGGTGTGATCTGTCCGGTTTCATACGTCTCGGTCACCAGCAGGATCGAGAAGTAGACCATGCCGCAAAGCGTCACACACTCGAGAATCGTCCCGAAAACGTTGATCGCCTTTCGTATCGGGCCTTTGAGA
>JAJDHV010000072.1 GCA_030266365.1 Synergistaceae bacterium OttesenSCG-928-I11 | reverse complement strand
TCACTGCCCTTCCTGGCTATATTCTACACGAGCGCCTTCTGCCGCCATTTTCCGCTCCGGTAGCGCAGCACGACGATCAGGCAACCGACGGCCCAGGCGGGCGGCATGCTTACATAGAGGCAGCGGAAAGAAATAAATGTGCCTGCCATGAGATATGCGCCACACAGGCGAACCGCCAGGTTTGCGAAGCCCGCGATCGTCGGGACCTGGACGTCTCCCGCTCCCTGCAAAAAACCGGACGTGATGTTCGTCGTCATCGAGAGGATGATAAAAAACATCAACAGGACCAAGTGCTCCAGCCCTCTGCGCATCGATTCCCCCGAGATGTTGAACAGCGCCAGCAGATCACGCGCGAAAAACAGAACCGCCGCCGCGATCAGAACGGTAACGATCGCCCCCATCCTGAGCGATGCCCGATAGCCCATCTGCGCCCGGTCGTGTTTCCCCGAGCCGATGTTCTGGCCGGTGAAAGCGCTGATCGCCGTGTTGAAACTGTTCGACGGGATATGCGCCAGGTTTTCGATCCGCATCATCGCGGCATAGCCCTCGATGCTGTGGGGACCGAACGAGTTGACGAGGCGCTGCATGATCGTGAACCCGACCGCGAAAATCCCCTGCTGCACGATGATCGGCGCGGAGATGATCGAGATGGTGCGCATCTTGCCGCGCTCCCTTCCGCCGAAACCGAAACGAGGGCGCAGGTGCGGAAAAGAGCGAACGAGGTAAAGCATACTGGCAAGGGCGGCACAGAGTTGCGACAGAACCGTGGCAATCGCCGCGCCAGCCACACCCCACCCGAAATGGACGATGAAGAGAAGGTCCAATGCGACGTTCATGATCGCGGCAACGAGGAGAAAGTAGAGCCCGCCGCGCGAATTGCCGTACGCCCGCAAAATGCCGTAGGTCACATTGTACAGCATCTGGACGACGATACCGGACGCATAGATGCGAAAGTACGTCACGCTCATATCGCGCATCTCCGTCGGCGCGCCGAGGAATACCCATATCAGCGGTTTCGCCACCAAAAAACAACACAGAGTCAGCACCAGGCTCACAATGAGCGAAAGCGCGTACGCGCCACCGATGGTGGCGTGGATGTCGGTCTCTCGCCCAGCGCCGTAATACTGCGCGATGACGATGCTCGCCCCCGTGCCGATACCGAGGCAGAACGCCAGAAGCAGCCACGTTGGCGGCGCGGTCAGCCCCACCGCGCCAAGCGCGGTGGGCCCGATAAAATTGCCGACGATGAGGCTGTCGGCGAGCGTGTACATGGTTTGCAGGAGGTTCGTCCCCATGATGGGGAGCGCAAAGGCGAGGATGACCCGCCACTCCCTGCCGACCGTCATATTCCGTTCCATCGCACGATTGTAACACCATGCACAAAAAAACGAGGGCGTTCGCCCTCGTTTTTTGCGCTAAAAATAGAGCTCGTACTCCTGCGGCGTCGGTGCGTTGTAGACGTAGTCCGCCTCGGCGCGCTTCTTTTTGATCCAGAGGTCGATCAGCGTGTCTGGGAATACTTCCTTGAGGTATTCGCGGTCGCGGTCCAGGCCGTCCAGGACGCTGTTCAGGTCGAGCGGGAAAATCTTGCTGCGGTCGATGTCGGGGCTGTTGAACCCCTTCGCGACCGGGTCGGCGTTGCGCAGCATGCCGTCGCAGCCCGCGAGCGTCATCGCGGAGAGCATGTAGTGCGTGTTGGCGGAGGCGTCGCCGGTCCGGTACTCCAGACGGACCTCGTCCTTTTGGAGATACCCGGGGATTCGAATCGCGGCGTTCCGCGAGGCCTTGGCGAAGGTGGCGCTGATCGGCGCCTCGAAGCCGGGGATCAAACGACGGTAGCTGTTGGTGCCCGGGTTGGTGAAGGCGAGAAGGCTGCCCGTCAGGCTGTGCTCCAGCAGGCCGGCGGTGTACGAGAGGGCGGCGCTCGAAAGGCCGTAGAGCTCGTCGCCGATAAAAATCGACTTGCCGTTCTTCTCCAGATATTGGTGGACGTGCATCCCGTTGCCCGGCATCCGATAGATCGGCTTGGGCATGAACGTCACCTTGAGGCCCATGCGGTCGGCCACGGAACGAATGATCCACTTGGCGAGGCAGACGCCGTCGGCCGCCTTCAAAATGTCCATGAAGTCCAGCTCGATTTCGAGCTGGGAGGCGGCGACCTCGTGATGATGGTACTTGACCGGAATGCCGACCCGCTCCATCAGCTCGACGGTCTGGTTGCGGAAGTCCATGTAGCGGTCCTCCGGCGGGAAGCGGTGATACCCCGCGTGCGCCTCGAAGCGCGGCTCGGTGTCGTAGCCGTCGCCGAGACCCTCGGTGGAGCCGACGGAATAGAATGCGCTCGTGCCGTCGCTGCCGTACTCCACCGATTCGAAGACGTAGTATTCCAGCTCGACCAGCGCGTACAGGTCGTCGGCGATGTCGTGCCTGCGGAGGAAATCCCGCGTGTGCCGCACGACGTTGCGCGGATACTGGTCGAACAGGCTGCCGTCCGAGAGGAAGACATCGCCCATCGTGTGCAGGATCCGATAGCCGTCGCGCGTTTCGACGAAGCCCGTCTCGCGGTCGGGGACGATGATCATGTCGGAGTCGGTCACCTTCGCGTAGCCGTAGTTCGAGGCGTCGAAGCCGATCCCTCTCTTGTAGAAATCGTCGGTGACATACCGCCTGGGCATCGTGACGCTCCGCAGGTTGCCCGCGAGGTCGATCGCCATCAGGTTGAGGAAGTCGAAGTCCTCGCCCTCCCGGTATTTCTCAAGCATCATTTTCTCGCTGTTTCCGCCAGCATTCTCCATTGACTCCATTAACTTAACAACACCTGCTTTCAAGGTTTGATTTTAGGCCTTGGACATTTTACAGCAAACAACGCGCAAACCGACGAACGCCCAAGAAAATTTTTAAGGAAACCAACGAAGAAAGGAGCGAGGCCTGCGCCCCGCTCCTTCTTTTTGCCGCTTTTTCGCCTTTTCCTCTCAATTTTTTTCTGTTTTTTTCAGGACCTTCGCGAGCCGCGGCTCGAACGTCAGGGAGACGGACGCGCCCTCGTCCCAGACGCGCTTCACGTCCGGGTTGTCGATCTGCACGAGCACGTCGCCCTGTTCCGCGCGCACCCACGACTCGATGCTGTTGCCGAGGTAGACGTTCGTCGACACCACGCCGTCCTCGATGCCCGATCCCGGCTCACCCAGCATCAGCGACTCAGGACGGCACATGACGACCGCCTCGCCCCCCGCGGCGAGCGAGCGGTCCCAGCGCGGCACCTCGAAGCGCCGCGACTTGACCTCCACGCAGCAGTGCGCCTCCGTGACGTCGACGACGACGCAGGGGAAGAACGCGACCTTGCCGACGAACCCCGCGACGAACGTGTCGACCGGGTCGCGGTAGATCTCGCTCGGCGTGCCGATCTGCACGATGCGCCCCTGCTTCATCACGATGATGCGGTCGGAGAGGCTCATCGCCTCCACGCGATCGTGCGTGACGTACATCGCGGTGATCGAGAGCGACTTTTGCAGGCGGCGGATCTCGACGCGCATCTGCTCGCGCAGCAGGGCGTCCAGATTCGACAGTGGCTCGTCCAGGAGCAGCACAGACGGCTCGACGATCAGCGAGCGCACGAGCGCCACCCGCTGCTGCTGCCCTCCGGAGAGCCTCGACGGCGGCCGCTTCGCCAACTGCCCCAGCCCGACCATGTCCAGAAATTTCGTCACCTTCTCCTGAATCGCGCGGGCCTCCATCTTGCGCAGCTTCAGCCCGTAGGCGACGTTGTCGAACACGTTCATGTGCGGGAAAAGGCCGTAGCTCTGGAAGACCATCGCCGTGTCGCGCTTGTTCGGCGGCACGTCCGTGACGTCGTTGCCGCCGATGTAAATGCGCCCCTTCGTCGGCTGTTCGAAACCGGAGAGCATGCGCAGCACCGTCGTCTTGCCGCAGCCGGAGGGCCCCAGCAGCGTCACGAGCTCGCCCGGCGCGATCTCGAACGACACGTCGTCGACGGCGGTGACGTCCTGCCCCGACTGCGGGTCCTTGAAAATTTTCGTGATGTTCTCGAGTCGTACGGATTTCAGCATGTCACGCCCCACCTATGCTCTTCACGAGATTTTCGTTCTTTCGGATCAACAGCCGCATGATTCCGAACACGCCGAAGACGATGACGATCAACACTGTCGAGAGCACCGACGCCAGCCCGAAGCGCAAATTTTCGGAGAAGTTGTAGATCAGCACCGTCAGGTGATACCAGCGTGCCGAGATCAGGAAGATGACGGCGCTCACCGCCGTCATCGAGCGGACGAACGTGTACGACAGGCTCGAGATGAACGCGGGCCGCACGAGCGGCAGCACGATCGAACGGAAGACCGTCGCCGAGTCCGCGCCCAAATCGGTCGCCGCCTCCTCGATCGACGGGTCGATCTGATGCAGCGACGCGATCCCCCCCTCGATTCCCACCGGCAGCTCGCGCACGACGTAGTTGATGACGATGATCGCGGCCGTCCCGACCAGTATGAGCGGCGGCTTGTTGAACGCGAGGATGAAGCTGATACCGACCAGGGTCCCCGGCAGGGCGAACGGCGTCATCAGCAGAATTTCGAGCAAGCGCTTGCCGTGAAATTTTTTCCGCACGATCAGGAGTGCCGCGAGCATGGCGAGCACCCCCGCCACGGGCGTCGCCGCACCCGCAAGCGTCAGCGTATCCATCAGGGCGTCGCGCCCGCGCGTCAACGCCTCGCCGATGTTCTCCAGGCTGAACGAGTAGTCGATCCCCCAGTTCTTGACGAAACAGCCCGCGACGATCGTGCCGTAGAGCGAGATCAGGAAGACGACCACCGCTGCGATGAGCGCGAGCAGGAGCGCCTTCACCGCGGGCGTCGCGAGCTCCGTGATGCGCCCCGACGGCTTGCCCGTCACCGTCACGTACGACTTGCGCGCCACCCAGAAGCGCTGCACGAAGAAGGCCGTCAGGGTCGGCATCAGCAGCAGGATCGACAGCGCCGCCCCGTGCCCGAGACGGTTCATCCCCGTGACCTCCAGATAGCTCTCCAGCGAGAGCACGCGATAGTTGCCCGACAGGATCAGCGGGTTCGCAAAGTCCGCGAGCGAGTTGATGAAGACCAGCAGCCACGCGCTCAAAATCCCCGGCAACGACAGCGGCAGCGTCACGGACGTGAACGTCTTCCACCGCCCCGCCGAAAGGTTCAGCGCCGCGTCCTCGAACGTCGAGTCGATGGCGTCCATGACCCCCGACAACGTCAGAAACGCGATGGGGAACATCCCCATCGTCTGCGCGAGAACGAGCCCCGGCAGCCCGTAGATCGGAGACTGCGTCACGCCGAACAGCTTCGAGACGAGCCCGTTGTTGCCGAAGAGCAGGATGATCGACAGCGTGAGCGAGAACGGCGGCGAGATCACCGGCAGGGTGCCCATCGCCGCGATGAATTTTTTGAATCGCACGTTCGTCCGCGTGCAGACGAACGCGAACAAAAATCCCAGCAGCGTCGAGATCGTCGCCGTCCACACGCCCAGCCGGATGCTGCCATATAGCGCCGCGCGGTAGCCGCTCGACGTGAGGATCGTCCGCCACACGTCGAGCGTGAATTTGCCGTTCTGCACGAACGAAAGGCGCACCGACTCGAAGAGCGGGTACGCCACGAAGATCAACGTAATGAGAAACAGCCCCGTCACCGCGAACCCGACCATCGGATCGCGGCTGAACGTCATCTGCCATAAAATCAAAATCAGCGCGCAGAGCGCCGCGAAAAACAAAAGGTTGAGAAGCCGGAGATACCCGTTCTGCCCCGTCAGGTCGAACAGAAAGAGCAGCGTCCCCGCAACCTCGCCGGTCTCCGCATCCATCGCCGGCGCGAAGTACAGCGCGTGCGGCACCCCCTCCACATCGTACGTACCCGCCGCCACATACAACTCCTCGTACGCCACATGGTCGAAGCCCCGCACGAACTCCGGGGCCTCCAGCCCCTCGTCGTACAGCCTCGCCAAAAATTCGTCGCCGGTGACGGGCGGCGCCTCGCCCGGCATGGGAACACCGTACACGTACGCCATGCGATACGCATCCCTGTGCCTCGCCTGCTGCGCAAACCACTCCGGCACGGTACCCTCGTCGTCGTCCCCCGCCGGAAACGAGTCCGCCACGGACTCCACCATGCCACGACGCTGCGACCCCATCAGCGACAAAAACTCCCCCCGAATGTTCGACAGCATCCAGCCGGCAACGACAAGAAACGCCGCCACCGCAAGCAAAAAATGAACAACACGCCGTCTGGTAAACATGACAAAGAAAAATCAGGACCGTGGGCTCCGCCCACACCCGACAGGGGACTGT
>JAJDHV010000071.1 GCA_030266365.1 Synergistaceae bacterium OttesenSCG-928-I11 | reverse complement strand
GCTCCCAGATGGCGCTTCCCCGTTCGTACGCCTCCTGTTTGCGGTCCGTCCGCTCGAGGGCCAGCACTGCAAGCATGTCCGCATACGGTTGCAGCTCTTCGGGGAATGATTTCCCCTTCTCGCGAAGTGTTTCGAGGATTTCGAGCCCTTCGGCATGACGTCCCTGACGCCAGAGGCCATTCAGGTAGAGCGACGTCTCCTGCATGGAGAGTGTGGGCGGCACCGCGTCTGCCGATCGGCTCGCGATTTTTTCGGCAATCGCGTCCATCGTCCGCCAGTCCTGTGTCCAGAAGGCGAGTTCCATCGTGGGGGTAGCCGCTGTGGCGCTCGTCTGTAGGAGGATCGTCGCGAAGAGCGCGAGCAGTGGCACAATCGGGAAAGAAAAAAATTTGCGCGTCGCGCAATGGGGCGTTTCGAATTTTTTTATCGTCTGCATAGAATTCATACCGCCTTTCGCATCGATCATTATAAACGAAAAAAAATCCGAAAAAACGGAGAAATGCTGTACACTTTTTCTCGAACGTAGTAAAATTGCGGGCAACATGATTCACATACAGGGGGTATACATGATGAGTTTGGGAAGAAGGCTGCGCACGCTGCGAAAAAATATGGGGTTCACCCAACAGAAGCTTGCGGATGAGGTCGGGGTGAGTCGCATTTACATTCAGGCGCTCGAGAGCAATCGGCGCATGCCGTCGATGAAGCTGTTGCACCGGTTGTCGGACTCGTTGCAGGCGTCCATCACCGACATCGTCGACGAGTACCCGAACCGCGCGCCGCGTATGCAGCTGGAGGAGCTCCTCTCGAACGGCGAGGTCGACATCTGGTTCCGCAAGCGCAAGCTGAACGACGACGAACTGCGCCGCGTCGAACGCGTCATCAACGCCGTCCTGGACGATTGGGACGAGGCGGACAAAGCGAGCAAAGAGGAGAAGAGCACGAAGAAGGGCGCGAAACGCCCTGCCTGACGCGGAAACCTCGGGCGGTTTCGACTTTCCAGACCCGCCGGAGGCCATTCCAGACTGGGCGCGCCGCGACGCGGAGGCCTGGCGCTCCCTCGGGCGCTTCGACCTCGAGGTGAAGGCGGAGGAGCTCTCCGGCCTCGAGGTCGAGATTCGCAACGTCGATCTTCCCGAGGGTGTGTGGGGGTTGCACGTCGCGCGCGGCGACCGGGCGCGGCTCTGCGTCAACAGCAGGCTGCCGCACCTCTGGCAGCGATTCGCCCTCTTCCACGAACTGTACCACTTGATCTATCACACGGAGGGGGAGCGCTTCTGGCAGCAGACGTTTCAGCCGATGTCGCGCTTCGAGAGCGAGGCCGACCTCTTCGCCTGGGCCGCCGTCTGGCCGGAGTGGGACGAAGGCGACTGACTCCATGAGAAAAAAATACAAACGAATCGCCCACTTCCTCCCCTTTCTGGGGTGTGCGCGGCGTTGCGTCTACTGTGACCAGCGCAGCATCACGGGGGTGGGCGATGTCGCGTTTGTTTCCCCGGAAGAAATCGCGCGCGCACTATCGACGGAACCCGAGCCGGTTGAACTCTGCTTTTTCGGCGGCAGCTTCGCGAGCCTGCCGCGCGAGCAGATGGTGAAATATCTCGACGCGGTGTATACCGCACCGGCGGGCAGCATCGTCACGTTCTCCTCGTACCCTGGGGATTTCGACGGAACGCGCGGACAGGCGCTCGTCGAGACGCTTGCGCGATACCCGATCGGCACGATCGAGCTCGGCGTGCCGAGCCTCGATCGACACGTGCTTCGCGCCTGCGCGCGCGACGACGATCCGGTGGCGGTTCTGCGCGCCATCGAGATGCTGCGCGACGCGGGGTTCCACCTGGGCGTTCAGCTGATGACCGGCCTGCCGGGGCAGAGCGGAGAGAGCACGCTGCGCGACCTCGACGCGATCGCGCACCTCATGCCGTCGGGCGCCGCGTGGCATCTGCGCGTCTATCCCTGCCTCGTCCTCGCGGGGACGGAGCTGGAGGCGCGGCACCGCACCGGCGTCTACGAACCGCAGTCGCTGGAGGAAGCGGTGCGAAGTGCGGGCGCCATACTCTTGCGCGCGTGCGAGCGCGGTTTTCTCCCGATTCGCGTCGGCCTGCTCGAGGGCGGTTCTCTCCGGAATTCCGTCGTCGCGGGTCCTTATCATCCGGCGTTCGGGGAGCTCGCGCGCTCCGAGATGACGGCGCGGGCGCTTGTCGCGGAAAACCCGAACGGGCCGTGGCGAATCCCGAAAAATAAAATTTCCCAGCTTACCGGTCACAATAAAAGAGGCATCCGTCGCATGGCCGAATTGAGCGGCATTCCCGCGAATCAAGTCGAAGCGGCAATTTTTGTCGCATAGACGAAAAAATAATATTGACTTCAAAACATACTGAGTCTAAAATGGCGTTCAGTTTGCGCCAAAATGGTAAACATGTGAGGGATCGGTAAGGAATGGATAACGCAGATTTACAAAGTATGATGCTCAAAAAAATTCCGGAGATGCCCAACAAGGCAAGGCGGGTTACGGAATACCTGCTCTCCAACATGCGCGAGGCTGCCTTCAAGTCGATCGGCGAGGTCGCGGATGAACTGAACGTATCGAAGGCCCAACTCGTGCGCGTCGCGCGCGTGCTGGGTTTCAGCGGCTACTCGGAGTTGAAGGACTGTTTGCAGAAGGCCATCCTCGAACAGGTCAACCCGGCCGCGATGCTGACGAAGGCAGTCGGCATGAAGGACGAGCTTCCACAGAACATCCTCCAGACGGAGCACGCGAACATCGAGGACACCTGGACGCAGATCGAGCCCGACAAGATCGACGCGTTCTGTAAGATGGTCGAGTCGGCGAAGAGCACGGCGCTCGTCGGTTGGGGCATCTCGTCGCTTGTCACGGAGCTCGCCTACACGCGCTTCTGCGTGATGGCGCTGCCAACCGTCTTGATGAAGCGCGGGTCTCTCTCGCTCGTCGAGCAGGCACGCACGCTCTCGGAGGACTCACTCATGATCGTGTGCGAGATGCCGAGCTACGCCGTCGACGTCACCGAGGCGGCGGCGGAGGGCAAGGCCAGGGGGGGCGAAGATCATCACGATCACCGACAGCCCCGCGGCACCCGTCTGCCGCTACGCCGACCTCTCGCTCTTCGTCTCGGCCACGAGTCCGACGTTCGGCAGCAGCATCGTCGGTGCCGTTTTCCTCGTGCATCTCCTGACCTCCGCGCTCGTCGTCTATCTCGGCGACTCCGCGCGCGAGGCCCTCGAAAAACAGGCCGAATACCTGCACGACGAACGCTTCTATCACCCGATCTTCGGGTTGAAATATTAAACACACGCGCGCCTCAGCGCGCGGTGCGCGTATCGGGATACACCCGAACCCACAATGCCAGTGAATCCGGCCTTGTGGGTTTTTCGTTTAATGGATCTCGAAATAATTGCCCAATTGTTGTTTGCACTTCTTTTTGATCTGCGCGATATCCCTCGAAAAATCGTCGATGTCTCGATACGCCCGCTCCTTGTTTGAAATTCCAGCGATCGAGAGGCTCGCGATGGGAAAATTTTCAGTGACGCCACTTCTGTTCTTGGAGACGATATAACCGTTCCTCACATCTTCGTCGTGATACAGAGAAAGGACATGTGAGGCAAATTCATCAATGACGGATTTGCAAAAACTTTCTCCGTCGTGATAGTCACAGATCACGATGAAATCGTCACCGCCAATGTGCCCGACAAATTCATCCCTGATCGCGCAATTTTTTAGAATATCGGCGACGAGCGCAAGCATGATGTCTCCGTTTTGAAACCCATAGCCGTCATTGTAAGCCTTGAAATTGTCGATGTCGTAGTACGTGATGCAGTACGGCGCGTCTCCGAAGATGCGGTTCATGATCTCTTTTTCAATCAGGAGGTTCCCCGGCAACCTCGTCAGCGGGTTGGAGTGGATGGCGGTGTCCACCTCGATTTTCGTGCATGTGTCGAGCAGATCCTTGATCGTCACGATACCCAGATATTGCCCCTCCCGCTCGACGACGATCGGGTTGTACAGTTGCTCCAACGGCCTCTGCATGGCGAGCCGAGACACCTGATCGACCGGCATGCTGCAATTCACCCGCAAGAAGTCCGTGTGGATGATTTGCTTGACGGTCTTTTTCGAGTGGATGGTAAATCCGTACCGGCCGCCGAGAATTTCGTTCAGGTCCGTCCTCGTCATGAACCCGACAGCCGAACCTCCTTCCAGGACGGTGAATTCGGTGATGGTGGGATTCTGCCGCAACGTCTCATAGATTGTCTCGGTCCTTTCATCGGGAGAAAACGTGCATCCGGGTTTCGACAGGTGCGCGATGATGGTATAGATGGAAGCGCCCGCGCGTTGCTCGCCGTATTTTTTGGCGTGGTATTTTCTGATCATTTCCTTTTTCCCCGGTGCGATGTCCGCAAAAGACGTTTCCGGGATGCCCAAAAAATACCCTTGCCCGAATTCGACGCCCAGCTTGATGAGTGTCTTTAACTCTTCCTCCGTCTCGATCCCCTCGGCGATCAGCTTGATACCCGCGCCGCTGGTGAAGTTGGCCAACGCTTTGCACAGCAGCTGCTTGATTTCGTCCTTATCGATGTTCCGGACAAGTGCCATATCAAGTTTGATGAGATTTGGCCTGACGTCCGATATGACACTCAATCCCGAATAGCCGGCACCGACGTCGTCGATTGCGATGACGTAATTTTGTCTTTTGTAGTGATCGATCGAACTTAAAAAGGCATGATTGTCCAGGACAGCGACGCGCTCCGTGATTTCAAAGATCACGTTGCGAAAGTCCAGGCCATATTCTTCCAAACGCCTCTTGGTGAATCCGTTTTTGAACCCGTCGTCGTGAATGATATTGGGGTTGACGTTGAGAAAAAGCTTCTTCTCAGCGCCCATATCCACAGCGCGCTCCAGAGTTTTCGTCCGGCACAACGCCTCGAGCTCCCACGCGCGGTTCGTCCGGTCAGCAGTCCGGAACATCTGCTCGATATCCATTTGGAGATGATCGTCGGAGATTCTGCTGAGCGCCTCGTACCCAAGAATCTCGCCGTCGGCCAGCGAGACGATCGGCTGATAGACGGACCGTATGTGTTTGCCATCGATAATCCTGTCAAGAATCTCGGCGTCCGTTTTCGGCGTGAAATGGTCGGAAATCTGAATGATGCAATGCATAATAAAACGCCCCCATAACGCTCTTTCTAAAAACTTTGTGCTCATACTATCTCGTTCATGTAAAAGAAGGATTGCGTCCATGTAAAAAGAACAGGGGCATTGAACAGATTCGGTCGACAGCATATCCCAGCAAACAGAACGAGCCGGTCGACCATCGACCGGCTCGCCGCGATTCTGCATGTGTTTTTCTGCATTTTCTAAAACGGAATGGTATCTCCCGGCTTCGCGACGATTACCTCGGCGATTCCGTCGGCTTTTTCCGCGAAGTCGAAGGGGTCGGCCTTGATTGGCGGGAAGGTGTTGTAGTGCATCGGGACGACCTTCTTCGGTTTGACGAACCCGACCGCGCGCACTGCGTCGTCGACGTCCATCACGAAATAACCGCCGATCGGCAGCAGCGCCACCTCGACGCCCTCCGCCTCGAGCAGCGTCATCTCGACGGAGAGCCCCGTGTCGCCCGCGTGATAGATCTTCTTCCCGTCCACCTCGATCAGAAATCCGCAGGGAAAGTCCGAGTACACCATCTTCCCGTCCTCCCACATCGAAGAGCCGTGAAACGCGTGCGTCAGCTTCACCCGACCGAACGGGAACGTCGCACGCCCGCCGATGTGCATCCCCTCAGCGTTCAGGCCCTTGCCCTTGAACCAGTTCGCTAGCTCGTTGGTCGCGAACATCGTCGCGCCCGTGCGCTTCGCGATCTCCACCGCGTCACCGATGTGGTCGCCGTGCGCGTGCGTCACGAAGATGTAGTCGATCTCCTTGCGCGCATCCGCCCCCTCCGACGCCATCGGATTGCCCGTCAGAAAAGGATCGATCAACGCACGAATCCCGTTGCCCTCGAGGTAAAACGCCGAATGCCCAAGAAACTGCAACATACCCATATCTATCCCTCCTTTGAAGAAAAGGTCAAGAGCGTGGGGCTCCGCCCCACACCCCGCAAGGGGACACTGTCCCCTTGACCCCTATCCGGGATTTTACGTTCGCGCGACGCGCGAACGTAAAATCCCCGTATGGTGGTGCAGGGGGCACAGTCCCCTGCCGGGTGTGGGCGGAGCCCACGGTCTTGATTTTTTTGTTTTTGCTGTTCGCGCTGGCGGCACCTGTTGAGGCGGTGCAGACTGTGGCGCTCAAGATCGGCGTCGCGCAGGGTGTGCAGTCCGGCAAGTTGTTGGGGAGCGGGCTGACGCTGAAGACTGCGAAGGGGAACAAGATATCGGCGGCGAACGGTGCGGTTGTGACGATGTCGGGGCAACACATCAAGGTGGGTGGCAAGACGCTGGCGCTGCCGGTTGTTGTGACGGCGAAGAGCGGGC
>JAJDHV010000070.1 GCA_030266365.1 Synergistaceae bacterium OttesenSCG-928-I11 | reverse complement strand
GACCGGGTACTTCCCCGCGAACGTCGGCAGGTCGATCTCCGCCGTCGCCGCAGTACCCCCGTACGAAAAGCCGATTTCCCCGAGCGCAAGCGCCATCCGTTCCGCGCCCGGATCCCAGATATGCTGAATGACGGTGTCGCCGGAAATCCTGCGCATGCGGCGCAGGTTGTGCAGCCCCGTCCTCGTGAACGAGCACTCGCCCCAGATGAAAAATTTTCCGTTGTACCCCGCGTGGAGAAGGATCACGGCGCAGGATACCCCCTGCCTGTGCCGGATCTAGTCATCGAAGCAGCTCCCGCCGATGAACTCGCGGATGATCGACATGTTCGGGATGTTCTCGGAGGGGATCACCGGCGCGAAGCCGAGGAGCGAGAGCATGCGCGTCGCCTCGCCATACGCCGGCGAGCACTCGGGAATCGCCCGCAGCAGCGGCTCCGCGTAGCCCTTGAGGACCGAGATTTCGTACGCGAGCGAGGTGTTGAAGAGGATGTCCGCCTGCTCCTCGTAGGGGAAAATGTGCTTGTGCGACCCCCGGATCACGGAGGGCCACATCGCGATCGTGCGCTCCGGGCTGTAGCCGCG
This sequence comes from Synergistaceae bacterium OttesenSCG-928-I11, assembly GCA_030266365.1. GTDB lineage: Bacteria > Synergistota > Synergistia > Synergistales > Synergistaceae > JAJDHV01. The sequence continues at coordinate 5,957 of JAJDHV010000070.1, read as the reverse complement.
CCTGCGATGATCGCGCACCATGCGCCGCAGAAGGCGCGTGTCCGTCGTGCCGATCCGGTTGTAGGAGTCGAGGTTGACGCCCGTCAGGGGGCAGATGAAGATTTTGTACTTCGCCTCGCGCGGCACGTCGCGCGAAATCGCGTCGTTGAGACCGTGTATCCCCTCGATGATCAGAATGTCGTCCGAGCCGAGCCGCAGCGTCTTCCCCTGCTTGCGCGTCCCGGTGACGAAGTCGTATTTCGGCAGCTGCACCTCCGCGCCGGAGAGCAGTTTTCCCAGATGGTCGTTGATCAATTCGACGTCGAGCGCCTCGAGCGCCTCGAAGTCGTACGCGCCCGTCTCGTCGCGCGGCGTCTGGTCACGGTTGACGTAGTAGTCGTCGAGTTCGATCGTGACCGGATTTTTGCCCAGCACCTGCAATTGGATCGAGAGGCGCTTCGACGTCGTCGTCTTGCCGGAACTCGACGGCCCCGCGAGACAGATGAGCCGAACGGATTTGCGCTCGTCGACCTGCGCCGCGATGTTGGAGAGCGCCATGTTGTGAAAGGTCTCGGAGATGAGGATGAGGTCGAGCGCCTTGCCGTTCGCCACGCGCTCGTGCAGGCTGGCCATCGTCGAGAGGCCCAGGACCTTGAGCCAGCGTGAATATTCGTTGAACACGCCCATGAGTTTGTGGTTGATCTCCAGCGGCGGGATCTCCGCCGTCCGCGCCCTCGCCATCGACGGGAAGCGCAGCAGAAAACCGGGGGCGTAGTGGTCGAGGCCGAACGCCGCCACCGAATTCGTGTTCGCGGCAAGCGGCGAGCCGAAATAGCCGTACGTGCCGGCGCAACGGTAGAGCGTGAGCGGGTCCGCGCCCGTCCACTGCATCAGCCTGGCGCGGTCGCCGTTGCCCTGGCGTTCGAAGATGCGGCGCGCCTTGTCGAGCGGCAGCGTCGCCATCTGAATCGGAATGGCGGAGTCGACCATCTTCCGCATTTCGTCGCGGATGAGGGCGACCTGCTCCTCCGTGGCCTCTCCGTCGTTCAGTTCGCAGTAGTAGCTGTCGCTCATCGAGTATTTGACGGCGACGTCGCTCTCAAGGACCCGCTTGCACGCGAGCGTCATGATGAAGGTGAGTGTGTTGCGATAGATCTCCATCCCCTCGAACGTCGAGGTGTCGACGAACTCGACCTCCGCGTCGTCGTCGACGACCCAGCCCATGGGCCGGAGAATGCGGTTCACCCGCCAGGCCATCACGCTCGACTTGTTCTCCACTCCGGAGAGGGAGAGCACCTCGTGCCCCATCAGCGGCGTGTCGGAAAAAAACCGATTGACGCTTTCCCCGACCGACACGTTCACATAAAAACCCATGTTGACGACCCCCCATTTTTGAAAGTATGATTTCTTCAGGTTTCACACAGCGTATGATGCGATTTACATTTCCACTTTCACATGCGCTTACTCATTTGGACACTAAACCGCAGTATATGCTCAACTTATTGTAACCAGCATGAACTAAATCGTCAAACGGGTTTTCCCCCCGCAATGACGCAAAATGGCGCTACCCGGATAGGAGATATTGAGAAATGTACGTTGATTCACGCTACGATACGGCATATATGAAAATATTTCGGCGCTTTCTTTTATTTTTCTCCATACTTTCGCTTTTTGTCGCAACACCGGCTTGCGCAGCACGATTTATTTTTTTCTTCATCGGCGACGGCATGGGGGTCTCACAGGTCAATCTGACGGAGGCCTACCTCGCGGGCCTGCGAAGTGCGGAAAACGACGCGACACCACGCACCGCCCAGCTTCGCATGAATTCACTCCCCTACGCCGGGACGATCGCGACGAACTCCAAATCCGGCGTCACGGACTCCGCCGCCGCCGGTACCGCGCTCGCCACCGGCAGGAAGACGACCAATAACGCCGTCGCGATGGATCCCGCAACGGGCGAGCGGTATCGCTCCATCCTGGAAATTGCGGCGGAACGGGGCATGAAGACGGGGATCGCGACGTCGGCTTTTTTGCAGGACGCGACGCCCGCCGCCTTCTACGCGAAGGCAGACAAGCGCACGGCGCACTACGCCATCGGCCTTCAACTCGCGGAAAGCCGTATCGACTACTTCGGCGGCGGCGGTTTCCGCAACCCGACCGGCAGGGACAAAAAATCCGCGTCCCTGATCGAGATCGCCCGAAAAAATAAATTTCGCGTGACGACGACGGCGGAGGACTTTCGCGCGCTGAAACCGGGGCCGAGGACGATTGCCGTCCATCCGAAGCTGTCGGCGGGATCGATGCCGTTTGCGATCGACGAGGACGCGACGGGACTGCGGCTCGTCGATTTCGTAAAAAAAGGAATCGAGTTGCTGGACGGCGAGGCGGGATTTTTTTTCGTCGTAGAGGGGGGGCCGGATCGACATCGCCTGCCACGCGAACGACGCCGCGAGCTGCATCCGCGAGGTCATGGACTTCGACGAGGCGCTCGGCGCGGCGCTGGCGTTTTATGCATCGCGCCCCGATGAAACGCTCATCGTCGTGACGGCGGACCACGAGACCGGCGGCATGGCGACGGCGCACCTCGACCCGGTGACGATCCACCGCGCGTTCGCCCCCCAGAAAGGTTCATACGCCGCCTTCGAGCGGACCGTCTCGCCGAACGCGAATGCGTCGTTCGAGGCGTACGCAAAGCGCGCCGAGAATTTTTTCGGGCTTCCTATCGACGACACGCCGCCGGTGCGAAACGCGTTCCGCATGAGCATGACGCCAAAAAAATCCCGGCCGACGAGCGACCGGGAGTACAAGCGTCTATACGGCCCCTACGATCCCTTCACGATGGCCTGCATTCGCGACTTGAACGGGCGCGCGGGCGTGACCTGGTCGACGTTCTACCACACGGGCAAAAACGTCCCGATCTGGGCGATCGGCAAAGGAGCGGAAATTTTTTCCGGAACGTACGACAACACGGAGGTCTTCCGAAAAATTCGCGAGGCGACGGGGCTGTGATTCGGAAAAAATTCAGGACGACCGGGACGTTTCCTAAAATTCAGTATATCATGCACCCCTTTCGTTACGGTAAAAAACAATGCCTCGCTGCGATAATGTAGATATAATCGTTGCAATACATCGCACACAAACGGAGGGGTCTACATGAACACGTTCCGGACAATAAAACGAACGATCACGGCAGTGCTCGCCGTCGCAATCGTGGCACTCTTTGCAGGCGCGCTCGCGGCTGCGGAGTGGCCGACGTTCCGCGCGAACAACCGCCGCACCGGCTCGCTTGCCGAACCCAGCGCCGCGACGAGCCCCATCCACGGCACCGTCGCCTGGCAGCGCAGCATCGGCGACTCGATCCAGTCGTCGCCCGCGGTCGACGGCGGGCGCATCTACTTCGGCAGCAACGACGGCACGTTCTACGCGCTGGACGAACAGGACGGCAGCGTGATCTGGACGTTCGACACAGGCAACTGGATCACATCGTCTCCTGCCGTCGCGGACGGCGTTGTGATCTTCGGCTGTTACGACACCAGGGTCTACGCACTCGACGCCGCGACCGGCAAGCTCAAGTGGCAGCATACGACGCACAACATGGTTGCCTCGTCGCCCGCCATCGCGAACGGATACGTCTACTTCGGCAGTGTCGACGGCAACGTCTACTGCGTCGACATCCGCAACGGCTGGCAGAAGTGGAGCTACAAGGCGGGGCGCGAGGTCTACGGCTCGCCGACCGTCTCGGGCGGCGTCGTGTACATCGGCAACCACGACGGCAAGATGATGGCGCTCGACGCGGCCACGGGGAATCTCAAGTGGCGCGCGATCGTCGGCGGTCCGGTCGTGACCGCGCCCGCGGTGTCGGACGGGTACGTCTACTTCGGCAGTTGGGACGGCAAACTCTACTGCGCCGAGATCAAGAACGAGGCGGTCGTCTGGGAGTACGACTCCGGCGGCTCGATCGAATCCTCACCGCTCGTCGCGAACGGCAGGGTTTTCTTCGGCAACATCCTGGGCTACATGAACGCCCTCGACGCGAAAACGGGGAACGCCGTCTGGCGCACGCCGACGGGGCAGGCTGTCGTCTCCGCGCCGTCGATGCGCGGCGGGCAGCTCTTCTTCGGCAACAACGCGAACAACGTGTACGGGCTGGATGCCGCGAGCGGACGTATCCAGTGGACGATCCCGACGCGCGGCATGGTCACCACCTCCCCCGCCGTCGGCGCGAACGCGGTGTACGTCACCGGCCTGGACGCGACGGTGACCGCCCTCCGATGACGCCGCGCAGCCCGTTTCGCCCACCCGGCCCACATAAAACATCCGGCAGGTGGCGGCGCGCAGCGATCGTCCTTCTGCCCCTGCTGTTGTCGCTTCTCCTCTGTGCCGTTTCGGCCGAGGCCCATGTCGTCTCCTTCGACTCGACCGGCGGCAGCGAGGTCGCGCCCTACACCGACGTGCAGGAAAACGCCACGATCGCGGTCCCGACGGCTCCCTGGCGCAACGGCGCGACCTTCCTGGGCTGGTTTCGCGACCCGGAACTGACGACCGCGTGGAATTTCGAGATCGACCGCGTGACGGGCGACCTCACCCTCTACGCGGGTTGGCAGAACACCTATCTCGTACGCGTGGAGAACGGCTACACGAACACCAGCCGCGCCGTGCCCGGCGAACGGGTCCACATCCGGGCGTATTCGGCGGGTTACTGGGAGCGGTTCGACCGATGGGTTTCCCTCGCGGGCGACGTGCACTTCGCAGACCGATACGACAGCAGCACGAGCTTTATCATGCCGGCGCGCAACGTCACGGTCGGGGCAAGATACCGAGACCGCTGGGACGACGACATCATAGGCAGTATCGGCGGCGGCTGCAACGCGGGCGCGTCCGGCGGCATCGCACTTTTCGCCCTCGCCCTTCTCGTTCGTCCGCGCAGGCAAGGTTGATCCCACCTTCTCCAATTAAAAAAAACGCCCTCGCAAGAGGGCGATTTTTGATTGGCGGCATGGTTTTTCGCCTGTTCACCTGCTATTTTTCAGCATCGAATTGGCGTAATTCAACGCCAAGCTTGGAGAAATGCTTTTGATTGAACGTTGCAACCTCCAGGTTCTGATCTTGAGCCGTGACAGCGATATATGAATCTGCAAACCCTTGCTTTGTGGCTTTCGCCAAAGCGATTGCTCGTTGTACATATTCTTTGTCCAATATTTTCATGCCTCTCCAGGCAACAATCGCTTCCAACACATCTAAAATTTCTTGATTGGAGCGGTTCATTGCGCTTTTCAAGACCCACGACAGTTCGAATAGAACCGGCGGCCCGACAATCAAACGCGCTTTTCCCGCTGCCGCCTGTTCAAATATTTTTTTTGCCCTGTCCGTTTGCTTCGGATCGGACGAGTCGAAGAGACGCATGAAAATATTGGTATCGACAAACGTTTCTTTCATCCTTCCCGCTCCTGCATCTTGCGCCCAAATTCAGGGGTTAACAGCCCCTCTTCATCGTCCGGAAAATTTACGCTTCCCAAAAAACCGACGTAATCCATCAGATCTTTGGGCTTGCGCACTGTGACAATATCTCCCCGCATCTCCCACAACAGATAATCTCCCGCCTCAAATCCCATTTTGCGGCGCACAAACATGGGAACTGTCGTTTGTCCCTTGCTTGTCATTTTAGTCATGTCGTTACCCATAATACTTATCCTCCTAAATATTTCTTACTCTATTATATTCGCCATACTATGACCGTCAAGTAAAAAACGAAAGGCAGACAGACGAAAAAGCTCTCCGGCACAACAATGCGCGAGTCGGCTCCGTCTGTGGGAGGAGCCGACTCGCGTTTGAGGCAGGTTATGTTGTGTGCTGCCCTGTTGGAAAATTACCTGCGCGTCGCGCGTCGTCTGCGCAGAAGCAGCGCTCCGCACAGAAGCGATAGCACCCCACAGGCCGAAATCGCGCCTGCGTCGCAGCCGACGCCGCCGCTGCTGCCG
>JAJDHV010000007.1 GCA_030266365.1 Synergistaceae bacterium OttesenSCG-928-I11 | reverse complement strand
GCAGCGCGGCAGCGGTAGCCGCGGGTTATGCGCCGCTCGCCCTCGGGTCGGATACCGGCGGATCGGTCAGGCAGCCCGCTGCATTCTGCGGCGTACAGGGCTTCAAGCCTTCTTACGGCCAGGTTAGCCGATACGGCGTCGTCGGCTATTGCTCGGCGCTGGACCAGGTCAGCCCACTCGGACGCAGCGTCTGGGACATCGCCATGGCGATGGAAGCCCTTGCGAGACCCGACCCGGGCGACACCACCTGCGACGGTTACGACAGGCCGAAGTTCACTGATGCTCTCTCGCTGCAAGACCTTTCGGGCAAAAAAATCGGCGTCTTCACCGGCTTCGAGGCGGAGGCCATGGACGCGGATCTCTACCGCGCAATGGAGAAAGCGGCAGAGCACTGCAAAGCCGCCGGCGCAATCGTCGAGCCGATCGAACTGCCAATCGCCGTGAAGTACGGCGTCGCCACCTACTACGTAACGGCGCTCGCCGATGCGAGCTCGAAGCTCGCCTGTTTCGACGGCATTCGCTACGGCGCACACATCGAAGGCAAGACGCTGAACGAAATGTACGTCAACACGAGGACGGAGTCGTTCGGCGAGGAGGTCAAACGGAGGATCATCCTCGGCACCTGCCTCCTGACGGAAGGGTTTTATCAAAATTACTACGGCCCCGCGCTCAAGGTCCGCACGAAGATGGTGGAGGAGTTTGACGAACTGTTCCGCAAATTCGACGCCTATCTTCTGCCGACCTCCCCCTCCATGCCTTACCTGTTGGGCATGAAGGAGACCGACCCGAACCGCATGTATCTCGGCGATATCTTCACCGTGCCGATCAGCCTCGGCGGGCTGCCGGGCATCAACATCGGCATGGGGTTGACGGAGGAGGACCTGCCGCTGTCTGTGCAGATCGTCGGCCCGAGATACGGCGACGCCGAACTTCTCGGCATCGCCTCCGTCATCGAGCGCGCCGTCGGACGCCCCGACGTTGCGACGCCCAAAACGTTAAAGGGGGTGGCGTAGATGGCATCGAAGCGACCGATCGTCATCGGCCTGGAGGTCCACCTTCAGCTGGGCACGAAGACGAAACTTTTCTGTTCCTGCTCGACGGACTACATCGGGAAGACGCCGAACTCGAACGTCTGCCCGATCTGTCTCGCCGTACCCGGCTCTCTGCCACTGTTGAACGACAGCGCCGTCGCACTCGCCTCGCGCATGGGGCTCGGACTGCACTGCACGATCCAGAAATACTCCAACTTTCACAGAAAAAATTATTTTTACCCCGACCTGCCGAAGGCCTATCAGGTCACGCAGTACGAGCTGCCGATCGCGACGAAGGGCTACCTCGACATCGAGAGCGACGGAGGGGCCAAGCGAGTTCGCATTCATCACCTGCACCTTGAGGAGGACGCGGGCAAGCTCGTGCACCCGACCGCAGATGGAAGGCTGACGGGCGCGTCCTACTCCCTGGTCGACTACAACCGCGGCGGCGTCCCCCTGTCGGAGATCGTCTCGGAGCCGGACATGTCCTCGCCCGCCGAGGCGCGGGACTACGTCATGCGACTCCGCCAGCTCGCGCGATACCTCGACGTCTCGGACGGAGAGATGGAGTCCGGCTCGCTTCGCGTGGACGCGAACATCTCGCTCTCCAACCCGGACGGCTCGCTGGGCACAAGGGTCGAGATCAAGAACATGAACTCGCTCAAATCGCTCGAGCGCGCACTCGAATACGAAATCGCACGACAGAACAAGGTCCTCGACACCGGCGGCCGGCTCGTACAGGAGACGCGCCTCTGGGACGACGCGGAGGGGGTCACGCGCTCCATGCGCAGCAAGGAGACCGCTGCAGACTATCGATACTTCCCGGAGATGGACCTGGCGCCGATCGTCCTCACCGACGAGGAGATCGAAGCGTTCCGACGCAGCATGCCGGAACTGCCGTGGGAGAAGCGCGAGCGCTTCATGCGCGATTTCGGCCTCGATCAGGAGGAGACCGCGCTGCTGACGGAACAGAAGGAGCTCGCGGCGTATTACGAAGCGGTCGTCAAAGCGGGGGCTCCGCCCGCGCGCGCCGCAAACTGGGTTCGCATGGAGGTCATGCGCCTCTTGAACGAACTGGGCTGCGGCATCGAAGATTTTCCGACAAAACCCGGAACGCTGGCGCAACTCGTCTCCAAGGTGGAGAAAAAAGAGCTTTCCAGTACCGTCGCGAAGGACATCCTCGCGCTGCTCGTCAGAGAAAAAATTTCTCTGGACGAGGCGATCGCGCGGTCCGGCGCAAGCGCAACCCGCCTCACCGGCGACGCACTAGACGAAGTGATCCGAAAAATCATGACCGCCAACCCCGACGTCGTCGCGACGATCCAATCGGGTCAGGACAAGAAGGGCGGCAAGGCGAAATTTTTGCAGGGGCTCATCATGAAGGAGACGCGCGGACAGGCCGACCCGAAGGAGGTCGCGGCATCCCTGGAGCGGCTTCTGCAAGGGTAGGCAAGGACAAAAAGACGACGTTCGCGAAGCGGACGCGGGGAAACCAAAAAATTTTCCGGGGTGCACGATATGCGCTTCGGAAAACTTGACGAAGCACGGCTCTGATCGTACAATAGCTTGGCTTTTTGCAGAACGCATTGCCGAAGGTCTTTTTGGTAAAAGCGCTCGTCGCTACCTTGGCAAGCGAGAGGAGGAAATATTGGGTATGTATGCAGTGATTGAAGCAGGCGGCAAGCAGTATCGGGTGAGCGAGGGCAACCGGATTCGCGTCGAGAAGTGCGACGCGGAGGTCGGTGCCACCATCAGCATCGACAAGGTTCTGATGCTCGGACGCGACGACGGCCCGGTCGTGGGCGCTCCGTACGTCGACGGCGCGAGCGTCTCGGCAAAGGTCCTCGAGCACGGCAAAGAGGACAAGGTGATCGTCTTCAAGTACCGCCGCAAGAAGAACTATCGCAGGTTCCGCGGTCACAGGCAGCAGTACACGGAACTCGCCGTGGAGTCGATCAACGGGTAGCGACACCAGACTTCGAGCGATATGCTGACGGTAACCGCGGTACACGACCATGCGGGGATCCGTTCGATCTCGGCGGAGGGGCACACGGGTTTTGCGGATCACGGTTCCGATATCGTCTGCGCATCGATTTCGTCCCTTATGCAGGCCTTGTGGCTCGGTCTGGAGGACGTGATCGGAGTAAAAAATCTCGACGTCGAATCCGATCCCGAGATTCCATTGATGCGGCTCGCCTGGGGCAGTAAAAACAGTAAAATCGATTCGGCGCAGGTGCTGGCGCGAACGATTTTTCTCTCGATAAAGGCGATCGCGGACGATTACCCAGGGTACGTAAAGGTAAACGAAGTTAAGGAGGACAACCGAACATGAGACGTTTCGACATTCAGTTTTTTGCACATAAAAAGGGACAGGGCAGCAGCTCCAACGGTCGCGACAGCAACCCGCAGTACCTCGGCATCAAGCGGAGCGACGGCCAGGTCGTAACGGCGGGGACGATCATCGTTCGCCAGCGCGGCACGAAGTATCACCCCGGACGCAACGTCGGCCGCGGCAAGGACGACACGCTCTTCGCCCTCTCGGACGGCAGGGTGGCATTTCAGACAAAGGCGAATCGCAAGTTCGTGACGGTTCTTCCGGTCGAATTTGCATAAGCCAATCAAGGTAAAACCATATGGGAGCCCGGATGCTGCAAAGCACTCGAGGCTCTCTTCTTGTATCGAGGAGCGGACATTTCGATGAAATTCGTTGACGAAATCACCATCTCCGCATCGGGCGGCAGGGGCGGAAACGGCTGCATGAGCTTCCGTCGGGAGAAATTTCTCCCAAACGGCGGCCCCGACGGCGGCAACGGCGGCAGGGGAGGGAACATCGCCCTCGAAGCGACGACCAACCTCCAGACGCTCGCCGACTTCGAGCGCAGGCGCCGCTTCGTCGCGGAAAACGGAGAGCACGGACAGGGCAACGCGAAGAACGGCAGATCGGGAAAATCCCTCGTCCTCGCCGTTCCGTGCGGAACGCTCGTCTATGACGCCGAGACGGGCGACGGGCTTGCAGATCTCGTGGAACCCGGAGACACGTACGTCGCCGCCATGGGCGGCAGAGGCGGCAGAGGCAACCGCGTCTTCGCGAGCTCGCAGAGGCGCGCACCGCGTTTTTCAGAAAAAGGGGGGTTCGGCGAGACGCACAACCTGCGCCTGGAGTTGAAACTCATCGCCGACATCGGCCTCGTCGGCCTGCCGAACGCGGGAAAATCCAGCATTCTGGCGGCCGTCTCCAACGCCTCCCCGAAGATCGCCGATTATCCGTTCACGACGCTGTCCCCGAATTTGGGCGTCCTCAAGACCGACATCGAGGGCGTCGTCATCGCGGACATCCCCGGCCTCATCGAGGGTGCGAGCGACGACAAGGGCCTCGGTCTCGAATTCCTGCGCCACATCGAGCGCACGCGCCTTCTCCTGCACGTCCTCGACCTCTCTTCCGGCGAACGCGACGCCATCGTGGACGACTGGCAGGTCGTCCGCAGCGAGATGGCAGCCTACGACCCCGAACTTTCCACCCGCCCCTGCATCGTCGTCGGAAACAAGATCGACCTTTTGGGCGAGCCGGGCGAGTCGAAGACACTCATTTGCGACCTTCGCACATTCTTCAACGAAAAGGGATTCGATTTTTCGACGATCAGTGCATTGACAGGAGAAAATATCGAGCCGCTCGTTGATAAAATTATAGGGTTCTCCCGCGAGCATCCGCGTCCTCACGGCCACGTCCGCCTCTTTGCGACGATGGAGGATGTCGAGGATATAACGGCAGTGCCGCAACGACCGCGAAGACAGCAGATACAGATCGTCTCGCTTCCGGACGGTTCATTCCGCATCCTGCACCCGCAGATGGAGCGTGCGGCGGAGCGATACGACCTCTCGCAGCCTGAAAACGTCGCGCGCTTTACCAAACTGCTGCGTAAACACAGGGTGGAGGAGTTGCTCGCCGCGGCAGGCGCGCAGGCGGGCGCGCAGGTTTCGATCGGCCACATGGACTTCGACTTTTACCCCGACGAACTCATGTCGGACACGCGCGACAGCGGGGAAGAATGACGGAGCGCCGCGCCGGGGTCGAGAAACTCGGCATCATGGGCGGCACGTTCGACCCGATCCACAACGGACACCTCTTCGTCGCAGAAGAGGCGAGGGGAGCGGCGGGTCTGGATCGCGTGCTCTTCGTTCCCTCCGGAACCCCCCCGCACAAGCGATACGCGGGCATGGCGGATGCGGAAGCGCGTTACGACATGGTTCGCCTCGCTGTGCAGGGAAATCCGTACTTCGACGTTTCCCGCATCGAGACGGACCGAAGAGGGCGCAGCTACACGCTCGACACGCTTCAGGAGATGAGCGCGCTGTACTCGAACAGCCGGATCTACTTCATAACTGGGGACGACGCCGTTCTGGACATGCTCAACTGGCACGAACCATACGCGATCGCACGGATGGCGACTTTGCTCACGGTCGGCCGCCCCGGTTACGCTCGTGATAAAATATCCGAGTTGCCGCAGGAAATCAGAGGATCGGTCCGAACGATCGACTCTCCGCAGCTCGATCTTTCTTCGACAGACATCAGGCGACGCGTCCGCGCGGGGCGCAGTATCAGATACATGGTGCCTGAGGACGTGCGCCGATATATCGACGACAACGGCCTCTACACCGATTCGGATGGTGAATTGCATTGACCTGGAAAAAAATACTCATCGCACTCCTGCTGGCCTCGTTTTCCTTCGGCGTCGGCGCATACTACAGATTCAACCGGATTCAGGTGCCGACGCCTCCACCACCGCCGCCTCCCATCTCCGACGACATAAGAGAAGGGGGAGACGAGGACGTTCAACCGCTCGAAATCGCGGGACGGATCAACATCCTCGTACTGGGCGAGGACAACGTCGAAGCGGTGAAGCGCTCCGACACGGTGATGTTCGTGGCGGTCGACATCGACGACAAAAATGTTCGCGTGTTGTCGCTGCCTCGCGATACGCGCGTCTCCATCCCGCGACACGGCAACCAAAAGCTGAACCATGCGTACGCCTACGGCGGTGTCGATTTGCTGCGTGCGACAATCGAACGCTTTCTTGGGACGACGATCCATTATTACATCAAGATCGATTACGACAATTTTCCACAGCTTGTGGACATCGTGGGCGGCGTCGACATCTTCGTCGGCAGGGCGATGAAATATACGGACCGAAAACAGAACCTCCACATCGACATTCCGCAGGGCAAACAGCGAATGAACGGCGAGACGGCGCTCAAGTACGTTCGTTTCCGTAACGACGCGCTGGGCGACATCGGACGTATCCGGAGGCAACAGCAATTCCTCAAGGCGTTCCTGCATCGCATCTACGAAACGGAAAACCTGCTGCGATTTCCGACGATCATGAACGAGATCAAGAACACGCTCGCGACGGACATGGACCCCAGCATCATTTTGCAGTTGGGTTCGTTCGTCAAACGCCTCGAAAAGGAACAGAACCGCATCTTCTTCAAAATGCTCCCCGGCGAGCCGACACTCGTCGACGGTCTGAGCTACTGGATTGCGAACCGTGCGAGCGTGGAGTCGTTCCTGAAAGCGGACACACAGGCGTTGATCGAGATGCAATCCGACGTGTCTACCGTGGCGGACTATTCGCCGGATTCCCCGGACGGAGTAAAGAGGACACCCACACCCGAAGCGCCGTCACCGCAGGAGATTCAGGAGCGCGTGAACGGCATCACGCAGGCCGTTGCGATCCTGAACGGAACGGGTAGGGGCGGCGTCGCCCAAAACGTCTCCTCGCACCTTCAGAAGATGGGCGTCGACGTGACACACGTCGGCAACGCGAAGCACTTCGACTACCGCAGCAGCATCGTCATCTACCCGGAAAATGCATCTCAAGCGGCCAAAACCTCCGCGGAGAATCTGGCGCGCCTGTGTGGCATCCCGACCAGCCTCACAAGAGCCGACAAGCAGGCGTCATACCCATCGCTCGTCGTCGGCCAGAATTACGAGGTTTTACTAAAACGGCTGGAGAGCAGCTATGCTACAATACAATAAAGAAATCGCTTTTTAGGGAGGCGAACGGAAACGACATGACGGTAGACAGTAGCGTTTATGCGGAATATATGCCGATTATCGAGGCTCTGCAGGGAAAACACGGTTTCGACATCGATTTCATCGATCTGCGCGGGGTTTCGGGGTTCGCCGATGCATTCATCATTGCAACGGCAAGATCGGAGATCAACGCCCGCACATTGCGCGAGGCCGCCGAAGAAGCGATGGACTCGATGGGATTGCGCTACAAGGTCGAGGGGGAAACCAGCACAAGATGGTCCCTGATCGACGCGGGCGACGTGATCGTGCACGTCTTCAGCCGCGAGGGACGCGAGTTCTACAAACTCGAACGACTCTGGGGGGACGCGCCGTCGATTCGCTTCGAGGGCGAGGAATAAAAAACAACGAAATACATGGGGCTCCGCCCCAAACCCCGCAAGGGGACAAAGTCCCCTTGACCCCATTATGAAAAACAGAATATCGAGAAAAGCCGACCGAAATTTTCGGTCGGCTTTTCTCTTGGGATGCATCAATTAAAAATGTCTTATAATAACACTTATGTCGCCAATAAGTCTTGGCGACATAAGTGAGCTTGATATATGTCAGGGTTATTTTGGGCTCTTGCCTTCGACATACCCCGGATACTCGGGTGCCTTGTCTTTACTGACCCTGTATAAAAAAACTCAAACAGAAGTCGTAATGATCTTTGTGAACGAATCGACGTCGAGCGACGCGCCGCCGATCAGAAGACCGTCGATGTTTTTCTGCGCCAGAATGCCGGCGCTGTTCTCCGGTTTGACCGAACCGCCGTAGAGAACGCGCAATGCATCCGCCGTCGCAGCGCCGAATTTCTCCTGCGCGAGCTCGCGAATGAATCCACATGCGTCGTCTGCGTCCTTGTCGCTCGCCGTCTTTCCCGTGCCGATCGCCCAGACCGGCTCGTAGGCGACGACGAGCATCTCCGCGACGACGTCGCTCGTCAGGGAGAGCCATGCGGCCTCCAACTGCTGGCGCAGGACGGTTTCAGTCCGGCCCGCTTCGCGGTCCGCGAGAAGTTCGCCCACACAGAAGATCGGCAGAACTTTCGACTCCAGCGTCGCGACGAGTTTTCTCTCCAACAGCTCGTTCGTTTCGCCGAAAACATGACGGCGTTCGCTGTGGCCGATAATCACATACTTGCAACCGGCTTCTTCGAGCATGCCGAGTGAGATTTCGCCGGTGAAAGCGCCCTTTGGTTCGTAATGTACGTTCTGCGCGGAGATATTGATTTTTTCGCTGCGACGGGCCGCGACAGCCGCCCCGATCGACGTGAACGGCGGGGCGATCACGATTTCGATCAACTCCGATTCGATCGCCTTAGACGAACGCTTGCCGGTTTCATCTGATTCCAGCAAATCTTCCAGTTTGTTAATAAAATCACTTGTTGCCGATTGTCCACAGTTCATCTTCCAGTTGCCCGCGATCATTTTCTTGTGCATCCAGAACCCTCCCGTTTTCTAGAAAATTTCTAAAAAAGCGGCGGCAGCCTGTTTTTCAAAGCTGTCGCCGCGTTGGTTCGATTCGCCCTTCGTCTCTTTATTTCTCGATATACGGTTCGACGCCCGGCAGAATTTTGCCTTCGAAAAACTCCAGGCTCGCTCCCCCACCGGTCGAAACGTGAGAAACACTCTTCTCGTAACCGAACTTGGCGACGGCGGCGGCGGAGTCTCCTCCGCCGACGACGGTCATGGCGCCCTGTTTCGTGATCTCGGCGAGTTTCACGGCAATCGCTTTCGTCCCTTTCTCGAACGAGGTCATCTCGAAGACGCCCATCGGTCCGTTCCAGAGGACGGTCTTTGCGCGGTCCAGCGCACACTCGAACGCGCGAATCGTCTCGGGGCCGATATCGAGGCCCATCTTGTCCGATGGGATCGCGTCTGCAGGTACGACGGAAGCGGGCGCGTCGGGAGAGAACTCCCCCGCCACGACGACATCCGTCGGCAGAATGATGGCGACGCCTTTCGCTTCCGCCTTCGCGAACATTTCTCTTACGAAATCGAGCCGGTCCGCTTCACAAAGGGACTTCCCGATCTCGTACCCTTTCGCCTTGAGAAAGGTGAACGCCATCCCTCCGCCGACGAGAATCGAGTCGACCTTGTCGAGCATGTTGTCGATGACGCCGATCTTGTCGGAGACCTTGGCCCCCCCCAGAATGAGGACGAAGGGGTTTTTCGGGTTGTCGCGCGCTGCGGAGAGCATCTCGATCTCGCGGATCAGAAGCGGTCCGGCAAAGGACGGCAGGTCGTCCACGACGGCGCGCGTCGATGCATGTGCCCTGTGGGCCGCACTGAAGGCGTCCATGACGAAGACGTCGAAAGGTGCTGCAAGTTGTTTGGCGAACGCTGCGTCGTTCTTCTCCTCCTCGGGGTGAAAGCGAAGGTTCTCGAGGAGCAGAACGTCTCCCACTCCGAGTGCGTCGACCGCCTTCGCGGCGTCGGGACCGACGCAGTCGCTTGCGAATGCCACAGGCTTGCTCAATATCTCCGCGAGCCGGTCCGCGACGGGGCGCAGCGAATATTTCTCGACAACCTGTCCTTTCGGTCTGCCGAGGTGCGAGCAGAGCGCGATTTTCGCACCCGCACCCATCAGTTCGCGAATCAGCGGCAGGTGGGCGTCGATGCGCGTGTCGTCCGCGACCTTGCCATCCGGCGTCATCGGGACGTTGAAGTCGACGCGCACAAGAACGCGTTTGTCCGCGACGTCGTCTTTGCGGAACGTCTTGAGCTTCAAGTTCTACAGTCCTTTTTTAACCATGTAGTCGATGAGGTCGACGACCCTGCTGCTGTAACCCCACTCGTTGTCGTACCACGAGAGAACCTTCACCATGTTGTCGATGACGGTCGTGTGCATCGGCGCGAAGATCGACGAGTGGAAGTCGCCGACAAAGTCCATCGAAACGAGGTCGTCCGCCTCGTAACCCAGGATGCCCTTCAGCTCGCCCTCGGCAGCCGCCTTCATCGCTGCGTTAACCTCGTCCTTCGTCGCGGGTTTCGCCAGTTCGGCGGTGAGGTCGACGACGGAGACGTCCGGCGTCGGTACGCGGAGCGCGAAGCCGTTGAGCTTGCCTTTCAGCTCCGGCATGACTTCGCTGATCGCCTTCGCTGCACCGGTGGACGTCGGGATAATCGAAAGCGCGGCGGCCCTGCCGCGCGACGGGCTCTTCTTGTGCGGGAAGTCGAGAATGACCTGGTCGTTCGTGTACGAGTGAATGGTATTCATCAGGCCCTTCACGACGCCGAACTTCTCGTGCAGCACTTTCACGACGGGCGCAAGGCAGTTCGTCGTGCAGCTGGCGTTGGAGATGATGTGATGTTTGGCGGGATCGTACGATTTCTCGTTGACGCCGATGACGACAGTCAAGTCCTGATTCGTCGCGGGCGCGGAGATCAGGACTTTCTTGGCTCCTGCCTCAATGTGCGCTTTTGCCTTCGTCGCGTCGGTGAAACGCCCAGTGCTCTCGACGACGACGTCGACGCCCATCTCTTTCCAGGGCAGCTTCGCGGGATCGGGCTCCGCGACCGCCTTGATCTTCTGCCCATTGATGACAAGCGTGTCGCCTTGCAGCTCGACGGTGCCGGGAAAGCGGCGGAAGACCGAGTCGTACTTCATGAGATACGCAAGCGACTCCGGCGGCGTGAGGTCGTTGACCGCCACGATTTCAAATTCGTGATTGCCGCCGTTCGACGCGAAGAACGAACGAAGCGAGAGCCGACCGATACGCCCAAAACCGTTGATAGCCACTTTTGCCTTTGCCATTTGAAAAAAACCTCCTCAGGTTGTGATTCTTTTTGTCGTATTTATTTTTTTCCGGGACAAATGGTCGTCCCGATTGGATATTACCGAAAAAGTCACCCAGGGTCAACGAGAAAAACGCAAAACGCGACCTTTATATTTTATTCACAAGGATCGCATCACTTTTGACTTCGTTTATCCCACCAGATAAAAAACAACACGAGCGCGACGGCGATCGTCGCGATCAGCCCGCTCGTGTTCGTTTCGTTCGCATATTCCTCCTGGACGTTGCCCCACGCTCCCCAAAGAACCGAGACATGTGCAAGGGGAAAAAAGCACGCGATCGCAGAAAGAAGAAGACGTTCAAAAAATTTTCTCACACCTGAACCGCCTTTCGACCGCCCAATTTACATACCTGCCACACATCATAGCACCAATCAAAAAAACGGGACCCTGTCGATCGACAAAGTCCCGTTTGCGGGGCGATATGGGGGGAAGGTCGTCTTCGCGAAAATCTAGGCGAGATCCTCGTGCATCACGCGAAGCAGTTCGCCCTGGGAGATTGCTGCCAGGACGTCGCCGTTCGGACGATAGGGCATCGTCCCGTCGAAGTATTCCGCGACGCCGCCGAGACAGCCTCTGCGCAGGTGCGAGGAGAAGGGGCGCATAAACGACCAGCCCATCTCCTTCTTCTCGGGATAGAAACGCATGTAGGCCGTCGTGAAGTGGCCCAGCAGCCACGGCCATGCCATTCCGCGGAGACGTGCCTTCTTCTTCTGGTCGGGGCGTCCTTCGGCGCGCCCTTTGAACTTGTCGTGATGCGGGTCCAGCGTGCGGAGCCCGTACGTCGTGTACAGCTCGTTCCAGCACGTCGTGAAAATCTGTTTGCCTTTGTCATCCGCAATGACGGGGTGCGGCAGTGAGACGGAGAAGATCGCGTTGGGGCGGATCGCGTCGTCGCGTTCGCCGTCCGTCGGGTCGACCCAGTCGAACAGATACTTTTCCTCCTCGTTCCAGAACGTGCGAACGAAGGAGTCCGCTACCTCCGCGGCAAGCGTCTCGTACTCCGTGGCAGCAGCGCTGTCACCGACAGCAAGCGCAACGGACTGCACGAATTTCAGCGCGTTATACCAGAGCGCGCCCATCTCGACGAGGTAGCCTCTGCGCTCGACAAGCGGTTCCCCGCTGACGTCGCCGGACATCCAGTGTTTCGTGTTGTCCCGGTTGAAAAATTTGATCAGCTTGGAGCCTGTGTCCATCACCGCGCCGAGCCGTGCATCCCCCTCCATGTACTTTTCGAGGAGCGAGCGGATTGCCGGATAGTTCTCCTTCGCGAAGTCCATCGAGACCTTCGAGGAATATTTATCGGCAGCGTACAGGAACCAAAGTCCCGCGTCGATGTCACCCAGCTGCGGAGCCCCGTGATTGTCGATCGAAGCGGGCATGATACCGTCGCACGAAACCGCCTTCTCGAGCCAGTTCGCGAGGATGCCCTTTGCAACTTCGGCACGTCCCGTCGCGAGCGTCAGCCCTGGGAGGGAGATGAAGGTATCGCGCGCACGCTGCTCGACGGACGGGAAGCCCGAGAAGATCGCGGGTGCGGAACCCTTGTTGTCCGCGACGAGGTGGCACGAACCCTGAACCATGTCCTGCAATACCGTGTGATCCGTATTGACGGCGACCTGTTTGATAAAGGAGTCGAGCCGGTCGGTCGTCTCCTTCTCGAGCGCTTTCAAGTCTTCCACGCTGTAGGCGATCGGCTCCTCGGAGAGCACGACGTAGACGACGTCCCCCTCCTGCATGCCGATCGAGCCGAAACCCGGCGACCAGAGGCAATCCAGCGACGGATTGTCCGGCATGCCGTCACGTTCGTATATTAAATTTTCAAACCACAAGGGCTTGTTCGACCACTTGAGCGCAGTCGACGCGCCCGCAAAGGAGACGTGACTCATGTAGCCGCGCCCCTGCACGTTCACGACACCCTCCGGCGTCTGCGACGACTCGTACTGCGGGCGCCCTTCCGCGCAGGGCGATTCGGTGGCGCTTCGGTGCGCGAAGAGCGGCCGGATATCCATAAAAACCTGCTCAGGGGATGCGACAAGCTCGTATTTGACAACGGTGCAAGTCCCGTTTTGCGGCATGAAAATCGATTTCTTGAGAAAAATGCTGTGTATGACGAACAGGACACTCGGAAAGGGCGTCCCCTGATACTCCTGTACGTATCTGTAACCGTCCGGGTAGATGAGATCCTTGTAGCGGTTGGTGGATAGCTGGTATTTCTTGTTGTTGGCGTAGAGTGTTTCTTCCAGCTTGCTGATCAGCACCGTGTGCTGTTCCGAATCGTGCGGACGAACGACCAGAAGACCGTGTTCGCTTCTGGTGTTAGCACCCACGACCGTGGAGGAGCCGTAACTTCCCATTCCGTTCGATACAAGGAACTCGCGTTCCACTCCCTTGTCGTAGGTGTTCACATCCGCTTTTCCCAAGTACATGGCCAACCATCCCCTTTACTCATTTAGTTTTATTCCGTTCCATTGATGAACGTTTCCAGCCTTTTCCATCTGTACTCTACCGTGCTCTTGCTCACCGGTTTTTCCATCATCTGCCCGAGTTCGCGAAGCGACGCGCTCGGGTTGGATCTGCGCATTCTGGCGAGCTCCACAAAAACGGGTGGAAGGTGATCCCACAGTCCTTCGTCGTCGATCCGGTCGACCAGCGCCATCTGCTCCCGCGCCGCCGAGACCGTTTTGCCGATGTTGGCCGAATCGCAGTTGACCAGTTTGTTCGCGCGGCTCCGGAGCGACCGGACGATTGCCGTTTCCTCGAGCGCGAGGGTGCTCTTTACGATACCCATCCCGGCAAGACACGTCACAATCTGATCCTGATCGCGCACGGTGAACTCCACACGATTGCCTGTTTTCCTCCTGCCCGGCAGGATACCGGCAGACGAAAACGTCTGCATGAGCCTCTCCGTCACATCCCGCCGGTCGATCATGCGCAACGACATGTAGTAACCGTTTTGCGGAAGGTACATGGAGCCAGCCGCGCCCCAAACCCCTCGAAACCAGGTCCATCTCTGGCCTTTCAATAGGCTCCGCGCGACAGCCCGAATCGCCTCGTACTGATCCATTCGCAATCGCAAAACGGCGCGGCCCCGTTTTTTATCCAATTCCAGGATATTGTTGCCATCATGCGCCGTGTCGCGTAAACTCGCAACCTCGACGGGAGCATGTGCTTCCGCCAGTGTCATTGTCGCATTAATCGACGCATCGTTCAAGCCCCTCCAAAGTTTCAAGAGCCGCCTCATCATCGTCAGACGAGGCGAGGAGAGGCATATTGCAGTACCCGCAGCAACGGGCGGCAGCGCGTCGAAAAAACCACTCAACTCAACCGTTGGATCGACAATGGGAAGGTGAAGGAGTTCGTCGCGGATCGCCGTGTTGATGTTCGTCATGCCGTCACTGCGTCGGTCAACCCCTGTAATCCTTCGCGATTCGGGTCAGGATTTCGGCGAGGTTCTGTGCATGGTGCCGCAGATACTTTCCATCCTTGATGTTGACGAGGTCGGCGTAGACGATCGTACAATTGTTGCGTTCGAGATAGAGTTCTTCCTCGCGCGAAAGGTACAGGGGCACGGCCCCCCACTCGCGGTACCGTTCGAGAAAATCCTTCGGGATCGGCGTGTGATTGACCACGATATAATCGGGCATCACACCCAGTACGCTCGCAATCCAGTCGAGATGGGCCGTGATATTCATCCCCTCCGTCTCGCGCTTTTGCGTCATCAGGTTCGCGACGTACGCCTTCGGCACGAACGCTTCGCGGATCGCCGACGCCACTTCCTCTAGCAGCAGATTGGGAAGGATACTCGTGAACAGGCTGCCGGGGCCAAGCACGATCAAATCGGCCTGCGGAATGGCCTCGATCACATCGGGCAGCGGTTTCGCGGAGCTCGGTTCCAGCCAGAGACGCTTCATCCTGCTCCCGTTGTTCGATATCTCCAGTTCACCCTTAACAAAGGTTCCCTCAACGGTTTCACCCCGAAGCACTACGGTCTCCGTCGTGACAGGCAGGACGCGCCCCCGTATGGCGAGCAGGCGGTTCAACTCTTCCACCGCCTTGCTAAAATCGCCCGAGAGCTCGCAGGCGGCGAGCAGGATCAGGTTGCCCAGGCTGTGCCCCTCCAGCTCCCCACGATCGAAACGAAAGTTCAGGATCCGGTTGAGCGAGTTGTCATCCTCCGCAAGCGCGACAAGACAGTTTCGCACATCCCCAGGCGGAAGCACACCCCACTCCTGACGCAGACGACCGGAACTGCCCCCCTCGTCCGTAACGGCAACAATCGCCGTGATGTTCCTCGTAAAATTCTTGAGCCCCGACAGAAGGGTCGACAAACCGGTTCCGCCGCCGACGCAGACGAAACTGGGGCCCTGGAGCAAACGCTGTTCGACCGCGCTCTCCATAATGTCCCGTCTTCTGTGCGTGGGTTTTCCGGTGGACCGAGACGCCCGCTCACGCCGCTTCGGCAGAAGCGCCGTGATTGCGCAACCCAGTAAAAAACCGATTGCCAGAATGACGGCCGGGTGCGGCATCAGTCGTTCTCCTTCAGGATATCCCGATGATCGACCGCGACCTTGTAACCTCTCCGCAGCAAATATGCCGATATCGCCTCCGCGACGGCGACGGAGCGATGCCGCCCACCTGTGCAGCCGAACGCGATATGGACCTGCTTTTTGCCCGTGTTGTCGTACTGCATCAGCACGAACTCCATGAGCGATTCGATGTGCTCGATGAAATACCGCTTTGCGGGGACCCGGTCGAGGTATTCCTGGATCGCCGTGTCTTTGCCGGACATTTTTTTGAGCTCGGGAACGTAATTGGGATTCGGCAGGAAACGCACGTCGAACAGATAATCACAATCCCGGGGGACGCCGTATTTGAAACCGAAGGAACTCACGATAACCGTGAGCGGCTCGTCGTTCATTCCCAACTCGGTGAGCAGTTCGCTGCGAAGGTCGTTCGGCATCATGGAGGACGTGTCTTTCACAACATCACTCCGCTCGCGGATCGCCGCAAGCTGACGCCTCTCCTTCGCGATTCCCTCGAGAATCGTAATGCCCTTGCCGAGCGGATGTCTGCGCCGCGTCGTCTCGTAACGGCGCACGAGCCAGTTGTCGGAGGCGTCGAGGAAGATTAGCGTCACATCCTGTACAATACGTTTGAGTACCTCCATAGAGGCGAAAAGATCCTCGAGAAGTCCTTCTCCGCGAATGTCGATCACGATCGCGACTCCGGTGCCGACTGCGGAGCGATTGCCCGAAAGGGTCTCCATAAGCCGCGGCATGAGGATGGGAGGCAGGTTATCGCAGGCAAAGAAGCCGCGATCCTCCAGTATCTTGAGCGCCGTACTCTTGCCCGCCCCGGACATACCCGTGATGATGATGCATTTGCTGACGTTCGCCATCGCCGTTGCCTCCCCTGCGGTTTGGAAGGTCAGTGCCTGTGGCCTCCGCACTCCGCGTCCCAGCCGCTCAGAATTTCGATTCCATGGCGCAAAGCGCCCGCTATTGCCTCGAAACATTGCCGGACGGCGCGCTCGCTGCCGGGGAAAGCGATCATCAACGTTTCTCCCCTGACGACGGCGAGGCTTCTCGTGAGAAATCCCCGCTCCGTGTACAACATCGACCTAGCGCGCATCGTTTCTCCAAAACCGGGAACGAGTTTGTCGTGAACGTCCATGAACGCCTCCGGCGTAACATCGCGCTTCGAGAGCCCCGTGCCTCCCGTCGTGAGAACGACCTGCAATCTGTCCTCATCCGCCCATGCTTTGAGCGTGGCGGCAATTTTCTCGCGATCGTCCGGAACGATTTCCCTGCGTACGACGGTCGAACCGAGCGCCTCGATCATATCCGCGAGAGCCGGACCCGCCGTGTCCAGGCGTTCCCCGCATGCACCCTTGTCGCTGATCGTGAGCACACCGGCGCGAATCTTTCGCCACTGTTCATACGGCGCGGACACTTCCACAAAACCCGCGTTCACGACGGAGACGTCGCCGTCTTTCCAGAACAGGCACTCGCCGCCGCCCACGGCGATGAACCGCTCATCTCCGATGCTCGCGTCGCGCGGCAGCACGACGACAAAATCGGCATCCGACGGCATGGTTTCCCCCACCCTGTGAAAAACGATTTTTCCCGGCTCCCCATTGATGCAACTCATATGATCCGCGTTGCTGTGAAGATACGCAAGCTTATTCCACTCACCCGTTTTGACGTTATAAAGGCCGATTATTCTTCGCATGACGATCATTCTCTCCCGTTGTCAATTGGCTTTCCAGTTTCCGCTCTTGCCGCCGGATTTTTCCAGCAAGCGGATATTTCGCAGTACCATTCCCTTGTCGACGCCCTTGCACATATCGTAAAAAACGAGGGCAGCGACGCTGACCCCTGTCAGCGCCTCCATCTCCACACCGGTGACGCCCGTTGCGATCGCCTCGCACTCGATGCGAAGCGCACGCGATTCGTCGTCCACTTCACAACACACACGCACACTGTCCAGCATGATCGCGTGACAGAGCGGTATGAGGTCCGGCGTCCGCTTCGCACCCATGATACCACCGATCTCCGACACGGGGATGGGGTCGCCCTTTTTGACGCCGCCGGTTTTCAGCGCATCGTATATCTTTTCCGGCAGGTCGATCCAGCCTTCTGCAACGGCTCGCCGTCTCGTCGGCTGTTTCGAACCGACATCTACCATGAGCGGGCTGCCGGTCTCGTCGAAGTGCGTCCATTCCGCCATCTTCATCTACCCTCCGATTCCGTACATTCGCTGTTTTCCGTCCCGCAAATTCTCCCAGCACTCGGGTTTCGCGTTCATACCTTCCCGAATCGCGCACTTGAGTCCTTCGATATCCCCGTTTCGAATCAACGGAAGCAGCGGCACCTCGTCCCTGCTGAAAAGGCACGCGCGCAGATTGCCGCTCGCCGTAACCCGGAGCCGATTGCAGGAAGCACAAAAGTGATTGGAGACCGCTTCAATCACGCCGACGGTTTTGCCCGTTGCCGCATTGACGTAATATTTCGCCGGTCCGACTGGAATTCCGTCGCTGGCGGGCCTTTGAGGGAGCAGCGGCATCCATTCTCCATATGCCGAAAGCATTTGTAAAATCTCATCGGCACCGATAAATTTCTCCCGCCTCCAGACGTCGTCGCCCAGGGGCATAAACTCGATGAAGCGTGGGACAATGTCGTTGTTCCACGCAAAACGCAGGATATCCGGCAACTCCCCGTCGTTGAACCCGCGAATGAGGACCGTGTTCGTCTTGATATTGGGGATGTTCCACGATCTTGCCGCCTCGATCCCCGCTTTTACGTCGTCGATATTGCCGACCCGGGTGATCTCTCGAAATTTTGCCGCATCGACCGTGTCGAGGCTGATGTTCATCCCGGACAGCGGCACCTCCGAGAGTTCACGTGCAAAGTGGGCCAGAAGGGCCGCGTTTGTCGTGATGGAGACCGCCACTTCATGAAAGTCTTTTTTGAAGTGCTTAAGAAACTGCGCGATCCCCTTACGGACAAGGGGTTCACCGCCGGTAAAGCGAATCTTGCGCACACCCAACTCCGAGAGTGCACGGCAAAGAAAGCCGATTTCCTCGTAACGCATGATTTGTTCGTGCGGAATTTGCGACACGCCTTCTTCGGGCATACAGTACGTGCAGCGATAATTGCACCGGTCCGTCACGGAAATTCTGGCGTAATCTATGATTCTTCCGCTGCGATCCGTTATGGCCATTCGTAACCGCCCATTGCAAGCACCTCCGTGCGCCATTCCGCGCTCTCCAACGAGGCAATGAGAGCGTCCGCCGCCGGATGATCGAAGAATGCCTCGCCGAAAACCAGCTCGTACGGTTCGCGGGCAACCGGGATGAAGTCCAGCCCCAATGCGTCCGCAGCAGCCTTGATCCCGAGCGTCGCATCCGCGACGCCGGAAGCAACTTTGTTCGCGGCTTCCATATGCGTGATGGAAATCCGCTCGTAACCGGCGACGCTCGAAGACGCGAGCCCGTTTTCCTTCAGCATGTAATCGAGCAAAACACGCGTGCCCGCACCGGGTTGACGGTTTTCGAAGACGACGCTCCCTGTAGCAAGATCCGCGAAACCGGTCACGTTTTTGGGATTTCCCGCAGCGACGATCAATCCCTGCGAGCGATAGAAAACGAGACGCCTCGACCAGTTGCGCCCGCGCGAAAATTGCTCGATGTAGCTGTCGTTGTACGTGCCGTCCACAGGGTCCAGAAGATGGGCTGCGGCAAGATGCGCCTCGTCCCTTCCGAGCGCGGCGAGTCCCCCCATGCTTCCGACAGCCCGGATCGCGAAGTCCATCCCGCGTTTCCGGATCAGCGAGATCAGCAACTGGATCGCCGGGTCGTCCGATCCCTGAAAAAGCAGACGCTTTGAAAAATCGACGGACCGGGTCATCATGATTTGCACCTTCGACCCCTTCGCGCATTCGAGCGTGGATTCCGGCAACAGCGCGATGCCGTCCGATTCCGCAAGCGCCCAGAGCACGCTCGCCCCTGCGGAGAGCGGCCAGCAGCGCAGATCCCCTCCGACCTCGGCGAGTTTTACCCGCACCCAATCCGCAACGCCCGCGGACGAAGAATATTGCAGCAGAAACGACGCGTCGATCTTCCCTTTCGCTCCGATCGCCTCCTCGATGTCATCCGGGCTCAAGGGCTCGCCGGACATCGTTTTGAGCAGAGGATAGACGATCGACCAGAGAGATACCGCGCAGGACATGGGAAAGCCCGGCGTGCAAACGACGGGTTTTCCATCGACGACGGCCGCCATCACCGGTCGCCCCGGCTTCATCCGCACATAGCGGAACAGCATCCGCCCAAGACTCGAAAAAATATCGGCCGAGTGGTCGCGCTTGCCCTTCGCGGAACCGGCGCTGACCAACACGAGGTCGTATTCCCGAACGGCCTTCGCGACAGTTTCGCGAATCAGCGACGGGTCGTCGGGGAGAATCGGATGAACTTCGAGCGAATAACCCCACCCTGCAAATGTCGCCGCGGCAAAATCGGCGTTGCTGTTTACGACGACGCCCGCCGGGACATCTCGATTCGCCAACCAGTGGTCCCGGTCGACAATCTCATCTCCCGTCGGGATGAAGATGGCGCGTGGGCGCGCGCGAACCGAGACCGTTCCAATACCGGCGCAGAGAAAAAGAGAAACCAGAGCCGGCGTCACGAGATCTCCTTCGGTTGCAAGAATTTGCCCGTTCATGACGTCCTCGCCGACGGCGCGCACATTCTCGCCTTGCGTCAGGCTGCGTGTGATTTTCAGTTTCAGCCCGCTCGCATCCTCCACCACCGAGGTATCCTCGACCATGATGACGGCGTCCCCATCGACAATGGGCATTCCCGTGTTCACCCACGAAAACTCACCTGTTTCGAGATATACGGGCGTCGCATTCGTCGCACCTGCCGTGTCGGTCGATTGGAGCGAGTAGCCGTCCACGGCGGATGCCGTGTAGTGCGGGACGTTTCTGCGCGAGACGACGTCCGACGCAAGCGTCCTTCCAAGCGCGCCCTGAATCGCCAGCTCGGATGTTTCGCAGTTTTTCGCCGAAAACGTCTCCTCAAGAAGCTTCACTGCTTCGGAAAGAGAAACGTGCTCGGGATACCCTTTCGACGCGACCTGATCTACCACAACCACAGCAAAGCCTCCTCACCCTGGCGCAGCGTCTCCACATCCGGTGTCATCCGAATAAATCCATCCGCGTCACGCATGGCCGACACGTAACCGGACTTCGCAGCAAGGGGACGCGCGCCCCCCGATTCCAAACGCATGGGGATGAATTCATCCGGGCCGGTTCGCCCTTGAACGTCCTGTTCGAGCGGCATGCGGATATAGCGTCCGACGGCGTCGCGTTTCGCCCCGACCATTCGAAGGAGCAAAGGCAACACGACAAAGAGGCATGCAACCATACAGGAGGTCGGATGCCCCGGCAGACCGACGACGATTTTCTTGTCTTCCGCGGAGCCGCCGATCAAGGTCGGCTTACCGGGAAGCATGTTGATTCCCCGTATCAAGAGGCCGGGATCGCGAAGCGCCTGTATCGTTTCCGTCGTGTGATCTCTCACGCCGACGGAAGAGCCTCCGCTCAGGAGCAGCACGTCACACCACGACAGTGCCTCCGTCACGCGCTCCTTCAGCGTTTCGACGTGGTCCGACACAATCCCATACGATCTGGAGGAAAAACCGTATTGCCTGAGCGTGGAGCGAACGATGTCCGTATTTGCGTCCCGAACGAAGCCGAGCGGCAAAGGAGAGGTGCCCGCGGATACGATTTCGTCTCCGGTGGATATGACGGCAATCCGCAGATCGATTACGTCGATTTCCGTAAAACCGAGTGTCGACAACATTCCGGGCAGTGCGCAGTCGATCGTGTCGCCACGCGAAGCAACGACATCTCCAACTGCGATATCCTCGCCGGATACGACAATATTTTCGCCCCGCTGCACCGCTTTTCGAACCTCGATCCATTTCCCCGCGTCAGCAGTATCCTCCAACATGACGACGGCATCCGCGCCATCCGGCATCATGCCCCCTGTCGGAATCGACGCTACCTCCTCCGCGCCGAGCGAGAAAACAGGTTTTGCACCCATGAAAATTTCCCCTGCCATGCGCAAAAAAACCGGCGCCCCCGAAGAAGCACCAGTCGTGAATCGGTGGTCGACGGCATAACCGTCGCGCAGACTTCTTGTAAATGGAGGGTTGTTTTCCTCCGATCGGATCGTCCTTGCCGCTCTCAAAGAAACCGCTTCGGACAGCGGGAGCGTCTTTGCAGAAACGGTCCACGGGAAACGGAGCGCCTCCGTAACGCGATCGAGGCACTCCGAAATTGGCGTAACTTCTTCGACAAAACCTGCCATAACGATTGATAAAATTCGTCGCTTATGGATTCGCCACGACGAGAACCGGGTAACCCTTTTGCTTCAATTCCGCCGCGAGGCGCTCGGCCTCTTCCTTCGTGTCTCCAGCAGCGACACGGACTCTGTGATATGTCTTTCCGGACGATTCCGCCGAACTGACGGCGGCAACATACCCTTGCTTCGTCACCTCTTCGACGACGCTGTTCGCGCCCTCCTGACGCGTAAAGGCGCCGATCTGCACACCGTATTTCGAGGTCAGCGCGCCCGTTTGAACGGACGGCCTGGATGCAACCTGAGGTGCGGAGCCGCTGGAAGTTCCCGTCGTCGCACCTGGGCGCGAAGGCGCAGACGATTGCGCGGCGGACGACGCGCCGGACGCAGATGACGTCTCAGTCGAAGACCCCTGCGTGATGGGGCCTGCGAGCGTCACCGCCGTTTCTCTCGTTTCCTGTGAAGGCGCCACATTGCCGTCCCCGGCAACCATCGACGTCGCGTCGGCGGTTTGCTGCGCCGATTCCGTCGTATCCGGTTGCGTCGTCTCGACAACGGTAACCGGCGTCTCCGATGTAACCTCCACAACACCCGTCTCCGACGGCGAAAGGAAGAACAACTTGATCCCGATAAAAAGCAGCCCGACCGCAATAACGGCAGCCAACGGCAGAGCGATGTGCCCGAATGCAAGCATCGAATTTTTTTCTTTATAATTTCTGGTTTTTCTTGTTGTAGAACCCATAACCGATCCCTCCTGCGTCAAATCTCAATAGTTTCAAAGGCAAACTCACAAACCCAATCGGCCCAATTCTTCACGGACTCTGTTTCTGTCGACATCGTGACGCTTCCATTTTTTTGCGCCTTTCCCTGCGGCTGTTGTGGAAATGTCCCGCGATGTCAGAACGGTGCCCCAGGATAAGGCATATTCTACACAAGCTTCTTTTACGCTTGCCACCTGCAACGAACTTCCGGACCTGCCGGAAAATGCTCGCGTGAGCAAGCGGATTTTTCGTTTCAGCGCAGATTCTCCTTCGAACGACATCGAAGCCCAAGCGGTACCGGGTTTCGGTACGAAAGGAGAAACGGCGGCATTGATGCGAAGTCCCGTCTCTTCGCGTAAGCACCCACAAAGCGTCGCGATGGAAACGACATGATCGTCCGTTTCTCCGGGGAGACCGATCATGAAGTACAGTTTGGCGTTCGAAATCCCCCGATCGCGCGCCATACACATCGTTCGAACGATTTCTTCATTCGTAAAGAGTTTGCCGCAAGTACGCCGCAAATCGTCGTCTCCCGATTCCGGTGCAATCGTCATGCTGTGCCTTCCGCCTCTCGTCAGCGCGTCCACCATTCGGGGCGTCAGACCATCGACTCGAAGCGATGCAAAGGAAACACCTTTATCGAGACGCTCGATGAGAGCAAGCAAATCGTCCAAAGGTCCGTAATCACTCGCCTCCGGCGTCACAAGGCCGACCCTGTCGAAAAAAACTCTCTTCGAAACTTCGCGAATGTCCCGCTCGACCAACCTCACGTCCCTCTGTCGAAACGGCCGAAAACACGACGGTAACGTACAATAGCGACACGCGCCAACACACCCTCGCTGAAGTTCCACAAGCAATGTTTTGCCGAAAACGGTTCGCGGCGTCACCCAATTCGCATGTCCGTATTCGTCGTCCAGGTCCTCCGTTTTGTGTACCGAGCGTGACATTTCAAGCTGTTGATCGATGTGAACCATCGGGACAAGAAACGAAGGATGCTCCGCAAGGCGGCGAAGGCGTTCGCCACGGTCGGTTGTCGCACGCAGTGTTTCGACGAGAAAGGGGATCAGCGACACCGCGTCGCCCAGCACGATAAAATCCGCGATATCAGAGAGCGAAAGCGGGTTGATGTACGTAATCGCCCCCCCGACTCCGAGCAACTGGGCATCGTTTTGCTGCCGATCGCGCCGGGAGGGTACAATTCCCCCCCTTGAAAGCCATTCCGAAAATCGGGGAACGTCCCCCTCGTATGAAATGCTCGCAAACACGATCGGGAAACGCTCGAGCATCGTGTCCCTCTCGACCGAACGATAGGGAATCGGCGAGTAAAAAAAACGTTCGACCGCGACGCCGAGTTCTGCAAGCACCCGGTAGATGTAATGAAAACCGAGGTTTGCCATGCCGACCGAATAATCGGCCGGGAAAAAAAGTGCGCTCAACAGATCCCCACCGGAGGGCATGTCGATCGTTTGCTGCTCTTCTCTTCGAAAATCAGCCCAACTTGCCCAGGCGGTCACGCTGTTACGCAAAGACGACCTCAAAAACGCGATTTCGAATAGCTATTTTCAAGATGCAGACTGCTTGTCCCTACTGTCTCTTTTTTCTTAAATATGACGGGACATCCAACTGATTTGTCGGGACACCGCTGAAGAGGTTCTCCTGCTCTCCCGAACCCGCGAGTTTGACATCGGTTTCGCCAATTTCAACGCGTGGCCTTGCCACTGCCTGTGTTTGCGCGATATTCTGCGAAGGTTGGGTGACAGCTGAAACCGCCGCCTCCGTCATCGGTACCACGGTCGGTTTCATGACCGCCTTGGGGGTTCCAAAGGGGTCTGTCTTTACCACACCGACACTTTCATCGAATCCGGTTGCAATGACGGTAATCTTTACCGCATCGTCCATATCTGGATCGAAAACGTGGCCCCATATGACAAAAGCATCCTCGTCCGACGCGTTGTTGATGATTTGCGCGGCCTCCTGGATTTCGTGAATCCCGATGTTCGCTCCGCCCGAGACGTTGAAAAGAACACCCTTGGCGCCGACCATCGGGGTCTCCATGAGCGGGCTGTTGATGGCATTGTGCGCGGCCGTTGCAACGCGATTTTCGCCGTACCCTTCCCCAATTCCCATAATCGCGGCACCCGCGTTGCTCATGATCGTGCGCACGTCGGCAAAGTCGACATTGACAAGGCCGGGGCGCAAAATCAGGTCGGTCACGCCCTGCACGGCCTGGTGCAGAATGTTGTCCGCAAGCTTGAATGCATCGTTCAGCGACGTTCTGCGATCGGAGATCGACAGAAGTCGGTCGTTCGGGATGACGATCAGGGCATCGACCTGTTCTTTCAACTGCGCGATCCCTTCCGCTGCGTGGGCGAGGCGCCTCCTGCCCTCGAACTGAAACGGCCTTGTCACGACGGCGACAACGAGCGTGCCCGTCTCTTTCGCGATGTTCGCGATGACCGGCGATGCCCCCGTCCCCGTTCCGCCGCCCATTCCGGCAGCGATAAACACCATGTCTGCGCCCTCGAGCGCCGCGCGAATCTCGTCCCGCGACTCGAGGGCAGCCTTCTGACCGATCCCGGGGTCCGCACCGGCACCAAGTCCACGCGTCAACTCCTTGCCGAGCGTGATCTTCAAAGATGCCTCCGAGAGGTCGAGATGCGCGTGATCCGTGTTCGCCGCGATGAAGTCGACCCCGCCCACGCCACCCCGAATGATGTGATTGAGCGCGTTATTCCCGCCGCCACCGACACCGACGACTTTTATGATTTCCCTGTTTGTGCGACTCGGCGTATCGAGTTGAAAAATACCAGACATAATCTCTCCTCCTAACCCGTCTTCGAGAGAGCCTTCTTGTTTGTCGTCGGCCTAAAAGAGTTCTTTGAAAACGTCCTTGATCGACTGAAAAATGGAGCCTTCCCGACGCGCCGGTTCCTGCGAACCGGCGTCGTAATCCCGCGAACCGCTCTGTGCGGCGGATCCTCGGCTCTGCCCCTTCAGGAGATCGAGAGATTGTTCCATGTAACGGAACGGATCGCGCTCCTGTTCGAGAGCGTACTTGATGATGCCGGAAGCACACGTATACTCGGGGCCGTTTCGTCCCGGCGGCATCCTGTTGCTGTCGATCGGCAGCGCCGCCCGAACAGGCATGTCCATGACCCGGGAGAGGTATTGATCGATGCCGATGCTCCGCGACCCGCCGCCCGTTATCACGAGGCCCGCCGGCAACATGGAAACCCCGGAAGCTCCCACTTCTTTTTTCACAAGAACTGTAAACAGCTCCTCGACCCGGCACTGAACGATTTCTGTCAGCTCCGAAAGCGAGTACGAGTAATTTCGTCCGTTGTGGTCGAACTCGAGTTTTTCCGTGTGTTCCAATGTCTCCGGCGAGAAGAGGTCGACTTCTTTTTTGATCTCCTCCGCTTTGTTGATCGGTATCTTCAACACCGACGCGACATCGTTGGTGATATGGTCTCCCCCAACGGGGACGACCGCAAGGTGCTTCGGGCGACCGTCTGCAAAGACCGCAACGCCGCACGTTCCGCCGCCGATATCGACGGAAACCGCACCTGCGACACTCTCCTCGGGGGTCAGCGCTCCCAGAGCGGAGGCAAGCGGTTTGATGACAAATCCGGTGACCGAAAGGCCGGCGTTTTCCACGCAGTTATACACGTTCTGAACCGTCGCGCTCGGAACGATCACGGATTCAAGATCGATATCGAGGCGCATGCCATTCATACCCAAGGGGTCGTCGATGCCGCTGTTTCCGTCAAGCGAGTATTCGACCGGTATGGTGTGCAAAATCATCTGATTCGCGGGCACCGACACATCGGCTTGGGCCGCCTCGATCACGCGCGCGATGTCGAGTTGCTTCACCGCTCTCGGCGAACGTCCGAGCGAAATCATTCCCTTCGAGCGAACGCTGCGCACCTCGCCGCCGCTGAACGAAACGGTCACCTCGCTCAATTCGAGGCCGACCATGTTCTCGGCGTCGCCGACCGCCTGTCTCACCGCGCGGGCCGCCTGGTCGAGATGCACGATCATACCTTTGCGTATGCCGTGCGAGGGTGCCTGTCCCATCCCGATGATCTGCGCCTCGCCGGCCGGGCCGTCTCTTTCCGCAACGACGACGGTGATTTTGCTCGTGCCCAAATCCAACCCCACCAGAACTTCCGGATCCCTGTAACCGGATGTAGTTGAAGTTTTCTTGAACAATGCGGGGTCCCCCAATCAATAAAAAATATGGTGTGATTTTATCATTGCTGGGCGCTTTTCGCGCCCTTGTTCGTCACGGTGAATTTCAAATCCGTATAAGTCGCGTTGATCACCATTCCGGGCGGCGTACGATATTCCGCATTCGGAAAAATTTCCTCCATCGCCGCCGCAAGCGACAGCCAGTTCGAGGTGTCTTCTTTAAGAATAATCTCGCCCGTTATCGCGTTCTCCGAGCCGAAGAGAACCTGTACCACCGGTTTGCCGTCGACTTTCTTCGCGAGGAGGCAATAGATATCCCGATACCACCCTGTTTTTTCAATCGTATCGTACCACCTTTTGATCTTCTCCATCGCAAGGCTCGAAGAATAAATATCCCCGCCCTGTCTTTCCGGGTCGATCGGCAACGGAAGACCGGAGTCCCATGCAAGAATCGGTTTATCCGGCAGCTCGATCCCCTTTACGATCGCATTCACGGGGAGATTCGCGAGCCACATCCGCCCATTCGTCGACAAAAGCCACAGCCGTGCGTTCCAGGAGACGTTCAAAAAAACTTCGAGCGGTTTCACCGTCACCCGATAACGCCCCCACCCCGTTATCTTGAGGTCGATTTCCACGGGGTAAAACCCCTCGACCCTCCGAACGAAATCGCGCGACCCGAAGATCAGTGACGGCCAGAAGGACTCGGCCTGTCCGGGAAGCGATTCCCAGATCGCCGCTTCCGGCAGGACGCCGCCTGGCACGATTTCCATGCCCCGCAATCGAAAGAAATCGTATCTCTGATCGACGAAGTACAGAACGCCGCAGAGGATACTGAGAAGAAGCAGCTTGCCCTTCCATTTTTTTCGTTTCCGGACCGCCATCTCAACGTAAGGGAAACGGCTCCTCGAAGCCCATCGTCTTGATTTCAAGTTTCAGCTCGACGCCGAACGCGTCGTATACCCTCTTACCGCAAAGGCGCACTAATTCGACCATATCATCAGCCGTCGCGCCGCCCGCGTTTTCGAAAAAATTGGCGTGTTTCCGGGAAACGACCGCTCCTCTGACAGAAAGTCCCTTGCACCCCGATCTGTCCAACAAACGCCCCGCCGTGTCGCCTTGCGGATTTTTAAAAACGCACCCCGCCGTTTTGACGCCGTGCGGCTGCGATTTTCGCTCGGTTATCGCCATTTTCACCCGTTCCAATACTTGTTCTTTCTCTGATTGCCGCAAGGAAAAAACGGCTTTTACAATCACCCGCCCGCCGAGGTTGGGGAACGGCGACGTTCGATAACCCCATTCGATGTCGTTTGCGTCCCAGTCCAGCAAAGCGCCATTCGCCTCTACTGTCCGGACGGCGACAACACTTTCAGCGATGGTCCCGTGTTTCGTGCCGGCGTTGCCCATCAACGCACCACCAACCGTCCCGGGAATGCCCGCCAGAAACTCCAGTCCGCTCCAGGCTTCGTCCAATGCAAGCCTGAAAATTTGCTTCAAATTCGTTCCCGCTCCGCACTCCAATAAAATTTTGCCGGACTCGACCACCACGTTGATCGCGTTCATAAGCGCCGTGTGCAACACAGGCGTCTCAATCGTTCCGTCGTTGATCAGCAGGTTCGAACCACCGCCCAATACGTGAAATCGCTCTCCTTCCCGGTCAAGCAACGAAATCACAGCCGCCAGTTCTTCTTCGTTGCGGGGCGCCAAGAAAAAGCGTGAGACGCCTCCGATGCCCCACGTCGTTAAAGGTGCAAGCGGGCGGTTCGAAACCGAAAAATCGAAAAAACGCTCAGGCAACGACCGCAGCGGCACCGGCGACCGGAAACCTTTTTTGCAGGCTGCCCAGGATCTGCTTGCTCAAATACTCAATGTTGCCCGCGCCGATCGTGAGCACGAGATCGCCGGGTTTTACACTGTCGCAGACCAGATTCGACGCCTCTTGAAAATCGCTGCAAACCAGGGAATCCGTTTTATTCATCCCGATCAGCTCATCCGCGATCAGGAATGACGAGACGCCCGGGATCGGCGTTTCGTCGGCCGAATAGATCGGCAGGAGATACACGCGGTGCGAGTCGGAGAGCGCACGCGCGAAATCCTGAAAAAGCGCCTCCGTCCTTGTATAGCGGTGCGGCTGAAAAACGACGTGCACCGGACGTTTCGGAAACGCGTGTGCGATTGCTGCCATCGTGGCGGCGATCTCACGAGGGTGGTGCCCATAATCGTCATAGACGATCACGTCGTTGGTCTCGCCGACATACTGGAAGCGTCTTTTGGCGCCCTTGAACATTGCGAGCGCCGAGGCAGCCGACTCGAACGGAATGCCGATGCAATCGCTTGCAGCCAGCGCCGCCAGCGAGTTGAGAACATTATGTTCCCCCGACACCCTGAGCACGACTTCACCGAGTATCCGGCCGTTTTTGCCGGCCGTATAAATCACGCCGCCGCCGCCCTGATAGCGTATGTCCGTCGCACCCCACGTCCAGCCGCTTCCCCAGCCGTATGTGACGACATTTCGAATTTTTCCCGTGGACAGCAACTTCTGAACGCCGAGATCCTCAGCACAGGCGATGAGCGGGGTCTCTTTTTTTCTGCCGCGGGCGAATCTGCCGAAAGCGGATACGACATCGTCGAACGAAGGATAGTGGTCGATGTGATCCCAATCGATATTCGTGACGATCGTGACGCTTGGCGAAAAAAGTTCGAAGGAACCGTCGCTCTCGTCGAGTTCTGCGACCATGCAGTTTCCGACACCGAGCTTGGCATTGCAACCGATATCCGACAGCTCTCCTCCGATCGCAACGGTCGGCTGTAGACCGGCCCGTTCCGCGATCAGTGATATCATGGACGAGGTTGTCGTTTTTCCGTGGGTGCCCGCAACGCCGACACCCTCACGCCCGTTGAAAATGATGCTCAGGATCTCCGCTCTGCGCGCAACGACAATACCTCTCCTGCGCGCTTCGATCAGCTCGGGGTGATCCTGCGCAATCGCGCTTGTATGAATGATAAGGTCGGGAATAAAAGCGTCCAGGTGTTCTCTGTGATGGCCCATCGCTACCTGTATACCCTGCTGACGGATGCGGTTGAGATAGAACGTGTTCTCCATGTCGCAGCCGCTCACGAGATGCCCCATCGAATCGAGGAGCAGGGCAAGCCCGCTCATCCCGGCACCGCCAATACCCATCAAATGAATGTTTTTAGGCGCTTTTATATCGATGAAGGCGTTATCTGCCCTCAACATGAATCTCCCCCTTCTTGAAAGAAATTAATAAATTCCAAAGTTGTTCGCACGCATTCTCAGCAGCATTATACATCTTTTTATCAATCGCACCCGGTTTCACGGGGAAAGATCGATACAAATCGTTTAATTTTTTCACTAAATCGTCGATTTGTTCGGTTTTCTCGTCCCATATGGCGTGCCTGGGATCCGCTGCAAAACACCGCGCGTTTTTCATCTGATGGTCGCTGACTGCCCCCCTCCATGGTATCACAATACCTGGCAGATCCATAACCGCTACTTCAGAAAGCGTAGAAGCGCCGCCCCGCGTGATCGCGATATCCGCCGCGGAAAAAAAAGGAGATGCGTCCCAGCGTTTCGGCAACAGAAACAAATTGCCCGCAAGCCGTTCCGGAACATCCCCATCCGCACCGACGACAAGAAACGCCCAGCCCCGCATTTTTTCGTCCCGGCAGGCCGACGACAGAACGCTCCGAATGCTGTCGCTGCCAAGCGATCCAGTCATGGCAAGAACGGTCGGGCACCCGGACATTTCGGCAGGTATTCCGAGTTCACGCCAAGCATCGCGTTTTTCCATCCGGCGAAACCGCCTGACCGGAATGCCGGTGTGTGTGTAGGTTCCTCGCTTCAACGGCTCGCACTCCTCCCAACCGGAGGCGACCGGAACGCCGATATGTGCCGCAAGGCGTGTAATCCTGCCGGCGTATGCGTTCTGTTCGTGCGCGATAACCCTCCTTTTCCCTATCCGCGCAAAGAGCAAGACCGGGGCGGAGACATAGCCGCCGAACGTTACGCACATTTCCGGTGAAAAATCGCGCAGATAACGCTTTGCCTCCCCGAACGAAGCGAACAACTCCCGAAAACGAGAGATTTTCCGCCCCTTCGGCGCGCCCAGAGGCGAACCGCTTGCCGAGAGCACGAACGGCTCGACACCGGCGGAGCGGTAGATATCCCTCTCCATCTCCCTTGAGCCGCACATGTAGGCGACGTCGACTTCTGGATGTGCCTCTGAAAGCCATGCTCCGAACGACAGCGCCGGGAAAATATGTCCGCCGGTTCCCCCCGCCACGAGCAAGAGGCGTTCTCGCATCACGCCGGAACCCTCGGGGACTCCTTCTGAATGCGAAGGAGCGCGCCAACCCTCACCCAAACCATGACGAGCGCGCTGCCACCATAGCTGATAAACGGCAACGGCATTCCCGTAAGCGGCATAAGGTTCGTCACCCCCGCGATATTGATGAAGAAGGGAAGGATGATTGTCAGAATCACACCCCAGACCACGGAGGTCTCGAAACCTTCCGGGACTCTGTTATACAGAGACCTTCCGCGCATCACCCACATGAGACACAACACAAGGACGCTGAGCGTGCCGATGAGCCCCAGTTCCTCCCCAAGCGCCGCGTAGATGAAGTCCGTATATGCGGCGGGGAGGTAATTGAGTTTCTGGAAACCATGCCCCAGCCCGGAGCCCCATGCCCCCCCGTTGGCAAACGCAATTAACCCTTGAATGGTCTGAAATCCCGTGTCCAGCGGATCCTGCCACGGGTCGAGAAACGCCATCACCCTTCGCATCCGGTAGGGTTCGAAAAAAATAAACAGGCCGAGCAAGCCGACACCGAAAACCCCAAAAAACAACGGCCGTTGCCACCCGAAACGTTCCACATACATTCCCATACAGATCATGACGACGAGGATCGTGGAACCGAGGTCCGGTTGCAGCATGAGCGGAACACAGGAAATGACGATCACCATGAGATACTGATAGAAACATTTTGCTGGATTGAGCTCGTTTCTCACCGCGAGTTTTGCAGCGAGAAAGACGACGGCGAGCGTCAAAACCTCGGCCGGCTGAATGGATACGCCTGCAAGACGAATCCAACGCTTCGCGCCGCCGACGGAGGTCCCGACCCCGGGAATCAGCGTTACAAGAACGAACAGGACGGAGCAAATCCAGAAAAAACCGCTGGCGCGGTACCAAAAACGCGACGGAATGCAAAAAGAAATAAACATGGCAACCATCCCCAACCCAAGCCATTGAAGCTGGCGAATGCCCATGGTAAACGGCGTTCCTGCGACTTCAAACGAACCCGGACTCGTGGTCGACGTCACCATCAGAATCCCGAGGCTGCTCAAGACAAGCGGAATCAACCAGAGCAACGGATCGACCCGTTTCGTCCCGCTTTCGAGGGCGGAGCGAGGTTCAATCTTCATCGTGCGCATCGCACGTTCCACCCGTCATTTTTTTTACGATACCGGCGAAATGATCCCCTCGCTCGCCGTAATTTCGGTACATGTCCCAACTCGTGCAGGCGGGGGAGAGAAGGACGACATCGCCCGCCGAAGCGTGATCTGCCGCAAGGCGAACCGCCTCTTCCATGCCCGACGCCCTCGAATAATTGTGAAATTCCCCGGCATCCAGCGACGACGCGATTTTTTCCGACTCCTCGCCGATCAGAACCGCCCACCTTGCGTGCGCGCGGAGAGGTTCCAACAGGGTGGCATAATCCTCACCCTTTCCCTTTCCGCCGAGGATGATCACTTTTTTCCCGTCGATGGAAGAAAGCGCCGTTACGGTCGCCGCGATGTTGGTGCCCTTCGAGTCGTCGACGTAGCGCACGCCTTTCCACTCTGCGACGAGCGCGCAACGGTGCGGCGGCGGAACATAGTCGGCGAGTTTGGCTCTCGCAGCGGCAACGTCCGCACCGAACAGATCGATCGCGGCCATCGCCATCGCAACGTTCTCCATGTTATGCGCGCCCAACAGATTCGTCTCCGAAAAACGGAAAAGTTCGCGATGCGAAATCCTGGCGCTGCGCTCCTCCCTGTGAAGGACAACGGCCAACTCCGCGTCCGGTTCGTCCCACGACAAACCGTACAACATTCGGCCTCCCGGATCGAGCGTCCCAATGTCACGTTTCTGGAGAATGCCGAACCCGTCTTCGCGCAGGAACGAAAAAATTTTCGCCTTTGCCCGGACGTAATGCTCGTATGAGCCGTGCCAATCGATGTGATCGGGCGCCAGGTTCGTCACAACGGCCCCGTCGAGCGCGCATGCGTTTGCCCAATGCAGCTGAAAGCTGCTGAGCTCCGCGACGATGAAATCGTAATCGACTCCAGCCATATCCGCGAGTGGGTTGCCGATGTTCCCCGCAACCGCCGCCCTGTAACCGAGCGATTGCAGCAGGTACCCGGTGAGGGAGGTCGTCGTCGTCTTGCCGTTGCTCCCGGTGATTCCGATCATTTTTCCGCGCAAGTATGGCCTTACGAAATCGAGTTCTCCCTTTAAAACCAGCCCATTCTCCCGTACGCGCGAGACGATTGCGGCAGCCGGCGGAAAGCCGGAGCCAACCAACACTTCGTCGCACCGAAAGACACGGTCCGTGTGTCCTTCGGATTCGAACGAAACCTCTGCTGAAAGGAGCGCGTCGCGCGCCGCGTCCGAGATCGCCCCCGCATCGGAGAGAAAGACATCCGCGCCGAGGCGACGAGCCAGCCGCGCAAGCGAAACCCCGCTCACACCCGCGCCGAGAACGACAATCCGCCTGCCCGCAAGTTTGTTCGTCGATTTACCGTCGCTATCCGACATTCCAGACACTCCTTCCCGTTATCGTGAACAGAAAGATCAACAATATCGCAAGCCCCACAAGATGGACAAGCCAAAATCGCGCAACGATTTTCGTCTCGTTCCACCCGAGCAGTTCGAAGTGATGATGCAGCGGGCTCATCAAAAAAATTTTTCGCTGAAATTTTCGGATCGAGACGATCTGGATCGCTACCGTGACGATCTCCACGCCGAAGAGAAATCCGAGCGGAAAGATCAGGATCAACGCACGCTCTGCGACGCACAGGGAGAGTATCAACCCCGCCCAGAGGTGCGCGCCGACATCCCCCATAAAAACCTCCGCGGGATGCGCGTTGTGCCATAAAAATGCGAGCACCATCGCCAGAGCGACAGCAGCCGACGCACTGGCGGCGTCGCTTTTCGCGAGAAACAGAAAAGCCACAAACGAAATCGCGACAGCCCCGGAGGCAAGCCCATCCAGGCCGTCCGTGACGTTGACCGCGTTCATGAAACCGACGCCGAAAAACGCGAGCAGAGCAATGCCGATCTCCGGCCCCACCGACCAGGACGGTGTAAGGTACAGACCGCCCCGCGCCATATAATATGCCCAAGGGAGCGTGATGAGGATTTGCAGAAAAAGTTTCTGGAGACTCTTGAGCCCTTCGCTCGATCGCGTCCACCGTTTCAGCCCGTCGTCGACGAGGCCGACCATCGCGGCTGCGACCGGAAACGCCCAAATTTTTACCAGCGATCCGAACGACGCCATCCCAAGCACATAGAGCAGGATGACGAGAAAGGGGACCAAAAAGAGTGCGACGACGCCCCCCATGCTCGGCGTGCCGCGTTTCTTGAGGTGCCCCTTCGGTCCGTACTCCTTGATCGCCTCGCCGAGCGAATAGCGCAGCATCCAGCGAATCCAGAGCCGCTGACCGAAAAGGGCAAGGGAAAAAAATGCGAGCGACAGACAGAGAACCTTCATGCCCGCCCCTCTCCTTTCACGCTCCTGAAATACGGGAGCAACCGCTCGAGCGCGTAAAATCTCGATCCTTTTACAAGAATCACGGACTTTTTCACACTAGAAAAGTCGAATTTCGCGATAAACGCATCCGCGTCCTTCCACTTGCCCGCGAGCGAGCTTTGTTTTGTCTCCACGCCGTCCCACTCGCTGCCGACAAGATGGACTTCGTCGAACAGTCCGGCTCGGCTCATGACGACCTCGTGCCAATATTTCGAATCCCCGCCCAGCTCACGCATGCCGCCCAATACCGCGATTCTGCGGCACTCTTCCGGCAGGTCCAGTTCGATCACGTTACGAAGCGCATAAGAGACGGAATCGGGATTTGCGTTGTAAGTGTCGTCGATCAGAAAACCCCCACCCGGAAGCGCTTCGATGTTGCCCCTTCCGGCGGGCAGCGAAGCGCTCTTCAATGCCGCGGCAAACATTTCGTCCGTCAGACCGAACTCCGTTGCGACCGAATAGGCGAGCGCGATGTTGCGCGCGTTTTGCCTGCCGTACAAGTCGGCGCTGCATGAAAACATTCTTCCGCCGTGCGAGAGCTCAAGGGAAAGGCACGGTACACCATCCGCTCCAATGCGCTGCGTCACGTTCGAAATGCGGATATCGCCGCTCGTCGCGCCGACGCCGACGCACCGAATTTCGGACCGAACGCGCGCAATGGCGGAAGATAAAATTTCGTTATCGGAATTATAGGACAAAAATTTCATCGCGCGCGACGACGCAATCTCCATTTTCGCGGTGCAAACGCCCTCGATCGATTGCAGCCCTTCCAGATGCGCAGGCGATATCTCCGTGATCAAACCGTGCGTGACGGGGAACGCCGCGATGAGATCCGCGATTTCCCCCGGGTGATTCGTCCCCAGTTCCAGAATCAATATTTCCGTCGCGGCCGGCATCGAGAGGATCGTCATGCTGCACCCGATGAGGGTGTTGTAGCTTTTTTTCGCAGCATGGACACGAAAATTTTTTTTCAAGACACCCTCGAGCAACTCTCTCGTCGTCGTCTTCCCCACACTGCCGGTGATGCCGACCGTTTTCGGAGAGACCTCGTCGAGCCATGCCCGCGCCAACCGAACCGCCGCTTTCTCCGAACGCTCGCTCTCTTCCGCGATAAGAAACGAAGCGGGGAGTTTTTTTAAAACCTCTTTGTTCGCCTCGAAATATGCGCGCTCCAGGAGGACGACAGACGCGCCGGATTCGACGGCACGTCCGATATAGTCGTGTCCGTCGACGTTCGCACCCTTGATGGCGATAAAACCTTCGCCGGGTGCGACCTCGCGACTGTCCACGCGGAACATTTGCGGCAGCGTTTTTTTTGCGTCGCTGTCCGGATAAAACGTTCCGCCGATCCTGTCAGCAGCTTCTGAAATACTGAAAAAAATGTCCTTCGGCATCGCCTACACGACCTCGATTCCACGCTCGCGCGCCCACTCGAGCACCGTATCGTTGTCGCTGAACGGGACTGAGTGCGTGGCATACTCGATCGTGCGCTCCGGTCCTTTGCCTGCTACGATGACGACGTCCCCCGACTCCGCGCGATCGAGCGCAAAACAGATCGCTTCCCGCCGGTCGAGAATCACGCGATAGGCGGCGTCCTTTCGAAATCCAGTGATGCCGCTCTCGACGCCGCGTGCGATGTCCTCCGGACGCTCACTTCTCGGGTTGTCCGTCGTGACGACCGTGAAGTCTGCGTAACGCGCCATGATCTCTCCGACAACAGGACGTTTGG
The DNA here is from genome assembly GCA_030266365.1 of Synergistaceae bacterium OttesenSCG-928-I11. GTDB lineage: Bacteria > Synergistota > Synergistia > Synergistales > Synergistaceae > JAJDHV01. The sequence goes on along the minus strand of JAJDHV010000007.1, from coordinate 3,222 downwards.
TCGGCGTACGATCGCCCCCCGCGCCCCAGAGAATGCTGAGTTTCCCTTGCGTCAGCGGACGCAAGGCCGTCAGAATTTTCTCCACACCGTCCGAACTGTGCGCGTAATCGACAAAGACCGTCACCCCGTTGCCCATGGTGTACCGCTCCAAACGCCCGGGCACCTGTGGGCAATGCTCGATGCCGTTCCGGACAACTTCCCGGTCGATTCCGAGCGAATCCGCGATGGCGAGCGCCTCCAGAACGTTCGAAGCGTTATAGTCGCCGATGAAAGGAGCCTTCAACCGGAGCATCGCGCCATCCGCAAACGAGACGTCCATCGTCGTCCCCGTGACATCCATGCCCAGAACTTTCGCGGTGTACAGATTCTCGCGCGCATCTCCGAGCGAGAAGCCGCGCATCCGCGCGGAAAATTCGTCGAACAAACGGCGGCCATAGGCGTCGTCGACATTTACGGCGCATTGCCAACCCTCTTTGGCGTAATCCGTAAACAGCAGGCGCTTCGCCCGGTAATAATTTTCCATGTCGATGTGGTATTCAAGATGCTCCGGTGTGAGGTTGCTGAAGCCCATCCGGTCGAAACGGCATCCTTTGAGACGGCCTTGGTGCAATCCATGCGACGACGCCTCCATCACACAGTATGCCGCGCCGTTTTCCACCATTCGCGCGAGCGCATCCTGCACATCCGGCCCTTCCGGCGTCGTCCGGTCCGCGTAGGCTTCGCTGCGTGCGTCATCGTACACGATCGTGCCGAGCATGCCCGCCACGGCGCCGGATGCGCGCAGGATGGAACGCGTGATATACGCAGTCGTCGTCTTCCCGTTCGTCCCGGTGACGGCGATCATCGTCATTTTTTCCGACGGACTGCCGTGCAGCGCGGAGGCGAGAGCGCCCATATACGAGCGGACATTCTGGACGATCAACTGCGGCACGTCCAGATCGAGTTTTCGCTCGCAGAGCAGCGCCTCCGCACCGTTTTCAACCGCGCGGGGCGCAAACGCATGTCCATCCGCGCGCTCCCCCTTGACGCAGGCGAAAACGACGCCGCGCGAACCCGCCGCAATTTTTCTGTTGTCGTATACGACGCGGGACAGCTCGGGATTTTTCCCGCCGTCGTTCTCGAGCGCAAGTTCCCTGTCGTCCAGGACGCGAATTTTTTTCAGCAGTTCGTCGAGCTTCACACCGATCCCTCCCGCGTTTCTTTTTTACTTTTTCGCCACGATCGAAAGCTGGGACATGTCCTCCAAAATTGCGCGAAACACGGGGGCCGCGATTTCTCCTCCGTAATACCGCTTGCCGCTCGGCTCACCGAGTGCGATCAACATGACGTACTCGGGATCCTCATAAGGCCAGAAACCGATGAACGAGCTGACATATTGCCCTTTCGCGTACTGCCCATGCGCTGCGATCTGCGCTGTGCCGGTCTTGCCCGCCAGGTGGACGCCGTTCACGCGGGCCGCCTTGCCGGTCCCGGTTTCGACCGTCTTGTACAGGGCTTCCCGCAGCCACCGACACGTCTGTCTGTTCAGCACCGCGTTGCGTACCCGTTTCCGCCCTTGGTGGATCACCTTTCCGCTCGCGTTCTTCACCTCCGCGATGATATAGGGCTTCAAAAGTTCCCCGCCGTTCGCGATCGAACCGATCGCCATCACGAGCTGCAACGGCGTCACGGCAAGTCCCTGCCCGATGGCGACGTTCGCGCGCGCCGTGCCGAGCCACTCCTCCGGCATGCGGAGCAAACCCTCTTCCTCGCCTGCGATCTCGACATCCGAACGGATGCCGAAACCGAACTGGCGGAGCATGCCGTAGGCCCTGTGCGCGTTCATCCTGTGCCCGATCTGCGCCATGCCGGTGTTGCACGACTTGATCAACAGTCCTTCCAGGTCCAGATTGCCATGCGTGCTGACGTCGCGGATGACGCCGTCAGCAATCGCAATTCTGCCGGCGCATCGGAATTTTTCCGCCCTCGACGCGAGCGCCATCTCCATCGCGATTCCCAGCATGATCGGCTTGAATGTCGACCCTGGCTCGTAGACACGACCGATAGCGCTGTTTCGGAGCGTCTCCGCGTTCGAAAAACTTCGCCGGTCGTTCAGATCGATCCACGGATAACTCGCCATTGCCAGAATCTCGCCCGTTTTTGGGTTGACGCAGACGCCAACCCCCCACTTCGAACCGGTCTCCTCCGCACCCTGTTTCAGCTTCCACTCGACGATCTGTTGAATTTTCGAGTCGAGCGTCAACGTAATGGACCCCGCCCCGCTCTGCAATGTCCCGGCGTTGCTGCCAATCAGGTCGAGCAGGTTGCCGCGCGCGTCCCGAACGAAGAGCCGCGTCTGCGGGGGGGAATAGAGAACGTCGTTCCACTCCCGCTCGACACCGCTCAGACCGTTGTCGTCGATGTCGCAAAACCCGACTACGTGCGAGGCGAGCTCGCCATGCGGATACATTCTCTGACTCTCGCTGATCGTGAAGAGCCCGGGAATTTTTTTGTCGACAAGCTCCTTCGCAAGATTCACGGGCATCTTCCGCACCAACCAGTGAAAACGTCCTGACATCGGGCGTGAAACGCGATCCGCGATCGCTTTCCCGAAATACGGCTCCAGGATTTGCGCGTTTGCGGGATCCCAGTACATCGGGTCGATAAAAAAACTGACGGACGGAACGGATATCGCAAGCGGGATGCCGTTGCGGTCCCGCACATCACCCCGCGACGTAGAAAGGGAAACCTGCGCCCAGTACTGTCTCTGCGACTGCCGCTTGATCCGATCGTCCGGAAACAGATGGACCCGCACCGTCTGTGCCGCCAATAAAAAAATGACGATTACGATGCAGGCCCACGCGCTTCTGGAATGCCAGGATTCCCTCGGAATCCTGGTTTTAATCTTGGGCATTCGCTACCCCGGTGAAGGATACCAGAAAATCGAAAAAGCCTGGCATCTCCAAATCCGGGCGCGTCGCCGCAGGAACACTCGCGACCGACACTCCTCCTTCAAAAGCACCGCTCAGACGAATCGTCTCGACCTCGCGTGCCGTGACCATGTTGAGCTCCGATTTTGCATAATTGTAAATCCGCGATGGAGAGAGCAGGGCCGAATAACGCTCTTCGAGACCGGCGTTCCTGTTTGCGACGAATTCAATCCTCGAGGTTACGTAAGCCAGCCGATGTTCCAGATAAAGACCATAAAGACGCATACTCCCGAGAGACATGGCGGAAACAAGC
>JAJDHV010000069.1 GCA_030266365.1 Synergistaceae bacterium OttesenSCG-928-I11 | reverse complement strand
GCCTGTTCGCCCTCGGATTTGCAGAGAAAGGTCGCGAGCTTGTCCGCCAGGTAGAACGAGCCCCGGTCGTAGCGCTCGACGAGCGCCCGCCTCAGCGCGTCCTCGGATTTTTCCTTGTGGTAGGCGTACGCCGTGTCGAAGTAGTTGACGCCGCCTGCGATCGCCGCGTCGACCATTTTGCACGTCGTCTCGACGTCGACGTCCGCGGGGTCGCCGCTCGGCCCGAGGGGCAGGCGCATCGCGCCGAAGCCCAGGAGCGACGGCGTCGCACCGAGCGACGGAACGAGGCTGTATTGCATCTCGTCGTTGATGTTTATTTCAGGCATAACGCTTTCTCCACCGCCTCGACAGATTTTTTCAAAACCTTGATGCGCGCGTAGAGCTTGTCGTTCGCCTCCACGATTGTCCAGGGCGCGTATGTCGTGCTCGTGCGGCGCATCATCTCCTCCGCCGCCTCCTCGTACCGCGGCCACTTCTCGCGGTTGCGCCAGTCCTCGTCCGTGATCTTCCAGCTCTTCTCCGGGTTGTTCTGGCGCTCGGTGAAGCGCGCGAGCTGTTCGTCCATGTCGGTCTGGAGCCAGAACTTCACGAGGATCGTCCCGTAGCGGTGCCACTGGTCCTCCATCTCGTTGATCTCGGCGTATGCGCGCTGCCACTCGTCGGGGCGCGCGAAGCCCTCGATCCGTTCGACGAGGACGCGGCCGTACCAGCTGCGGTCGTAGATGCCGATGTGCCCCGCTTTGGGGTATGCGTTCCAGAAGCGCCAGAGATAGTGGTGCGCGCGCTCCCAGTCGTTGGGGGAGGCGGTCGGCGCCACCTGATAGCCGCGCGGGTCCAGTTTCTGAACGAGCCGCCGGATGCAGCCGCCCTTGCCAGCCGCGTCCTGCCCCTCGAAGACGACGACCATGGGGCGGCGGACCTTGTACAGCTCGTACTGAAGGTCGCGAAAGCGGTTTTGCAGGCGCTCGAGTTTTTCGTCGTACTCGTCGCGCTCGATTTTTTTCGAGAGGTCGAGGTTGCGCAGCACGGAGGGTTCGAGCGCGGACTTCGTCAGCCCGTCCAGAACTTCCTCGGGGGTGAGTCTGCCGCTGGAGGACGCGATCTCCTCGATGGAGGCGTGCTCCGCCTGCGGGGTCTGTGCCTGCTTGCGGGCCTCGTGCGCCTCGATGCCCGCCTCGAGGCTCTTGACGACGGTCGAGAGGATCTTGACGGTCGCGTATCGCCGGTCGTGAGCCTCGACGAGCGTCCAGGGCGCGTATGCCTTGTCCGTGTACTGGATGACCTCGTCGAGCCTGGCGACGCGCGCGTCGTACGTCTTGTTCTCCTGCCACTCGCGGTCCGAGACGCGCCAGGTGGCGCTTGCGTCCTCGTCCATTTTTTTGAGGCGTTTTTTCTGCTCCGCTTTGCTGATGTGAAGGAAAAATTTGACGATGACGTATCCGTCCTCCGAGAGCTGGCGCTCGAACGACGAGATGTCCTCGTACGTGACGGCGGATTTTTTTTCGTCCAGCACGAGGCGGTACCAGCTGTGCGTGAAGATGCCGATGCGGCCGCGCGGCGGGGTCATCTCCCAGAAGCGGCGCATCGGCGGCCAGTAGGCGTTCTGGTTGTCCTCCGCCGATGCGTGCACGTACGACACCTTGAAGCCGCGCGGGTCGAGCGGCAGGATGAGCTGGTTCATCAGCGTCCCCTTGCCGGCGGCCTCCCAACCCTCGAAGACGATCATCACGGGGATACCCGCGCTCTTCGCCTTTCGCTGCAATTCGCCCAGTCGTTCGCGGAGCGGCGGTGCGATTTTCTTGTACTCGTCCTTGCCGAGCTTTCGGGATAAATCGATTTTTTCCAACATGTTCGAACCCTCCCATGAGTCGCATTGGCTTGACGCTACCAATTATATACCTACTCCGGAACTCCGGTCGGAGATGTCTCGCGGGTTTTCAAAAAGCGCTTGCATTTGCATGAATCGTGTGATAAATTTCCTGTGTTGCCAAAAATTCGATTTTTTGCAACGAATCAATATAGCTAAGCAAGTTTTTACGAGAAATTTTTGCTTAAATTTATGAGGAGGCATGCGAAATGGGATTGTCCAAACCGCGCAGCGAAGCGATCGTTCATGAGGGCAAAGAGTATCCGAGAGTCCGTGAAATTTTCGGCTCTCTGGTGTTCGACAGGCGGGCGATGCGGGAGCATCTGCCGAAGAACGTCTTCGCGAACCTCGAGGAGACGATGGCGGGGCGCAAGCCGCTGGAGGCGTGCGACGCCGACATCGTCGCGATGGCGATGAAGGACTGGGCCATCTCGAACGGGGCGACGCACTGGACGCACTGGTTCCACCCCCTCACCGAAATCACGGCCGAGAAACACATGGCCTTCACCGTCCCGCTCGAGGACGGCACGCCGCTCGAGACGTTCCGCGGCAAGGACCTCATGCAGGGCGAGCCGGACGCCTCGTCGTTCCCCAACGCCGGCCAGCGTTCGACGTTCGAGGCTCGGGGCTACAGTGCATGGGACACGAGCAGCACGGCGTTCATCGTCAAGAGCCCCAAAGGGGGGACGCTCTGCATCCCGTCGGTTTTTTTGAGCTACGACGGCACGCCGCTCGACCTCAAGACGGGGTTGCTGCGCGCGCTCGACTCGATCGAAAATCAGTCGATGAAGCTGCTGCGCCTCTTCGGCCAGCGCGGGGTGAAATACGTCCGGATGACGGTCGGCGCGGAACAGGAATTTTTTCTGCTCGACCGCCCGCGCGCGCAGAAGCGCCCGGACGTCCGCTTCTGCGGCCGCACGATTCTGGGCGCGCAGCCCGCGAAGGATCAGAAGCTCGACCATCACTATTTCGGCGCGATCCCCGCGCGCGTTTTGGCCTACATGGAGGACGTCGAGCGCGACCTCGCCAGGCTCGGCATCACCCTCTCGACGCGCCACAACGAGGTCGCGCGCTGCCAGTTCGAGTTCGCGCCGCTATACGCCGAGGCGAACGTCGCCTGCGATCAGAACCAGATCATCATGGAGACGATGCGCAAGCTGGCGCGCAAGCACGAACTGCGCCTGCTCTTTCACGAGAAGCCGTTCGCCGACATGAACGGCAGCGGCAAGCACGTCAACTTCTCGCTCATCGACAGCGAGGGCCGCAACCTGCTGAAGCCGTCGAGCAACCAGCGCAAAAATATCGTCTTTCTCACGTTCCTCGCATCGTTCGTGTACGGTGCGGCGGAGCACTTTACCTTCCTCCAGGCTGCGACCGCGACGGCGGGCAACATGTACCGCCTGGGCGGGCACGAGGCGCCGCCCTCCATCATCAGCGTCTACCTCGGAGAGGCGCTGAACCGGATGATCCGCGAACTGGAGCACGGCGCGGCGGAGTTCAAGAAAAAACCCGCCATGGACCTCGGCCTTGCGAAGCTCGCGCAGATCAACGCGCACGACAGCGACCGCAACCGGACGTCGCCCTTGGCCTTCACAGGCGACAAGTTCGAGTTCCGCGCGCCGGGCGCGTCGCAGGCGGTAGCGCTCCCCGTCACGGCCGTCGCCGCGATCTGGAGCTGGGGGATCAAACGCCTGAGCGAGATGATGGAGCGTCGCGTGGAGGAGGGCAAGGACCCGCTCGACGCGGCCCTCGACGTTGTGGTCCGCGCGATCCGCGAGTCGGGCAACATCCTTTTCGAAGGCGACGCCTACACGAAGGATTGGCGCAAGGAGGCGGAATGCCGGGGGCTGATCCGTTCATCGTCGACGCCCGAGGCGATCGACCTGATGATGGAGGAGGCGACCGTGGAGATGCTGGAAGAACTCGGCATCTACAAGCGGCGCGAGATCGAGGCGATCCGCGAGATCAGGCTGGGGTCGTTCTGCACGGCGCTCGAGGTCGAGATGAGCACGATGTGCGACATGCTCTACGAGGGCGTCCTGCCCGCCATTTCGAAGCAGATGCTGCTCGAAAAAAATTCCCTGTCCGCGATGGACGACATCGACTTCCCCGAGGCGGACGAGTGGAAAAATTTCATCAAAAAACTGGGGCAGACAAAGGTTGCGCTGCTGCGCAAGGCGGACGAACTGCACGAGATGCGCGCGCGCGTCGACGCAATGCCCATCCGCGCGCGCGCCGACGCGATCGTAAACGAGGCCGTCCCCCTGATGGCGGAGATCCGAAAAATGTACGACGCCGTCGAAATTTTAATGGCAGGCGACATCCAACCCTACCCGATTTATAGGAGTTTGCTGTCGCTGTCGGTGTAGGGGAGCGGGCGAAGAGCACGAAAAAAGCCGCCAAGGGCGTGGATCACACGCCTTTGGCGGCTTCGCTTTTTATTTTTTTGCCTACTCCGCCCCCCTGATCAGCTCCAGCATCTCGTCCGCGGAGAGTTTGGACGGGGTGGACGATTCGCTCAGGAGGCTTTCGGCCAGTTCGCGTTTCCAGGCGTGGAGGTCGGTGATCTTTTCCTCCACCGTCTCCTTTGCCACAATTCGGTAGATCGTGACCGGACGCTCCTGGCCGATCCGGTGCGTGCGGTCGGAGGCCTGTGCCTCGACCGCGGGGTTCCACCAAGGGTCCATGTGGACGACGTAGTCGGCGGCGGTCAGGTTCAGTCCGGTGCCGCCCGCTTTCAGGCTGATCAGGAACACGTCGCCGAGACCGTTCTGGAACGCGTCGACGCGTCGCTTTCGCTCCTCCGGCGGGGTCGATCCGTCGAGGTACTGGAAGGGAATGTCGTTTTCCTCCAGATATTTTTTCAGTATCGACAGGTGCGAGACGAACTGACTGAAGACGAGCGCCTTGTGTCCGCCGGAGCGGAGGTCGGAGACGATCTCCGCGTATGCGTCCAGCTTGGCCGAGCGGAAGCCCTCGTTGCCCTCCGGCAGGGCCAGGGCCGAGTTGCAGCAGGCGAGGCGCAGTTTCGTGAGCTGGGCCAGGATCGTAAAGCGAACGTCGCCCCCGTCCTCGCGGCCGGCCTCGATCTCCTCCACCGCCCTGCGGCGCAGCGCCTCGTACAGCGTCCGCTCCTCCGGGTACAGTTCCACGCGGAGTGTGACCTCCGTCTTGGGCGGGAGTTCGGTCAGCACTTGCTCCTTCGTCCTGCGCAGCAGGAAGGGCGCGATGATCCTGCGCAATCTTCGCCGAGCCCCCGCGCCGTTTTCACCCGCGATCGCGACGGCGAACTTGCGGTTGAAACTTTCGTGTGACCCCAGGTAGTGGGGCGCGATGAAGCGGAAGAGGTTCCACAGCTCGCTCAGGTTGTTTTCGATCGGCGTGCCTGTCGTGATCAGCTTGAAACGGGCGTTCAGTTTCATCGCGGCGGCGCTCCGCTTTGTCGACATGTTCTTGATCGACTGGGCCTCGTCGAGGACGATGGCGTTCCATTCTTTGGATGCCAGCAGCTCCGATTCGCTCTGGAGAAGACCGTACGACGCGACCAGCACGTCCATCGGGCCGAGTCGTTCGACGGTCTCCTTCCGGTCGCCGTGACGGAACTCCTTCATGGCGAGCGTCGGGGCGAATCGCGCCGCCTCCTCCAGCCAGTTCGGGCAGACGGACGTCGGGGCGACGACGAGCGACGGCCCCTGCGGTGCGCGGGCGACGAGGAAGGCGAGGGCCTGTATCGTCTTGCCGAGTCCCATGTCGTCGGCGAGGCACGCGCCGGTTGTCCAGTGGGCGAGGCGCGCGATCCACGCGAAGCCTTCGTGCTGGTAGTCGCGCAGCTCGCCGCGGAACGTCGACGGCACCTGGGGGGTGAGGGAGGCCGCTTCGTCGATCTTCGCAGCGGCCGCATCCCACGCCTCGTCGGCGTGGAAAGTGTCCGCGTCCTCCGACAACTTCGAGAGAAGCGGGATGGCCGACGGGTGGACGCGCACGCCGCCGCCTCGCGTTTCGCCCAGTGCCCTGAGTTCGTCGAGTCTGCGCCGGAAATCGTTGGTCAGCGCGAGGAACGTGTCGCCGTCGATCCGGACGAAACGCCCCTTCGAATCGTCCATCAAGCCGAGCAGCTCTTTGAGCGGCAGCACCAAATTTTCGTCCACGCGAATTTCACCCGACACCTCGAACCAGTCGCGACCGCCGAGGGCGGAGGCCGTCAGCGACACCGCGCCGGCGTTGAGGCGTTTCACCGTCCGTCGTCCGCCAGCGGGCCATTCGATCGTGACGTGGTCCGAGATGTCCTGCAACTGCGTCAGAAATTCGAACGACGTCTCGGCGTCGGTCGTCTGCCACTTGTTCGCCGATATCTCGGACGCGCGAGCGAGCGCCGGGCAGCATTCCCGAAAACCGCGCAGGACCGCCGCTTCCGCCTCGAGGTCGCGCGTCGTCGACGCGGACGTCCCGTCGCGCATGCCGAATATGCCGGCTTCGCCCACACCCGGGCGGCAGGGGGCGCTTTTGGGGCCGAGCGGCCTCGTGACGGCCTCGACGTCGAGGCCGTCGCCGCGCGGCTGGATTTGTACGTACAGGCTGGCGTCCGGCTCGACGGCCCTCGTCCCTGTGTCGGCCCCTTCGATGTCCGAGTGGATCGTTGCGACGGAGGCGAGGCCGCCGATGATGCGCAGCACGTCCTCCCTCGCCGACGCCGGTACGCGGAGGCCGTTCGCGCCGAGGATCCGCGCGATCTGTACGTGCCGTTCGCCGAAGGGAACCAGCCGCAGCACGCAGGGGGCGTCCTCGAAGATCGCGGCTCCCCGCGCCAGATCGGCCTCGTCCGGTTGGGGACGTATTTCGAAGACGAACGAGTCGCCGTCGCTGCCGGTGTGTATCTGCGGCTCCTCGACGATGATCTCCACCGTTGCGCCGTTCCTGTCGACGAGGTACGGGTGCCCCGAAAGCGACTTGAGCGCCGGCACCGTGTCCATCACGTACGTGATGGTCGAAT
>JAJDHV010000068.1 GCA_030266365.1 Synergistaceae bacterium OttesenSCG-928-I11 | reverse complement strand
CGACAGCGATACGAGCACGAATAACGACAAGAAGACGCCGCGCGACCTCGCCGCCGAGAGTCTGGCGGGCTCCATCCTCGACATGAGCACGAAGATGATGAACAAGGCGAGCGATATCCAGCCGACGATCAACGTCCAGCCGGGCAAGAAGATGGGGATTTTCGTGCAGGAGGATATCGCGTTCCCGTTTCCGTATTTTTAGGGAATCGCTTCCTTAAAAAATGACGACCGCCTTGTGCGTGAACGCGAACCTCGCAACGGGACCGAAGTAGCGGGAGTCGAAGCCGCGCACGGGGTCGGAGACGAGCCAGTAACAGTCCGGGGAGAGGACGAGAGGGGTCGGCCATGCCGACAGAGTGCCGCCGTAGGAGTCTGCGGAGGCGACTTTCAGAGACAGGGGTTCGCCGTTCACGAGAAGAATATTTTTTCCGAGGGCGACGAACTCCCCCGGCACTCCGCCGATTTTTTTCAGCATCGGCTCGCGGAAGTTGACGTAACCTCTCTCGACACCCTGGGCGATTACGGGATTGTGGAATTTTTTGAGGTCGATGACGACACAGTCCCCGTGCTTCAAAGGCTCGCCGACGGTTATGGGGGTCAGCCTGTAGACGTACCCAGGCAACGACGCCGAGCGGTTGACCCGGTAACCGGCGGAGAACAGGACGAAGAGCGCGAAAGCGGCGGTCGCGGATATCAACAGCAGAGCGCAAAAAACGGTGATCTTTCTTTTCATTAGAGATATCTCCTCGCTGGCGTAGAACGCCGGAATTTTCCAAAACAACCGTAACACGGGAAAGAAGGTAAGAAGATGAAAATTTATTTGGCTGAGAAAGGTTCAGTCGGGAGGGCGCTCGCTGCTGCCCTTCCCGGCGAGACTAAAAAGCAGGGCGCGTTCCTCCGGTGCGGCTCCGATATCGTCGCCTGGGCGGCGGGGCATCTGCTCGAACTATTTATGCCGGAGGATTACGACGAGCGGTATCGGCAGTGGTGCCGTGACACGCTGCTCTACGTGCCCGAGAAGTGGCGGCGCAAGGAGATGCGCACGACGAGGAATCTGCTTGAGCCGTTGAAGAAGCTGATAAAGGGGCTCGACCCGAAGGCCGATGTCGTCGTGAACGTCGGCGATGCGGATCGCGAAGGACAACTCTTGATAGACGAGATTTTGGACTTTTACGGCTGGAAGGGAGCGACGAAGCGCCTTCGCATCAACGACGTGAACGTACCCGCGATTCGCAAGGCGCTTGAAAATATGCGTGATAATCAGGATTATCGCGGCGAGTACATGGCCGGGCAGGCGCGGCTTTACGCTGACTGGCTCGTCGGGCTCTCGCTGACGCGCTTTGTAACGGTAAGCCTGCGCGAAGCTGGCTACGACACCACCGTGAAGAGCGTCGGCAGGGTTCAGGCCCCGACGCTCGGGCTTGTAGTTGCGAGGGATAGGGAAATTTCAGGTTTCTCCTCGAAGCCCTATTGGGATCTGCGGGCGGTATTGTCCCTGGACGACGAGAAGAAGATTACCGGGAAGTGGGTTGCCGGTGACTGCGCGAGTTTCCTCGATTCACAGAAGAGGATCGTCGATTCGGAGGCCGCGCGGAATCTGCTCTCGAAAATAGACAGAAAGAGCGGGGCGATTGTACAGGTCGAGAAGAAAACGCATCGTGCCGCGCCGCCGCTACCGTATTCCCTCTCGAAGCTCCAGATAGCGGCCTCGCAGAAGTACGACATCACCGACGCGCTGGTTCACCTGCAAAAACTCTACGAGGCTGGCTACGTGACGTATCCCCGCACCGATTGCGACTACCTGCCGGAGGGGCATTTCAATGAGGCCGGGGGCGTGATGGACGCCATCCGATGCGCTTGTCCCGACCTCGGTGACATGATAACGAGAGTCGATCTGAAAAAGAAAAGCCCGGCGTGGAACGACGCGCGAGTGAATGAGCATCATGCGGTCATCCCCACTGTCCGCGTCCCGCTTTCGGACGCCTTATCCGACGTGGAGCGCAAGATTTACGGGCTGCTCTGCGCGCGGTACGCGATGCAGTTTTTACCGGACTACGAGTACGAGGAGACGATTCTCGAATTTACGGTGAGCGAAGAAAAATTTCGGGCGACCGGCAGAACGGTTCTCGATATCGGCTGGCAGGGATGGGAGACGAATGAGAAAAATGCGAAAAACGAGGACGGGAACGAAAACACGGGGAACGACGCGCCGGACGAGGACGGCGACAAGGATGCCGTTCAGATTCTTCCGCAGGTGCGAGAGGGCGAGTGCGGCGATGTCAAAGGCTCTCTCGAAGAAAAAAGCACGAAACCGCCGAAGCCGTATACCTATCACGGGCTGATACGTGATATGAACAACGTACACACCTACGTCCAGGATGCGGCGATACGGGCGAAGCTGAAGGAGATAAAGGGCATCGGCACCCCGGCCACTCAGGAAAACGTCATAGCGACGCTCTTCGCGCGGGGCTACATCGAAAAGAGGAAAAAGAATATCTACTCGACCGAGCTTGGCGGGAACCTGATTGACATCCTGAACGGCGGCAAGGCCGCAATCATCGTGAAACCCGACCTGACCGCGCTTTGGGAGCAGAGGATGAGCGACATCGAGCGCGGCGCTCCGTTCGAGCCGTTTATCGGCGAGGTTGTCGGCATGGTGCGCGGGATTATCTCGAAGCCGTTGGCGATCCCCAAGAATATCCCCGGTATGCAATACCTCGAAAAATGTATGAGTCTGGATTGTGACGGATTCCTCCGGCACATATCGAAACCGGGAAGGCCGAAGTTCTTCGCCTGTCCAGTCTGTCGGTCGACATTCAGCGATGTGGACGGCAAGCCGGTGAAAAAGGCGGAATCCAGCTGTGAAACGATAGAGGCACCCTGTCCGCTGAACTGCGGCAGAAACGCGCGGCGCTTTTCCGGCAAGTTCGGGGTCTTTTGGAAGTGCATCTGCTCTCCGAACACGACGTTCAAAGACTTGGATGGGAAACCGGTCGTAAAAGAGCAGTTACTCAAAGCCCCCTGCCCCGTTCCTGGCTGCAAGGGAGAGGCGGCGCGGCTCGAATCCAGACAGGACAAACGGCTCTTCTGGCTCTGCCACACCTGTGGGAACTTCTTCGACGACGTGGACTACGCCCCGGCGATACGGAGTAAAAAGGCCCGGAAAAGCTGAAAGACAGGAAGGACGGTGTTTACGATGAAACGTTTTCTGATCATTGCGCTTTGCGCCATGCTCCTGACTCCGCATCAGGCCGATGCCCTGCCGAGGATTGCCGAGGAGGTCATAAAGAACAGGGAATTCTTCGCTGAGTTCACGGGATACGAGGATTGTTACCTGTACGACGTATCCAGGCTTGACGCTGCGAGCGCCGATGATGAGCGTATGGGACTGGTTCTGATAAGTTCTCAGGGATTCGAGATTCGCTTGGTTGTGAGGGCTGGGAACGGCGAGGCGGTGTATAAAGATGTGATTGTGCCTGAAAAGGAGAGGCGGGAGGCGATGCGGCGAGCGAGTTTGAGCGTTGTCGATGCTACGAGGCTTGCAAAAACGGCGAAGGCTTATAAATACGGAAAAACTCTCGACTGATTCTCCAGTTTTTTAAGACAGGTAAATAAAAATGTTTATCAATGAGTTTGGGAGATTGCTTAGCGAGGGCCTAGTTATCAACTGACAGGGGTATTCTATCTAAAAAGGTTATGTGAAGCTACAAAATAATCAACTGCTGCAACATTTTGATTCTTCAAGGTATGCTTCACATAACCATATCCAGTTCCTCCAAAGCACACCTCCTAATTTTCCAATTCTATTAGGGCGTGTTTTCAAAATCACGTCAACCAAATAATTGAAGCTACGATATACACCATGGCAAGATAACTGGCAGATAATTTTTCATAGCGCGTGGCGATTCGACGAAATCGTTTTATTTTGCAAAAGAAACACTCTACCAAGTGACGTTCTTTGTAAAGGTGCTTGTCGTACTCTCTTGGCTCTTTACGGTTACTGCGAGGCGGTATGACAACGATATTGTCTCTGCTTTCCAAATCCGAAACGAGTGCGTTGCTGTCATAACCTTTGTCTGCCAACACATTGCAATTGCTGAAATCAGAAAGCATTTCGGGAGCGGGAGTCATGTCGTGGACCTCACCACCGGTTAGCATGATCTTGATCGGATTGCCGAGGGCGTCAACAACTACATGAATTTTGGTTGTGAATCCACCTCTGCTTCGCCCAAGCGCCTGATTTTCTTGCCCCCTTTTGCTCCTGCTGCATCTTGATGCGCACGAATATAGGTTCCATCTATCATTATGTTTTCAAGGTCTTGATCTTCGCTGAGAGCGGAAAATAATTTTTCCCATACTCCCTTCTCCCGCCAGCGGCGAAAGCGAGTATAGACGCTATTCCATGAGCCATATTCATCCGGGATGTCTCGCCATGGAGCGCCTGTATGAAGTAACCACAATATGGCGTCTACGATCATCCTGTTACTCTTAGCGGGGCGTCCTTTTTTACCAGTGCGCTCCGCAGGAAGTAAATCTTTAACTTTGCTCCATGATTCATCTGATAGTTGATGTCTGCTCATTTTGCAAGTCTAAATCATTGCGTTCCTTTATGTCAAGATTTTGAAAACAGCTCCTAAATTGATTGACTGATTCAAGAGCCAAATGCATAATGCAATAGCTTTTTGCCGTTACAGTTGCCAGCAAGAAAGGAAGTGTGCAAATGCTTGATACGTCTCAAAAGAGCCTATATATAGCAAGAATGACAGACAATTTGATCATTCTCAGAAAGAAGCTGAAATTAACACAAGCGGACTTGGCGAAGCGAGTAGGTATCAGCAGACAAACTGTAATGGATATAGAAAACCAAAAACGGCCTATGACCTGGAATGTATTTATGTCGCTGTTTGGCCTGTTTAGAGAAAATGAGGATACAAGCTCTCTGCTGGTTTTCTATTCTATATCTACAGATGAACTGAGTAGGTTTATTACGAACAGCGAGATTTGATCAGTAGGGGGGATTTACATGAGCCGAATCATGGAAGATATTGAAGAACTCACTGGCGGAAGAAGTTTTCAGAGCTATAAATATAGCTTTGACTCAGTGCGTACGCCTACCCCTGATTACGATGATAACCCAGACGAAATTGAATCGTGGGCACGAGATGGGGAAAGTAAGCCACAGAACAAGGCTACAGACTTGCGCGAGTTTGCCATTGATCTTGCGCGAAATCGCCCCATTCCATGCATTCAGTTTTTCCTTGATGGCTCTCGGCATGTTTATCATGTCGACGATATTTCTTATGATTCTCGCGTTTTCCCTGTCGTTGCCGGTCAGGTTGGTGTTGCATGCTGCCAACGGATAGATGCTCGAATGCGAGCGGTGCAACCGGCTGTGCGAAAACTGGTGATTTCGCTACCAAATAAATGTGATAAATCTGGTAGATATCCCGAGCTTTTCCTCAGAAATCTGCGAACGAAGATAAATGACAACCCTCGGCTCCAGGAAAGGGGATTGATGTTGGACGATGTCCTTACATATAAAACTGCCGATCCAGAAAAGAGCGAGTTCCGCGATAGAGGCATCGCGACCATTCAAGACTATATGATTGACGCAGAGAAAGCCATGGTTGATTCCTTGGCTCAGCGTGGCCTTCTTTCGCAGACCGCATACTTGGTCAAGGATGGTTCCCTTGAATACCAACCCATGCAAAACGGTAGTAAGTATGCGAATTTGAAAAACTTCAAGAATAGTTATCAATATGTTATTGGTGTATCCAAATCCTTTAACCCGGAGAATTGCAAGGATGGCAAGGGTAATTCTAATGCCAGGGCAATCATTGAACTTCCGCAGTTTTATCGTACACCTGTTTCAAGGTTCAGAGTAAAGAGAATACCCGATATTGAATTTGCCGTGTGGTATATCCGGTTGCGCAAATTTCCTGAACAAACCAAAACACCTTTTGATGGTGTCATTAAAGTCGAAAAGATTATGGTAACAGATAACGAAACAAGACACGGGCGTGGCTATGGGTTGGATACCGAAGACGTGGATATGCTCTCCGCAACGCTTATAAACGAGCGATGCCCGACGTGTTATGGTTCAGACCTCCGCTTCGCTAACCATTTATATCCAATATATTTGACAGAGTCCTATATCAAGAGCCTTTATCTCAGCGGAGATGTTTTTTTGAACTTATTCTAAGGGGGCAGTGAATATGGAACCAAAACTTATCGGCAGGGTTATTGCCACCGAGAAGAAGCCGACAAGCGTTGACACCTTTGCTTTCTGGACGGACTCAAGGCTAATCCTTAATCCCTTTGATATTGTCAGGGTTGACCATGTCAATGGTTCACGTTCTTATGGGGTAATAGAGGATATCTCACATATTACTGACGCTAGCAGCTTTCTTACGAACTATATCTCAAGTGACTTCGGTGATGTAGAAGTCACACCACCAACATTCCGAGTGGGAATGAACTACGTTGACGCCAAGATTATCTGCAATACGAAAGGCATCTATATTCCCGTGCAGAGTGACGAGAAGGTATGGCTGGCCGATGAAACTGAAATCGCCTATGCTTTGGGACTGGACAACAAGCACTGTGTTTTACCCAGTGGTTTCTTAGAAATGTATGAGAACACCACCGGAGTTGAAAAAGTCGTCATACCTGTAAAACTTGATCCAAGATTTGTCATCGGCCCGGAAGGTGCGCACCTCAATATATCCGGAATCTCTGGTTTAGCAGCAAAAACGTCTTATGCAATGTTCCTGCTCAAGGCAATCCAGGACAGCTATCGTGATGTTGACCCAAAAGACGGAAGTGTTGCCTTCGTCCTTTTCAACGTTAAGGGCAAAGACCTGATGGGCATTCATTTGCCTAATGATTTTATGGAGGATGGCAAGAATA
>JAJDHV010000067.1 GCA_030266365.1 Synergistaceae bacterium OttesenSCG-928-I11 | reverse complement strand
TGCGATGCTCCTTTGTTCGGGTTCTGTATTATCGATCGTTGTAATGTTCTCTGCAACCGATGATTTCGAGACTCTCGCCTTTTATGCGGTAAATGAGGCGGTTTTTCTCGTCGATTCGCCGGCTGTACCACCCCGAGAAATTCCCTCTCAACGGCTCAGGGTGTCCTTCGCCTTCCGTGGCACCGTGACGTTCGATGCTCTCCAGCAATTTATTGATTTTTTTGAGCGTCTTTCGGTCTTCGTTCTGCCAGAATAAATATTCCGCCCACGCGTCGTCCGTCCAGGATTTTATCATCGCAGCTCGTCAGTCCGCGTCGATGAGATCGTGGATCTGGCCTTTCCCCGCTTCCAACTGTTCGATTCCGCGCATGAGGCGTCGGACTTGCGAGGGGGTGAAGCCATTGATATCGCGCGGTTCTGCAAGCTCGAAGGGCACGCGTCGTTCTGCGACCGACAGGGTGAGGCACATGCGGATGACGGCGCTCGTATTTGTGCCCATGCTTTTGAAAAGCTCGTCCGCATCCTGCTTCAGTTTTCTGGGTATTTTGATCTGTACGGGTACGGAATCGCCCTCACGTGCCGTATGATGTTCCCTTATAGTCATGAATTATCACTCCCTTTACCATTGCTTTGCGATGATATTATAATACAAAGTCAATGATAAATTCAATCAAGATGACAGGGGTTTATTCGTTTTTCGAGGGAACCTTCCAGGTTGTCGTGTGCTCGCCGTAGCCGACTTCGATTTCGGTGCCGGCTTTCAGGTGGTCGTTGGGGACGTAGAAGCTGAACATGCCCGCGTAGCCCGAGGGGAGTTCGTTGATGCCGGGCGAGATTTCGTAGCGGCGGTCGCCGATGACGCCGGTGACGAGGTCGCCGTCTGTCGGGCGGTAGCCGCCGACGGTGAGCTCGGCGGGGTCGAACGACCAGTGCTTGAATGCCTCGACGGAGGCGGTGAAGAGGGTGTGTCCTTTTTTCTTGCCATAGTTGCCGGTGTAGGAGAGCAGGTGCCTGGCGGTGTCGGCGGGCATCTCGTCGCTTGCGGAGGAGCCGAGTTTTTGGATGGCTGCGCCCATCTTCGCGTCGACGTAGAGGAGTGTGATTTTGCCGCGCGCGCCCAGGACGAGCTCATCGATCGCCATGCCCTCGAACCAGACGCGGATCAGGCGGCGTTCGAAAAATTTCTGCGCCTCGGCGTTTTTCGGCGCGGCCGCCGCCGCGAGGGGTACGAGGAGCGCGAGCGCAAGAAGCAGGATGATGCAAAATTTTTTTTTCGTTGCGTTCATGGTCGGGTCACCTTTCTGTCGTCTCGTCTTTTTTGTTTTGCCTGCCCAGCGCGTCCGCGATCCAGCGCCACTCGGGGCAGCGGGCGAGCGTTGTGATCGCGACGTAGAGCAGCATGCCGATCGCGACGACGGCAAGCATCCAGATCGCGCGGTGCGAAAAGGGCGCGGCAAGCGGGTATGGCACGTCGTGTACGACAAAGTATAGCCCCGACGTGAAGAGCGCGCAACAGACGAGCTGGCGCGCGAGCCACGCGGTGCGGAAAATTTCGAGGCGGCGTCCCAGATCGCGGGCGAGCAGCGTCGCGCCGAGAAAGGCTGCGCCCGTGAAGGCGCACGACGTGCCGATCGCGAGCCCCCGGTAGGACCAGGTGCGCATGAGGAGGACGCCCAGGGCGAGGTTGCAGCAGACGGTGAAGAGCGTGACGGTCACGGCGGCACGCGGCATGCCGCGCGCGTAGAGGGCGCGCATGACGACGGTGTTGCAGGCCATGCCGGGGAGGCCGATCGCGTAGCAGGCGAGCGCGCCCGCGGTCGCCCCCCACGCCCAGTCGCCGAACGCGCCCCGCACGAGCAGGATGTGCACGACGGGGCCCGCCGTCACGACCAGCGCGAGCGAGGCGGGGAGGACGACGAAGAGGTTGAAGCGCAGGGCGTCGCGGATGAACGTCTGAAAACCTTCCGTGTCGTCGCGGTCGATGCGCGAGAGCATCGGCAGCACGGCCTGCGAGATCGCGATGACGAAGAGGCCCAGCGGCAGTTGGATGATGCGGTCCGCGTAGTTGAGGACGGAGATGACGCCCCCCTCCAGGAACGAGCCGAGCATGCGGCTGACGACGGGGTTGATCTGGTTCAGGGAGAGTCCGGCGGCGTAGGGCACGAAGAGGCGCAGCGTCTCGCGCAGCTCGGCGTTCCCCGTGTCGGGCCGCGCGGGGATCAGCATGTGGCGCATGCGCGCCGACCAGCTCCACTGGATCGCCGTGCTGCACGCGCCGCCGACGAGGACGGCTGCGACCAGCGTCCAGACCGAGGCGGTGCGGTGAAAAGCGATGAGGATCGCGATAAAGGCGAGGTTGCTCGCGGCTGGCGCGATGGCGGGGACGAAGAAGCTGCCGATGCTGTTCAACACCCCCATGGCGAGCGCGCCGACGGAGACGAGGAGCAGGAAGGGGAAGAGCGCGCGCGTCAGCGTGACGGCGAGCCGGGTCTGCTCCGGTTCGAAGCCGGGGGCGATGAGCCGCACGAGCAGGGGACTGCCTAGCATTCCGAGGCCGACGACGAGCGCGCAGACGACGAGCAGGATCGCGAGAACCTGCCGCGCGAGGTTGCGTGCGGCGGCGTGACCGTCGCGCTTGAGGACGCGGGAGAAGACGGGGACGAACGAGGCGGAGAGCGCCCCCTCGGCGAGCAATTGGCGCGAGAGGTTCGCCAGGGTGTACGAGACGTAGAAGGCGTCGAGGCTTCGCGTCGCGCCGAAGAACGACGCGGTCAGCACCTCGCGGAGCAATCCCAGTATGCGGCTCGTCATGGTGCCTGCCATCATGCGGAAGGCGCGGTTCACCATACCGGACATATGGGAGTTTTCTACCATTCGAAGCGGTCTCCCAGATAATATTTTTTCGCGAGCGGGTCGTTCGCAATGACGTCGGGCGGGCCTTCGACGACGACGCTACCCTGATGCATGAGGTAGGCCCGGTCGGTGATGGCGAGCGTCTCGCGGACGTTGTGGTCGGTGAGGAGGATGCCGTAGCCCTTTGCGCGGAGGTCACTGATGACCTCCTGAATGTCGTAGACGGAGACGGGGTCGATGCCGCTGAACGGCTCGTCCAGCAGGATGAACGACGGACGGGTCGCGAGACACCGCGCGATCTCCACGCGCCGCCGCTCGCCGCCGGAGAGCGCGTAGCCGGGCGCGTTCGAGACGTGGCTCAGGCCGAATTCGTCGATGAGGCGCTCCGCCTCGGCTGCCGCGTTGTGTGGGGAGTGTCCGAGCTCGGTGAGGAGAAGCTGGATGTTTTCAGTCACGGTGAGGCGGCGGAAGATCGAGGCTTCCTGCGGCAGGTAGCCGATGCCGAGGCGTGCGCGGATGTACATCGGGTCGCCCGTGACGTCGTCCTGTCCGAGGTAGACCTTGCCCTCGTCGGGGAGGATGCGTCCGACCATCATGTAGAACGTCGTGCTCTTCCCCGCGCCGTTGGGTCCCAGCAGACCGACGATCTCGCCCGTCCGCACGGACAGGTTGACGCCGCTCACAACTTCGCGGTTCTTGAAGCGTTTGTGGAGGCCGTCCGCGATCAATTCGGCCGCGCGCATGGTTTGGGCCATATTCGCCGTGTCCTACTCCGCCATCTCGATGACGAGCGACGGGCGCTCGAGGGCCTCGATGCGGCCGTTGTCGAGGTGGTAGACGATGCTGCCCGCGTGCAGTTTGCGCGCGTCCTGCGTGACGATGGCGTTGCCGGAGATGACGATCGTGCCGCGCGCGACCGAGTATATGCCGCGGTTGCCGGTGACGCGCGTCATCTTGCCCGTGTCGTCGGGCGAGTCCATGACGACGTTCCCGTCCGCGATCAACTCGGCGACGTGTCTTCCTGCAAGTCTGCCGTTCACGCGGTTCGCGGTGAGCGTCATGTTGCGCTCGTGGTCCTCGTATCGCCGGACGCCGCGCGCGGAAAAGTCGTCGCCGTCGCGCACGACCTCGTCCGCGTCGATGCAGTAGGAGCGGAAGTTGCCGAGGACGTCGCCGCGCGCCGTGTAGCCTTCGCGATCCATCGACCAGGAGAGGTAGCCCGCCGTGATCCGGTCCTCGTCCCTCGTCAGGACGACGTCGCCCGAAGCCGTGATCGTCCGCCGCACGGGATCCGTCCCCTCGCTCGACAGGCGGATGTAGGCGCAGACGATGTCGAGGTTGTCCTCGGTGAAGGTGCCGCGCACATTGCCCCGCATCTCGAAGTCGCGCCCGTTCGCGTTGCCCTGCCCGACGTCGCCGAACAGCTCGCCGTCAGAGCGGAAGAGGTGGACGTCGCCGCGCGCGTGAATCTCCCCGGTGTCGGGGTTGTACTGCATCGTGTCGGCGGTGAGGTTGGCGCTGCCGGTCGCGGCGCACGCCGAAGCGCAGAAGAGCGCAACGAGCAGCAGCGCGAGCGCCGGGATCGATATCGGTCGTGATAAGTGCGTCATCTCGTCGGACGGCCTCCTAAGTGACAAAATAAACATATCGAGATTATAACAGCAGGACGCCAAAGGATGCTAGGCTCCTCCCCCCCGGATCGCGGAGAGCGTCTCGAGGTTTTTCATGTCGCGCATCTCGCGCACGATGAAGAACGCCGCCAGCAGCGCCGCCGCCGTGTCCGCGACGGGGCCCGCGTACATGATGCCGTCGATGCCCCAGAACCGCGGAAAGACGACGATCAGCGGCAGCAGAAAGAGGATCTGCCGCGTGAGCGAGATGAAAAATCCGCGCATCGCCTTGCCGATGGACGTGAAAAAATTCGCCGTCACCGGCTGGATACCGTTGATGCAGGTCATGAGGAGAAAGATGCGGAAGTAGCGCTCGACGAAGCGATAGTAGTCCTCCGTTCCGCTCCCGAAGAGGCCGATGATCTCGCGCGGAAAGAGCTGGAACGCCGCGAACGCGCAGAGGGAGAGCACGCACGCGATGGAGAGCGTGAAGCGGAACGTCCGCCGCACGCGCGCGTAGTTGCCCGCCCCGTAGTTGAAGCCGATGATCGGCTGCCCTCCCTGCCCGAGGCCGATGACGATCGAGATGAAGATCATGTTGACCTTCGCGATGATGCCGCTCGCCGCCAGCGGGATGTTGCTGCCGTAGACGGAGAGCGCGCCGTAGTGTGTGAGCGTGTTGTTCATCGTGACCTGGACCGCCATCATCGAGAGCTGGTTGAAGCAGGCGGCCGCGCCGAGCGCCGCGATGGCCCGCAGCCGCGCGAGTCGCGGGCGGAAGTAGGGCTTGATGAGCGGGACGCTGCGAAATCGCACGAGGTAGCGCACGACGAGCACCCACGACACCGCCTGCGAGATCACGGTTGCCCACGCCGCGCCCGCGATGCCCATGTCGAGTTGGAAGATGAAGATCGGGTCGAGGATCGTGTTCAAAATCGCGCCGGTGAGGTTGCAGACCATGGAGTAGCGGGGACTGCCGTCCGCGCGGATGAGGTGCGATCCGGAGACGGTCATGATCAGAAACGGCATGCCCAGCGACGTGATGCCGGTGTAGGTGATGGCGTAGGGGAGCACCTCCGGCGTCGCGGCGAAGGCGACGAGCAGCGGCTCGAGGCACAGGCGGATTGCCGTCATGATGACGACGCCCGAGATCGCGGCGAACGTGATGGCGTTCGCCACGATGCCGCCCGCCTTTTCGCGGTTGCCGCGCCCCAGCTCGAGGTTGAAGTTCGACGCGCCGCCGATGCCCAGCAGCAGGGCGCAGGACATGCAGATGGCGACCAGCGGGAACGAGACGTTCGTCGCGGCGTTGCCGAGCATGCCGACGCCGCGCCCGATGAAGATCTGATCCACGATGTTGTAGAGCGCGCCGACGACCATCGAGACGATGCTCGGGATCGCGAAACGCAACAACAGACGCCCCACGCTCCCCGTCGCGAGCGGGTGGTTCGCCGTGTCGAATTTTTTTTCTTCCACCATGTATCCGCCTCCGCGCTTCGGTTTGATTCTATTGTACCTCTTCGGGGGAGAAAAATGGCGCGCGACTCATGTATAATTGTGAGACGATTCCGATATCACCGCCCCGCAGGGCCAGGAGAATACGATGACCGACACCACCGAACGCTATCACAAAACGTTGTCCATCACGTGGGAGCAGTTGCAGAACGATTGCCGCGCGCTGGCGTGGAAGCTGCTCTCCGTGCGCAAGGACTGGACCAGGATCGTCGCGATCGCGCGCGGCGGCCTCGTGCCGGCGGCGATCGTCGCGCGCGAGCTGGACATCCGCGTCGTCGACACGGTCTGCATCTCGAGCTACACGCTGCGCAACCAGGGCGACAGCGTCGATATCCTGAAGCGCCCCGACCTCGCCGACATGGACGAGACGTGGTTGATCGTCGACGACCTCGTCGACACCGGCCGCACGGCGAACGCGGTGCGCGGCATGTTCCCCGGCATCCACTTCGCGACGGTCTATGCCAAACCGGAGGGCCGCCCCCTCGTCGACACGTTCATCACCGAGTTCAGCCAGGACACCTGGGTCCTCTTCCCCTGGGACTCGTTCGCCACGACGTCCTTTGTCGCCCCGATCGTCGACACGATGTGAGCGCAGGAAGAGCATGGACAACCGCCCTCCGGCCGGGCTCGACCGAAGGGCGGTTGTGTGTTAGAATAAGCGAGGCCCCGGCGAGGGGATGCCCGGTTGAGGTGGTGCTCAACCGGGGCTTACACCCGGATTAGCATCCACAATAACGCATTAGGGCTTTGATAAGCCTGGAAAAAAGAGTCGCCACGCAGCAGCGGCTCTTTTTTCTTTTGCGCTTTTTGCTCACGAAATCACCCCCTTCCGCTTTCGCTTCCGTGGGGCGACCTCCCAAGCGCCCCGAATTTGTCCGGGGCCTCGCGGGGATTATATCACGACATGAAAAACCGCCCGGCTTTCGTGATGGAGGCCGGGCGGTTTCGTCTGTTTATCCGGTTTTACG
>JAJDHV010000066.1 GCA_030266365.1 Synergistaceae bacterium OttesenSCG-928-I11 | reverse complement strand
AGTCGCCAAGATCGAGCCGATTCTCGATCAAGAGCACTCCCTGCGCGTGTACGTGCGTCAGGATCAGTTGTCGCTCGCGATCGGGAAGGCCGGACAGAACGTCCGTCTTGCGGCGCGCCTGACGGGCTGGAAGATCGACATCAAGGTAATCGAACCGGAACGCCTGCCCACGATGCAGGACCTCTTCGAGGATATCATCAAGGAGTCCGGAGAATCGTTGTGGGAGGATCTGCCGAAAAACTGATGGTGCGTGGAATGGGACAGGCCGGAACACAACCGAGAAGCCCGAGAAAACGTCCAAGACGTTGCGTCGGATGTGGCAGGGAGGATGCCAAGGCGAACCTCCTGCGCATCGTTCGCTCGCCCGATGGGACCGTGCAGATCTCCGTCTCCGGCAAGGCGCCGGGACGCGGCGCGTACGTCTGCGCCGACCTTGCGTGCGTGCAGCTTGCGAAGAAGAAAAACGCCCTCTCCCGCGCGTTGAAACATCCCGTGGAGAAGGACGTGTACGAGCGATTGGAGGCGTTATGCCGTGACGATGCCGGCCCTTAGAATCGCCCGTGTGCTGCAAATGCTCGGGCTCGCGAGGAAGAGCGGTTCTTTGGAGGTCGGTCAGGACAGGGCGCTGACATTGAGGGTGCGCGGTATCACGTTTCTCACGACCGAGGATTGCGCGGATGCGGTGCTGCGAAAAATCGAGCATCGAGTGTCCACCGGCGGCCATACACACCATATTATACCGGGCGTCACGAGAGAGGAACTGGGTAACGCGGTGGGCGTCAGCAGCGCGCAGATTCTCGCCCTGCCTTCGGACTCCGGATTTGCGAAAAAAATTGCCGAACTTTTAGAACAGGGGGCGTGCATCAATGAATAAAATACGAGTGTACGAACTTGCAAAACTTTTAGGAAAGAGCAACGCCGAACTGGTCGCGTTGCTGAAAGACCTTGGGGTCGAGGTAAAATCACATATGAGCTCAATCGACATGGAAACGGCGGCCCTCGTTGAAAATGCGCTCAAGCAGGAAGGCAACGCCAAAACGGAAGTCGCGTCCGCCGCACCCGCTCCGGAAAACGAAGAGAAGAAAGCGCCTGCGCGAATTGAAATCGATCCCAGGGCAACGGTTGGCGACATCGCGAAAAAGTTGGGGAAAGCCCCCGCGGACGTTGTCAAGATTCTGATTGAAGAAGGTTTTATGGTTCCCGCGAACAGCGTTCCAACGGAGGACATCCTGACCGTACTAAGCATCGCGTTCGATGTGGAGATCGTATATGCGGACGACTCCAAGGGTTCGGCTGAGCCAGAAAAAGCCGGGGAAAAACCGGATTCCGGCAAAAAGGGGAAATCCGACAAGAAGGCAGAACCCGAGGTGAAGGTCGCACGCCATGTCGCGGAGGTGAGCGCCCCCGACGCCAAACCGAGGCCCCCGATCGTGACCGTCATGGGACATGTCGACCACGGAAAGACGACGCTGCTCGATTTCATCCGAAAAACGCGCGTCACCGAGGGGGAAGCGGGCGGCATCACCCAACACATCGGCGCGTATAAGGTCAACTACAACGGAAACGAAATCGTCTTTCTCGACACACCGGGTCACGAGGCGTTTACGGCGATGCGCGCGCGCGGCGCCGGCGTCACGGACATCGCGATTCTCGTCGTTGCCGCCGACGACGGCGTAAAG
Source organism: Synergistaceae bacterium OttesenSCG-928-I11 (assembly GCA_030266365.1). Taxonomy (GTDB): domain Bacteria; phylum Synergistota; class Synergistia; order Synergistales; family Synergistaceae; genus JAJDHV01. The sequence continues at coordinate 5,360 of JAJDHV010000066.1, read as the reverse complement.
CCGCAGACGCTCGAGGCCATGAACCACGCGAAGGCGGCGGGCGTTCCGATCATCGTCGCGGTCAACAAAATCGACAAACCGGACGCCAAGCCGGAGCGCGTTCGTCAACAGCTCTCCGATTACGGCCTCGCCCCCGAAGAATGGGGTGGCGACACGGTCATGGTCGACGTTGCAGCGAAACCTGGCACTGGAATCGACCAACTGCTCGAAATGGTGCTTCTCGTCGCGGAAATGGCGGAACTCAAAGCCTCCGACTCCGTTCCGGCAGAAGGCATCGTCGTCGAGGCGAATTTGGATAAGGGCAAGGGGCCGGTTGCGACGATCATCGTTCAACAGGGTACATTGCGGCGTGGCATGATCATCGTGACGCAGACCTCGTGGGGTAAGATCCGCGCGATGCTTGACGACACGGGCAAACCCGTCGATTCCGCCGGGCCGAGCACCCCGGTCGAGATTCTGGGTCTCGAGAACGTCCCCATACCAGGTGAGGTTTTCCACATCGCAGCGACTGAGCGTGAGGCGCGCGACGCCGTCGGCGACGCCGCGAAGCGCGACACGGAGGGCCCGAAGTCGCGCGGCAAGTTGACGCTCGAGGAACTTTACGATCAGATGCAGTCCGAGGACATCCCGCAGTTGAACGTCGTTCTCAAGTGTGATGTGCAGGGTTCGCTCGAAGCGTTCCACTCAACATTGATGAAGATGAGTACGGACGAAGTTCGCATCAACATCGTCCACGAGGGCGTTGGCAGGATTTCCGAGAGCGACGTGACGCTTGCTTCGGTGTCGAACGCGATCATCATCGGTTTCAACGTCCGCCCGGACGCGAACGCCAAGAAGCTCAGCGAGTCGGAGAACGTGCAGATTCGCCTCTATCGCGTCATCTACGATATGCAGGAGGACGTCAAGGCGGCGCTCGAGGGAATGCTCGCGCCGACACTCCGAGAGAACATCGTCGGACAGGCTGAAATTCGCGCCATCTTCAAGGTGCCGAAGATTGGCAGGATCGCCGGTTGCTTCGTGCAGGAAGGATCGATTCGAAGGAACACGAAGGTGCGCGTCGTTCGCGAGGGCGTCGTGATCTGGGACGGGTCGCTTTCTAGCCTGCGCCATTTCAAGGAAGAAGTGCGCGAAATCGCCGCCGGCAACGAGTGCGGACTCAGCTTCTCCGGTTTCCAGGATTTCCGCGAGGGCGACGTCGTCGAAGCGTATGAGATTCTGTCGGAGAAGAAGACGCTCGACATTTAGCGCACTGTGGGTATGAAACTCTGGATCGGCGTCGTGATGTTCTCGATCCGGATTTACGGCGCCGGGAGTCTGAAGGACAGGAGACAGGTCGTTCGCTCCGTCCTCGACCGGATGAAGAGTCACTTCAATGCGTCCGTGGCGGATCTCGGCCCGGACAACACCTGGGACAAGGCAGATCTCGCGGTTTCGTGCATCGGCTCGTCCGCACAGGAGATGGAGACGCGCGTCGACCACATCTGTTCGCTTTTGAGTCGCCTCGAAGACGACGGCGAGTTCGAACCGTTGCAGGTTGCGCGGGAGGTTTTTGCATATGGTGACCTATAGAATCGACAGACTGAACAAGGAATTCTTGCGGCTCATCGCCGAAATGCTTGCCACAAGGGTGAAGAACGACCTTGCGTCGCAGGCCATATTGACCCACGTCGACACGTCGAAGGATCTCGGGCACGCCAAGGTCTATTTCACGCTGATCGACGAGTCGAAAAAAGCGCAGGTTCTGGCGGCGCTCGAGGTCGTGAGAGGGCAGATCAGAAGCGCTCTCGGCAAGGAGATGCATATTCGGCAGATCCCGGAGTTGCGGTTCTTGTACGACGACTCCGAGAAGAAGGCGCGATCGATCGACGAACTGATCGACCGCGTCATGAAAGAAGACGGGGCCGGACGCGCTACCGAGTAGCCGTCCGGAAGAGGCGACGGATACCGTGTCGGACATGAAACATCGTATTGTGGAACTTCTATCGAGCGCCGCCAACTGGCTCGTTCTTTCGCACGAAAAACCAGACGGCGATACGATCGGCAGCGCCGTCGGACTTGCAAATGTGGGTAAACGGCTCTCGAAACGAGTCATACTGGGATGCCCTGACCCTTATCCGGAAAAATATTCCTTTCTTTATGACGGTTTGGAACTTCGCGTTCTGGACTGCATTCCGCCCGATTTTCCACTCGAAGATTCGCTGATCGTCTGTCTCGATACGAGCAAAATCGAGCGCTCGGTGCCGGGGCTGGAGAAAGAGTTGCCTCGACACACGATCGTCAATATCGACCACCACATCGACAATGAAATGTACGGGGCGCTCAACCTGCTCGAGGCGGACGCTTCCTCGACGGGCGAGATCGTCGCGGAACTGCTTTCGTCATCCCCGTGGGGGATCGAAAAACGGGAGGCGGACGCGCTGTACGTTGCAATGGTCACGGACAACGGGCGTTTTAGCTTCGCGTCGACGTCGGTGAAGAGCCATATGTGCGCCATCATGCTTCTCAAAGCAGGCGTCTCTCCGAGTGAAATTACGGAAAAATTGAACGCCAACCTGACGAGCAATACGCTGCGTTTGTGGGGGCGCGCCTTCTCGAAGGCCGAAGTATTTTGTGGAGGGCTTGCCGCAATAATGTGGCTTGCAGATAGCGACTTCGACGCAACCGGCACGACGCGAGAAGATACGGAGAATCTCGTCAATTACCTGCTGCGGATCAAAGGGGTCCGTCTCTGCACGTTGGGCACCGAGGTGGAAGGCGGGACGCGTTTCTCGGTTCGGGCGCGCGCTCCGTACAACGCAAGAGTAATCGCGTCGCATTTCGGGGGAGGGGGGCACGATCTTGCAGCGGGCTGCACGATTCATGAACCGATTGGCTCTGCGTTGGCGATGATGAAACGGGAGATGGAAGAGCGTATTGAAGCCGGGATTTCTGATTCTCGATAAACCGATCGGTGCGCGCAGCTCATACTGTGTGGACCGGGTGCGCAAGGCGCTGGGGCGCGATGTAAAAGTCGGTCACGGCGGCACCCTCGACTCCTCCGCCTCCGGTCTCCTCGTCCTTCTGGTCGCTGGCGCGACGCGCCTCAGCAACCTCGTGATGGGGATGCGAAAGATTTACCGAGTCGCCATTCGCCTCGGCCTCGAGACGACGACGTGCGACTACACGGGCGAGACGACGCATACGTCTGGTTGGGACAGTGTGACGGAACGCGCCATTGACTCGCATTTCTTTTCTTTTCTCGGGTGGCGTCTCCAAACGCCGCCGAAAATTTCCGCTGTGCATATCGACGGACGCCGTGCACACGAGATTTATCGCAGCGGCGGCGACCCGAATATTCAACCTCGCCCGGTCCTCGTGACGGGTATCAAACGCCTCTCTCCGATTTCGCGGGACGGTATCTTCGAAATGCTCGTCACGTGCGGGAAGGGGACGTATGTGCGGAGCATCGTCCGAGACCTCGGTCGCCTATTGGGTTGCGGAGCGCACGTTGCGGCGCTTCGCCGCGAGCGCGTCGGATGTTTTTCTCTGGAAGACGCGATCGTGCCCCCGGAAGATTTTTCCTTCGACCGGGACCGCCTGGTTGCGTCGATTCTTTCCATTGATGCCATTGCACAGCTTCTTCCCTGTTATGCGGCGGATTCCGTCGATGCGGAACGACTGCGCAACGGGGTGCGTATGCCTCTTGCATCGGCAAGGCGTATCTCGCTGGGGCAATTTCCGCCGGACGATGTCGTGGCGGTGGACACGGAGAGACTTTTTACGATCGGTCGCCTTGATCGCGATGCCGATGAAGTATTCGTCGTGCCGGAGACGAACATCCAACGGAACGGGGAGAATGTGTCGGAATGATTGCGGCGTTTGGGGCTTTCGACGGTTTTCATAAAGGACACCAGACGCTTCTCGCGGCGGCAGCAAGGCACGCGGAGAAGCTTGGATGTGAATGGGGCGTCGTCACCTTCTCGCGGGAGAAGGGCAGTGTGCTGGGCCGCAAGGGCGTGCGCTCGCTTTTCACCAACAGAGAGCAGGCGATCCTTGAAAGATATTTCCGCATTCCGACCGTTCGGCAGATCGATTTTACCGAGGAGATTGCCGCGATGACACCGGATGCCTTCCTCGACTATGCGGCGGATGTTTTGGAGGTCGACGGAATCGTCGTCGGGTGTGATTTTCGTTTCGGCAAGGACCGGCAGGGAACAACCGATTTTCTCATGCGTGCCGGTGCGGAGAGGGGCTGGGTGGTCGACATCGTCCCGATCCGGACGACGGAAGCGGGCGTTCCGATTTGCAGTACGACGGTGCGAAACGCGTTGTCCGTTGGAGATATGCGCTATGCGCGCGAGTTGCTTGGTTATCCGTATTTTTGCGCGAGCCGCGTCATTCACGGAAACGAGCGGGGACGCAAACTCGGTTTCCCGACCGCCAACATCGAAATTCCGCCGGAAAAGGTCGACCTGCTGCAAGGCGTATACGCGACGATCGTCCGCGCGAACGGGGCGTGGCACATCGGTGCGGCGAACGTCGGCGACAACCCCACCTTTGATGACGTCCGGACGACGCGCTTCGAAGTGAACCTCGTGAACTATCGGGGCGACCTCTACGGCAGCGAGATCGTCGTGTTTCTGGTCGAGCGGATCCGGGACGAAATCCGTTTCGAAACACCGGAGGCCTTGACCCGGCAGGTCAAGGCGGACACGGAGGCGATCGTCGAGGTTTGCGGTGAGGATTTGCGCGACAACGACGCATTCTGGCGAAATTTCGCCGACGCCTTGACGCCGTAGCCCGAAGAACGAGCCGAATATGGGAAAAACGAGAGCCGGGGTGCGCTTTGCGCGTCCCGGCTCTCGTCGTATTTGGAGGTCCCGAGGGTTATGCGATCGTGATCGTCTCGTCCAGATAGACGGACTGCACGGCGCGGATCAGTTCGACGCCCTGGTCGAACGGTTTCTGGAACGCTTTTCTTCCCAAGATGAGGCCGCTTCCGCCCGCCCGCTTGTTGACGACGGCGGTGTATACGGCTTCGGCGAGATCGTTTTTGCCCGACGCGCCGCCGGAGTTGATGAGCCCGACCCTGCCGGCGTAGCAGTTGAGCAATTGATAGCGCGTGAGGTCGATCGGATGGTCGGAACAGAGCGTCTCGTACATCGCGGAGGCCGACTTGCCGAATTTGAGCGCCGTGAAGCCGCCGTTGTTCTCCGGCAATTTCTGTTTGATGAAGTCGGCCTCGATCGTCACGCCCAGGTGGTTTGCCTGGCCCGTGAGGTCGGCCGCAAGGTGATAGTCCTTCTCCGGTGTGCTGAAGGCGTTGTTGCGCAGATAGCACCAGAGGATCGTCGCCATGCCGAGTTCGTGTGCGTGCTCGA
>JAJDHV010000065.1 GCA_030266365.1 Synergistaceae bacterium OttesenSCG-928-I11 | reverse complement strand
TCGTGACGATCTGGTTGGCGATGCTCCAGCCGATCAGTTTGAGCGCGACGACCGTCCCAAGGACGATTCCCGTGTGCTCGGTGAGGAAACGCCACCCGACGCCCAGCATCCCCGCGACGTTCCACGGCACGAAGACGCTGAAGACGAGCGCGGCCCCGCCCTCGGCGGCACCGCTGCCGCCCGGCGTCGGCATGAAATACAGAAGAAAGATGAAGAGCGCCTGAAGCAGGACGCACTCCACATAGGCGACCTCGATCCCCATCGCCCAGATCATGCACGGCATGACGGAGAGGTAGGTCAGCATCTGGATGACGGCGCAGATCGAAGCGAAGAAAAAATCGCGCCGGCCTGTTGTGAGAAAGGCCCAGATGTTCTGGTTGTACGCGTCGATCTCACGGCTCGTCCGCTTGAGGATGGCGATGACGCGCTCCGGTTTGAGAACGCCGAGTTTTTTGAGCCCCATGATGACGATCCCGAAAAAACGCTTGATGATCTTGGGGCGGACGAGGCTCGTGATGATACAGAACCATGCGACGACGATGAAGATGACGACGTAGAAGAGAAACCCCTTCATCCCCCAGCTGATCTCGGGGATCTCGTTTTTCAGCAGACATGCGAACGGGACGGTGAGGCCCAAAATCAGCATGGTCAAAAACGTTCGCACGAGCGTGATCGCCACGGTCTTGCCGACGCTGATCCCGTGCTTGTACATGAGATACATCTGAAAGGGACCGCCGCCGCTCTGCATCGGCGTGAGCGCGGCCCCGAAGTAGTTGATCCAGGTCAGCTCGATGGCGAGTGTGTACGGAATGTGCTCGCCCGCCGCGCGCGTCAGCGTCGCCACCTTGAGCGCGTCGAGCAGCCATACGCACACGACAAGAAACATGGCGAACCCCAGAATCCGGAAGTCCGCCTGCCGAAAGAGTTCCAACGAGGTCTTGTCTAAACTGAAAAAGAGGATCGCCCCGCTAACGATGACACTCAAGAGCAGGAAAATGGACAGACCTTTTTTTAAAGACAAACGACGTCCTCCTCTCCGCCGATGGGCGCGAGAAGACTTTGCTTGGCGCGCAGCATGCGGAACGCGCTAATGCAATGGGGCCTCCAGAGTGCGCGCAACCTCGTCCCAGTACATGGCGAAACACTCCATGGCGGGGATGAGGCGATCCCGGATCACGAACGCGATTTTGAGGTTTTTTCCGCCCTCCATGGCGGAGGTCATTTCGTCCAGAACCTGCTTGATGTTCCCGGAGTCCTTGCCGAAATCGCCCGAGACGAGGCTTTCTGCCGTGATGCCGAGCAGCCCGCAACTCCGCTCGAATACGCCGAAGAGCCAGTTGATCCCCTCGATCGCGGTCACCAACATGCCCTGCGCCTCTTTGTCGTCGCCCGCCTCGAACCTGGTGGCGACGTTCCCAAGACCGCCCAAAAGCGTCGGCAGGTACTTCGCGCCCTCCGCCAGCGAGTCGATCACGAGCGCACGAACCGACTGCGAGATGAACTGGATGTCCTGGCCGCTCGAAATCGAGAGAAAGACGTCGATGTCGTCGATCGGCTCACCGTCCAACACCGTACCGGTTATGACCCTGCCGCGGGTCGACGCGATCCGCTTGACTTCCTCGTATATTTCCTCTTTCCCCTCCTCGACGATATCGTCGTCCAGGACGAGCTCCTCGTCATCCAGCCTGATCCTCATCGCGGCACCCCTTCCATACACGGTTTCTTTTCATAGTTGTCCATGATACTACAGCATCGGTAAATTAACCAGTGCGAAACATGAAAAAGCAGCCTTGCAATATGCAAGGCTGCTTTTTGTCATCTTATCGAAATCAAAAAATCTTAAATGTCTCCTATCGTCGCGACCATGACGGCCTTGATCGTGTGCATCCGGTTCTCGGCCTCGTCGAACACGACGGAGCGCGGGTGCTCGAAGACGTCGTCCGTGACCTCGTTGCCCTTGACCGCGGGCAGGCAGTGCATGAAGATTGTCTCCTTGTTGCCGGTCGCCTTGAAGAGGTCCATGTTCACCTGATAGGGTTTGAGCATCTTCTTGCGCTCGGCGGCCTTGTCCTCCTCGCCCATCGAGTACCAGACGTCCGTGTAGATGACGTCCGCGTCCTTGACGGCCTTTTTCGGATCGGAGATGAGGGAGATCGTCGCACCCGTCTGATACTGCTCGGCCATCTTCTTGCACTCGGCCACGAGCTTGGGATCGGGGTCGAGGGCCTTCGGCGCGCAGCCGACGTAGTGCAGGCCGAGCTTGGCGCAGCCGATCATGAGCGAATTGCCCATGTTGTTGCGCGCGTCGCCGATGAAGACGAACTTGCGGCCCTTGAGGCTGCCGAGATGTTCCTTCACCGTCAGCATGTCCGCCAGAATCTGCGTCGGGTGGAACTGGTCGGTGAGGCCGTTCCAGACGGGGACGCCCGCGTACTTGGCGAGCTCCTCGACCGTAGAGTGCGCGAAACCGCGGAACTGGATGCCGTCGAACATGCGGCCCAGGACGCGGGCCGTGTCCTTCGTGTCCTCTTTGGCGCCGAGGTGGATGTCGTTCTTGCTCAGGTACTCGGGGTGTGCGCCTTCGTCGATGGCGGCGACGGTGAACGCGCAGCGCGTGCGTGTGGACGGCTTCTCGAAAATGAGTGCGATGTTGCGCCCTTTCAGCAGCGGGTACTGCGTGCGAGTGCGTTTCTTGGCTTTCAGATCGGCCGACAGGTCGAGAAGAAACTCGATCTCCTGCGGAGTAAAGTCCTTGAGCGTGAGAAAGTGACGTCCGTGCAGATTGAATGCCATTGCAAATCCCTCCCGATTTTTAGGTCCCGACATATCCGGCGTCGTTTCGCCGAACGGACCGGCGTACCTTTTATGGCCACATTATAATACCGAGAATAATCTAAATCAATATTTTTGTTTAGTTTTTCTCGGTTCAATTTTGTCTTGACCGCAAAAAAATTTCCGCACGGTTGAAAACACCGCGCGGAAATTTTTTGCCGCACCTTCACACCGTCATGCGGTGTTTTATTTTTTCCTGCGCAGCGCCGCCAACGCAAGCAGGGCAAAAAACACCGCGATCCCCGCGCCGGTGGCGCAGCCTACTCCGTCGCCGCCGGGAAAATCGGGCGATATCGGCGGAACGTAGGGGGCGCCCGGTTTGCCGCCGGGGATGTCCGACAGTTTCATGTCGAGCGTCTGCGTGTAGGTCGCGGTGTCGTTATACTTGCGCACCGTCAGTTTCGTCAGTGTTGCATCGACGAGCGCCGCCTCGTCCGGTGCCGTGCCGGTCATGTTCAGCGCATACTGCGACGCGGCGCGCACCGTGATGTCGCGCGAGCTGAGCTCGTCGTCGATCCAGCGGAGGGCGGTGATCGACATGCTCACCGCGTCGACGTACGCCGTATCGATCTTCGATGGGTGGTCGAACGAGTCGTCGAAGCGCACGAGGATGTTCACGCCGTACGTGCCGTCAGCCCGTTCGTCGAGCGACGCCGCAGCGTGCGACGGGTCGTCGTCCACGATCTTCGTCGGGATCACCGGCGGCGTCTCGCGGCTCGTCACCACCGTGTACGTTCTCGTCGTCCCCCCGTCGGGGGCGGTGACAGTGATATCGAAATTGCCGTTCAGATTGGCGCCCTTCGTATTCGTGTGCGACGCGCCGGGGTAGACGGAGACGTTCAGGTCGACGGCAGAGAGGTCGGCGTCGTACGGCAAGCCGGAGAGCGCCCACGTCGTGCCGTCGTTCTGCCGCTGCCACTCGTACGCCGTGCCGCCGATGTCGGCGGAGATGGCGAGGATATCCGCGCTGGCGTAATCATCGCCGATCACTTTGAGGACAAAACCCTTCTTTTTCTGCTGGTACCCTACCACTTTGAAGTCGACCGAGACCTCTGTCGAATCTGAATAAAGAGTATCGTCCGCCGAGATGACGATCACGTCCGGCGACGTGCCGTGCTGCGATATCGTCACGCCGTTGAAGGTGGATGGGGTGAATGCCAAATCCGCCGACTTCTCCCAGCCGGCTGCGATCAAATGTACATATTTCGTCTCTCCGGCGGAGATCCTCACGGCGTTCGGCGTGAGACGGACGAAATCCGGGCTGATGAGGCTCGTGTCGCTCGGGTCGAAGAACGCCAGCAGGTGCGGGCGGGCACCGTTGTCGAGGGACGTGTAACACCACGTATTGATAAAGTCCCAGCCCTGTGCGGTCTCGAAGTGATCCCGGCTTGCCACCCCGAACTGCGACACGTCGAGGCTCTTCGCGTGGGTCGTCTGCTCGACCGCCGGATTTGCATCGTCACTACCGATGCCCACGTTCAGCGTGGCGTTCACGCCGGTCGAGGCGTCCCGCCGCCAGTCGTTGCTTAGAATATTTTCCGCGCGAACGGACTCGCCAACCTGCCCAACCAAGCCGCCGCTAACCACTTCCGTGTCCGCGCTGACCGCGCCCCACGTGTAGCTCGTCTTGATCTTCGCGGGAATGCCTGAGAGATATCCTGCGAGACCGCCAATAAGCGCCTTGGTTTTATCGCCGGCTATCGCCTCTACAAAACCGGTCGCGTACGTGTCGATAATATTGCCACCCGACATCCCAACAAGACCACCACCTGACACACCAGAAACAGCAGAAGATAAGACAACCCCGCTTGCGTGTGAGGTTGTGAGTGTGCCGGAAAAACGCCCAACGAGGCCGCCAGTGATCGCATTATAAGTAACAGAAGAAGAGTAAGAGGAGACGGCTCCGCTCGCATACGAGGTTGTGAGTGTGCCGGAAAAATTCCCGACGAGGCCGCCGGCGTTCGGCTGAACAGAAGAAGAAGAAAAGACCGCTCCGCTTGCGGACGAGGAGGTGAGTGTGCCGGAAAAATTCCCGACGAGGCCGCCGGCGTTCGAAGAAGAAGAAGAAGAAGAGACCGCTCCACTCGCGGACGAGGAGGTGAGTGTGCCGGAAAAATACCCGACGAGGCCGCCGGCGTTCGAAAAAAAAGAAGAAGAAGAAGAGACCGCTCCGCTCGCGGACGAGGAGGTGAGTGTGCCGGAAAAATTCCCGACGAGGCCGCCGGCGTTCGAAGCATTTTGTGAAGAAGAAGAATAGACAATGCCGTTTGCGTGAGCACGGTGGATCGTCTCGCCGTTGAAATGCCCAACGAGGCCCCCAGCATCGATATACGCAGTTTTTTTGTCCACGCTGACGACAAAGTCCTCCACCGAAACGTTCTCTATGGCAGCATTTGTATCGTTCACGAATCCGAATAAGCCTGCCTGTTTGTACGTATAATCGTCGCTGACGATCCTCATGCCCGTTACGACATGACCGTCGCCGTCGAACGTGCCCTTGAAGGGACTGCTATCGCCCCCGATCGGGGTCCACTGATGCGCCAGATCGCTGCCGAGGTCGATGTCGGCGGTCAGCTTGTAGTGTTTTGTTACGTATTTATCATCAGACTTGTTCACCAGCTTCGCGAGATATGCCAACTGATCCGCAGACGCGATCCGGTACGGGTCGGTCTCCGTCCCGCTGCCGCCGGCGAACCCGCTCGCCATACCGCCCGTCCACTTCTCCGCCGCCTCCGCCGAGCCGGGGGCGAACGCGAGCCACCCGTCCGGGGAACCGATCAATCCAAACGCCTGCGCCAGAAAAAAAACCAGCGCGAAGACCGCACACCTCCGCCGCCCTACGTCGGCCATACCCGCCATGACCACGCACCTCCATAAGAAAAATTTTGTGATTGTAGCGTGATTATACAACGAAACTTTGAAATGCATACGGCAAAACGCGACAAAAAGCATGTCACACGAAAGAATTTCTACTGATTTAGGCGAGAGGAAAATTTTCTGCGGATTTGGTCCAACGCTCGGGCGGGATGGCGCGCAAGGGGGTAATGCATTAGAATTGCTGAAACGATCTTCTTTCGAAGGGGAAGAAAGCAATGAACCGGAACCACCCGGAAAAAATCAGGGAGTCGATGCAGTCGGCCCTGCCGGTCAGCGCGATCGTGCTCGTCAAGGACCATGAAAGGCTTGCCGGGACACCTTGATGCACGAAAGCCCAATCACGCTGACCGTCCGTCAGGCGCGGCAATTTTTGCTCTCGAAGCACGGCCTGCTGGGGGAACACCGCTTCGCGGGCAAGCAGGGGGCGCTCGCGTTCGCGCGGCAAGTCGGGTGCATCCAATACGACCCCATCGACGTCTGCGGAAAAAATTCCGAACTGGTGCTGCAATCGCGGGTCCAAGGCTTCACGAAAACCATGCTGGACGAATTGCTCTATACCGACCGGGCGCTCGTCGACTACCCCGACAAGAACCTCTCGATCGTTCCGACGGAGGACTGGCCATATTTCGAGCGGGACCGCGAGATCAGCAGGCAAAACGCCGAACGATACCCCGAGATGCGCACCCTCACACAACAGGTTCGCACGCACATCGAAGCGAACGGCGTCGTCTGCTCCGACGACATTCGACTCGACGGCGAAATCGAGTGGTGGTCGCCCATCCACTGGAGCAGCGGCAGCAAGGCATCCCGGGCCGCACTGGAGCACATGTACGCAACCGGCGAGCTGGTCGTCCACCACAAGAAAGGCGCGCGCAAATACTACGACATCGCCGAACGACACATCCCAGCCGAAATATTGCACACACCCGAGCCGTTCCCGGACGACTTCGAACATCGAAAATGGCGCGTGCTGCGGCGAATCGGCGCGATCGGGCTTCTGTGGGATCGTCCGTCGGACGCGTGGCTCCACATCTGGGATCTGAAGTCCCCCGAACGCAACGAAATTTTCCGCCAGCTACTCCTTGAAGAAAAAATTTTCCCCGTCGCGGTCGAGGGCATAAAATGCCCCCTATACTGCCGCTCCGAGGATCTGCCGCTCGTCCCTGAAATTCTGAAAAAACCGCGGCTCAAGCCCCGCTGCGAACTCATCGCGCCGCTGGACAACCTGATGTGGGACCGGAAACTCATCAAAGCCCTGTTCGACTTCGACTACATGTGGGAAATCTATACCCCCGCACACAAACGGAAATTCGGCTACTACGTGCTCCCGCTCCTCTGCGGCGAAACATTCGCCGGCCGCGTGGAGGCGGTCGTGGATCGAAAAACCAAAACGCTCGTCGTCAAAAACGTCTGGTACGAGAACGACACGAAGCAGACGCAAAAACTGCAAACCGCCCTGGACAACTGCCTGAAACGATTCGCGAAATTCAACGACTGTGAAACGATCGAGACGGCCTAGGATCGTGGGGCTCCGCCCCACACCCCGCCAGGGGCGTGCCGCCCCTGGACCCGTCATCGTAAGATCAAAAAACAAAGAACCGGATTTTT